>CAZCAS010000001.1:0-49295 GCA_964496725.1 uncultured Dehalococcoidales bacterium
ATTTATATGACCATCATCACCATATCCACTGTAGGGTATGGTGAGGTTCACCCACTCACCAGCGGAGGGCGGATTTTCAGCATCTTCCTGATTGCGGGTGGTGTTGGTGGGGGGCTATTTGTCTTAACCGCCTTTATCCAGTATGTAATAGAGGGAAGATTGCGCACCGAATTATGGAGGCGACAAATGAAAGGTAAAATAGCCAAACTAAAAGACCACTTTATTCTCTGCGGCTATGGCAAAGTAGGAGAGGAGGTAGCCCACACCTTTACCGAGGAAGGTATCCCCTTTGTCATTATTGATAGCCGCCCTGATAATATTGCCATGGCTGAAGAAGAGGGTTACCTATGCCTGCTTGGCGACGCTACCAGTGACAAATTGCTAACAGAGGCTGGCGTTGAAAAAGCCAGGGGTCTGGTAGCCGCCGTGGGCAGTGACGCTGATAATACCTACATTACTCTATCGGCTCGGGGGCTGCGCCCCGACCTATTTATTGAGGCTCGAGCCAGCGGCAAGGAGGTAGAGTCAAAGCTAAAGAGGGCTGGAGCTGACCGGGTGGTCTCTCCCAATACCATTGGTGCCCGGCGTATGGCAATGCTCGCCCTGCGCCCGGCAGTAGTTGATTTTATTGACACAGTAACCTATCGCCGCGGGCAAGAACTACTCATGGAAAATATAATCATAAAGAGCGACTCGCCACTGGCCGGGGTAACTATCGAAACCATTAACCAGCAGGTTAAAACTGTCATCCTGGCAATAAGCAAGAAAAGCGGCAAACTCCTGACTAGCCCACCCGGTGATACCACTATAGAGGTTGGGGACCGCCTCATCATCATGGGTACCCCCAAGGAACTGACCGCTTTGGAATGTTACTGCGAAGGAGGTCAACCATAATGAGCAAGGTAGGCATCATCAATGTTACCGGTTACGCGGGTGTTGAGCTAGCCCGACTGCTACACCAGCACCCAGAGGTAGAGCTCATTTCAGTCACCGGACGCAGTGCTGCTGGGCAGAGGCTAGACCAGGTCTTCCCCCACTTAAGCGGCATAAACCTGACGATTGAAGCTGAGCTGGGGAAGGTAGAGGTGGCTTTCTCTGCTATGCCACACCAGGCAAGCGCCAAGGAGGTGGTACCGCTGCTCAACCAGGGCATCAAGGTAGTAGACATCAGCGCCGATTTCAGGCTGAAGGATGCCGCCGACTATGAGCGCTGGTATGATTTCACTCACCCCACCCCGCAACTACTTGACAAAGCAGTATATGGCCTGCCTGAGTTATACCGCTCTCAGGTTGCCTCCGCCCAACTGGTAGCCAATCCGGGCTGCTACCCGACAGGGGCTATTCTGGCCCTCGCCCCAGCGGTCAAAGAGGGGATAATTGAGCCTGATATCATCATCGATAGTAAATCGGGGGTATCTGGAGCAGGGAGAACCCTCAGCCTGAAAACCCACTTCTCCGAAGTCAATGAGGATGCTGCCGCTTATGCCCTGGAGGGGCACCGACATCTGCCCGAGATTGCGCAGGAGCTGAATCTGCTCTCCCCAAGGCAAACGCTTGCCGTAACCTTTGTTCCCCACCTGATACCGATGACAAGAGGGATTCTGACCACCTGCTACGCCTCGGTAGCCTCCGGAAAGATATCCGTTGACCAGAAGGGAGGGAAAAAGCTACTTCAGCTCTATCGGGACTTTTACAAGGATGAGCCATTCGTCAGGGTGGTTGAGTCTCCACCCCACACCAAGCATACCTGGGGTAACAACTTCTGCCTCGTTCACCCCACCATTGACACCAGAACGGGGAGGCTGGTGGTTATCAGCGCCATAGATAATCTGGTCAAGGGGGCAGCGGGGCAGGCTGTCCAGAATATGAATCTGATGCTGGGCTTATCTGAAACCACCGGGCTTGAGGAGTTGGCAATTTATCCCTGAGCTCCTCTACACACCCGCTATATTGCTAACTGAGGTAAAACTGGCTTTCACATTGCCATGAACTCGCTGATATCCAAACTAAACTCCTGCCCATCTGTTACAACCAAGCCCCTCTTTGTCGCAATATATTTGAGTTCACTCAAATTGACTTGAGGAGGTATAACGTTTAAGACTACCCTCTTCCCCAGCGGTATCACACGATCCTTCTCTTCAGGCTTTTGAACAAATTCTCCCCTCATGCTATCAAAGGCCCAGGCATGCCCTTTTACCCGAACCGTACTCTCCCCACACCTTATTACTTCCCCAATAAAGTGGCGACGTAGGTCCTCTGCAGAGTAACGCCGCTCAATGATATGTACTTTTTCTCCAATATCAAGAATCATGGCCCCTGTCTAAAGCTAACAAAATCCCAACTGCCTATCTACGCCAACCAAAGCGCTTCAAGCCCCACTTACATTGTCATCCACCGAACGAGGGCATTACAATCCCTTATAAGTACCTCGCCGATAGTCAATTAGTACTGTTACTGCCCAGATATAAAGCTGAGGTACGCGAAGCCTGAGAAGTTTGAGGGTAGCCCAAGATTGTATCAGGAGATGGCGATATAAGTGCTGTCTGCTCACAAGCGCGAGCAGATGACCAACCCACCACAATATTGCCTCCCACCTGTGCCTCTGCTATGCTTGGGCCATAGTGAGCAAGGCAACAAGCACTACCAGCACCGATGTCAGTCCTGAGGGGTTCGCCCCTATCGACTACGTCAAGATTACCATCTTCGGCTTCGCCATGACTGCTTTGTGGAGCAGCCTTCACGGCATCATCCTGCCGCTGCGCTTATTAGACTTTGTCGCCGAGGCGCAGAAGAATACCTACCTCGGGATTCTCACCGCTACCGGCTTGCTCCTGGCTATAGCTACTCAGCCCATAGCGGGGGCATTCAGCGACCGCGCCAGCTTCAGGTGGGGACGGCGAAGACCCTTCATCCTCATCGGCGCCGTAGTTACACTATCGCTTCTGCCCGGGATAGGCCTTGCCCGCAGCTGTGTCGCCCTTTTCGCCATCTATTACCTACTCCAGGTCGGCTCCAATGCGGCACTGGGGCCGTATCAAGCCTTTATCCCTGACCTAGTGCCTGAAGATAAGAAAGGGCGAGCATCAGGGGTGAAGGGGCTGCTGGAGATAGTGGGCGGGGTTACCTTCATCTGGCTGGTCGGCCACCTGATGACCAACTACTCCACTGGACAGGGAAGCTGGTGGCTATGGCTGAGTCTGGGGATACTGGGAGCAGTTTCCCTCGGCACCATGATTGGGACGGTACTGACCGTTAAGGAGCAGACGGGGACCGGTGGCACCAGATTGTCCTTACTGCCTACTCTGCGCAAAAGCTTCAAGATTGATGTCGAGGCCACCCCTGATTTCAGGCGTTTCCTAGTATCCCGCCTCCTCTTCGTTCTCCCGCTGACTACTTTTATGACCTTTGGTCTGTATTTCTTTAAGGATGTCGTCGGTGTAGCCGACCCATCGGCAGTGATGGGCGACTTTGCCCTGGTAACCGGCGGTTGCATGGCAGGTGCGGTCTATCCCGCCGGGCGCCTCTCCGACAGGTTGGGGAGAAGGCCGGTAGCCTTCGTTTCCGGGCTTATTGGCGCTTTAGGGATTGGGCTACTGTTCTTCCTCCACAGCTACCATCCTATGCTATTCGCCGCCAGTCTCCTCGGAATCGGCTTGGGGGGTCTCATGGGCAGTAACTGGGCTCTGGCAGTGGACCTAGTACCCAGAGATGAAGCGGCAAGATACCTCGGCCTGACCAATCTGGCTACGGCCGGTGGCTCTATCCTTGCCCGCCTCCAGGGACCGATGATTGACTTCGCTAACGCTTATAGCGCCGGGTTGGGCTATACCGTCATGCTCTGGATTAGTTTTGGCTCTCTTATTGCCAGTTCAATGTTGTTAAGGGGTATTAGGGTAAGGTAAGGGCATCCACTCGGGTAACTGTACCCACCCGGCACCGAAAGCAGCCATAATGAAATAGGCTAAGCTCCTACCCGCCAGGCATAGCAGAAAAAACTTCCATAATGGGTAACGAAGGGCACCAGCAGCTATCCCAGTCAGGTCGTAGGGGAAAAGGGGCACCAGATTAAAGCCAAAGATGATAGGAGCCCCCCACCTCTTCACCCAGCGCTCCGCCCTGGCATATCCCTTTCGTCGCTGCAAGATTCCGCGTCCGCCATACCCCGCCATATAGCCGGTTAGCTCCCCAATAGTGGCCCCTGCCCCACCAGCCAACCCCAACAGGGGCGGGAAGAAAATAGACCCCAGTGGATAATATATCCAGAAACTGGGAATAGGGAAAAGAACAGTGGAGTTCCAGATAAGACTGACGAGGAAGACGCCGGGATAGCCATAATATTCAAGATATTCAAGTTGGGCAATGCTGGCGAGCTTGCCCTGATAATAGAGGGCACCGATGACAACTGAGACGGCGATGACAAAGCACAGGGCTATTATGGGAACAGCTTTCCCTCTCAGCTTATCACGACCGAATATGGTGCGCATTTGCCCTATATAGTAGCATATTTAAAGGAGAGAACTGAAAAATAGCGACTAAGAAGAAACGGGTCGTTTCAAGGCTAATAAATATCAATACAGCGTTGCCCGCCACCACTGTCTCTGCTATAATTTAGCGGCGTGCCCCCATCGTCTAGAGGACTAGGACATCGGCCTTTCAAGCCGGTAACACGGATTCGAATTCCGTTGGGGGCACTCAGAATTTGCCCTCTAGTTTCTTATAGGTATCCGCCAATGCCTCAGATATCACCTTGGTTTCAGATATTACTGGCATAAAGTTGGTGTCGCCCTGCCACCGGGGGACGATATGAGTGTGGACATGCCCCTCCAGGCCCACGCCCGCTACCTTCCCCGTGTTTGCCCCTATGTTGAAGCCGGCGGGTTTAAATGCCTCCCTTAACACCTTGAGGCTTCGAGCAACTATCTCTATATGCTCGTGAAGCTCCTCACTGTTCAGCCCATCCAGGCTATCTACATGTCGGTAGGGGGCTATCATCAAGTGCCCCGGGTTGTAGGGATAGGTGTTCATAATGACGAAGTTTTGCCTTCCCCGATACAGGATGTAATTTAGAGCATCATCACTCTGTTTAGGTTTTGCGCACAGAAAGCACTCCCCCGATTTCTCCATCATAATATATTCCATACGCCACGGCGCCCAAATTTTCTCCATTTCTGCTCTCCTTGATTCATTAGTGCTATTTTAGAGCTTTCGGCGGCGATTGTAAAAATTACGTCTGTACTTTATAGTTACATAAACCATGGAAGATAATAGCTCACCAGAGAATATTATAACCTTTTTAGGGACTGGCGGTGCCAGATTTACCGTCATCACCCAGGTCTTAGCTTCAGGCGGCATGTGGCTGAATTTAGACGGCACCGAACTACTCCTCGACCCCGGCCCAGGTTGTATAGTCCAGTCCACTAAACGGAAGTTGAGAGGCACTAAGCTCAGCGGCATAATCCTCTCCCACCGCCACCTAGACCATTCGGCAGATGTCAACGTCATGGTTGAATCCATGACTCAGGGCGGATTCAGGCGGCATGGCCGGCTGTTCGCCCCCGCCGACGCCCTGGGGAGTGAGCCGGTTATCTTCTCCTACCTGAAAGACTGCCTTGAGGGCATCGAAATTCTACAGGAGGGCAAGTCCTATTCCATAGGCAATATCTCCTTTACCACTCCAGTTCGGCACATACACCCGGTCGAAACCTACGGCATGGTGTTCACCACCGCTAACCACACCTTCTCCTATATTGCGGACAGCCGCTACTTCGATGGCTTGTGCCAGAGCTACGGGGGCGAGCTACTGATTATTAATGTGGTATTTGAAACGCCCAGACCACCCATTGCCCACTTATCGGTGCCTGATGCCAAGCACATTATCGGGGAGTTAAAGCCCAAGGTAGCCATCCTGACCCACTTTGGTATGACCATATGGCGGGCAAAGCCATGGGAGATAGCCGAGAAGCTGTCTGAGGAGACCGGGGTTAAGGTGATTGCTGCCCGAGATGGTATGAAGTTCGACCTGACACAATTGGATGTCTGAGGAGGAAAGATTGACCCACCTCGATAATATACTAAATCAAGTTATCAAGCCCGCCCGCTATACCGGCGGCGAGTGGAATAGCATAGTTAAGGACTGGGACAAGACCCCTATCAAGGTTGCCCTTTCCTACCCGGACCTGTATGAAGTAGGCATGTCCAATATGGCTTTGCCTATCCTGTATGAGATGTTGAACCGCCAGTCCGATGTCCTCGCTGAAAGGGTATATGCCCCGTGGGTGGATATGGCAGAAATAATACGCGCCAGCGGCACTCCTCTGTTCAGCCTTGAATCCAAGCACCCGCTGAAGGATTTTGATGTTATCGGCTTCTCCCTAGGCTATGAACTCACCTACACCAACGTACTGAACATGCTTCATCTAGCCCAAATACCAATGCGAACCTCAGATAGAGACGATTCCCATCCCGTAGTGATAGCCGGTGGTAGCTGTGTCCTTAACCCCGAGCCAATGGCTGACTTTATTGACTTCTTTATCATCGGGGATGGCGAAGAGATACTGCTGGAGTTGGTTGATAACCTCCGGGATTGGAAACGGCAGGGCAAGAGAACTGCCAAAGAGGAGCTATTCCGCCAGGTAGCCTCTATCCCCGGCATCTATGTGCCCGGTCTGTATCAGGTAGAGTACCAGGATAACGGTCTATTTAAAAGCATCACCCCCACTGTAGCCGAGGCTAGCCCCACCATCCGGCGGCGGATAGTGGGCGCGCTCCCTCCTCCGATGACTAAACCGGTTGTCCCCTACATCGAGGTCATCCATGACCGAGGGGCGATAGAGATACAGCGGGGATGCAGTCGTGGCTGCCGCTTTTGCCAGGCTGGCAATATATACCGCCCGGTGCGTGAGCGTCCCCAAAAAGAGGTGCTCCAGGCAGCAGGGGAGCTTATCGCCAACTGTGGTTACAACGAGATATCCCTTGTCTCATTAAGCACCAGCGACTACACCAATATTGATAAGCTTATATTGAGCCTGTTCCATCAATATAAGCACAGTAACCTTACCCTCTCCCTACCCAGTCTCTGCATGGATAGCTTCTCGCTGGAACTGATGGATGCCCTCCCCGCAGGTAAAAGGACAGGGCTCACCTTCGCCCCCGAGGCAGGTTGCCGAAGATTGCGGCAGAGCATCAACAAGGATATCGATGAAGACGCATTCCTAGAGAAGATTGCCGCTGCCTTTGCTCGAGGCTGGACAGGACTCAAGCTATATTTCATGCTCGGCCTGCCCACAGAAACCAATGAAGATGTAGAGGGCATAATCCAACTGGCGGATAAAATCGATGCACTAAGTAGGCAGGCTAAAGGGAAAAGGCCTCAGCTAAGAATCAGCCTATCTACCTTCGTGCCCAAGCCACATACCCCCTTTCAGTGGGTGGCTCAGGAAAGCGAACAGCAGCTAAACCCCAAGCATGAACTCCTTAAGCAAGGATTGCGTCGCAAAGGAATCAGGCTATGGTGGCACGACCCTAAAGTCAGCCTGCTAGAGGCAGTATTGTCACGAGGCGATAGGCGACTGGGCAAGGTTATCTATCGCGCCTGGCAACTGGGCTCAATATTTGATGGCTGGAGCGAGCACTTCAAGTACGAAAATTGGCTGAGCGCCCTTGCTGAGGCTGGCGTTGACCCCGCTTTCTATGCCCAGAGGGAGCGTTCGTTAGATGAACCCCTGCCCTGGGCTCATATTGACACGGGCATAACTCCAGCCTTCCTGAAGCGGGAATATCAGCGGGCGATAAAGGGCGGAGAAAAAACCCCTGACTGCCGCCATAAAGATTGCAATGCCTGCGGGCTTGAGCGCTGGCAACCGAATTGCCAGCAAAAACTTAAAGAAACTGGTAGTATATAAAATGATTGCCATAATCGACCACGGCGCCGGAAATTTGCGTAGTGTCGCCAATGCCATCACCAACGTGGGTTATCAGCCAACAGTGACCAGCAATCCCGACCATATACTTGACGCACCGGCAGTGATTCTGCCTGGCGTTGGTGCCGCCGGGGATATCATGCATAGTTTAAGAAAAACAGGACTGGACAAGGTCGTTAGCCAACTCATCTCCGAAAGGCATCCCCTCTTTGCTGTCTGCGTCGGCATGCAGGTCCTGTTCTCAGGAACTGAGGAAGGGGGGTGGCATGAATGCCTAGGGATAATTCCAGGAGTGGTAAGGCAGCTGCCTCCAGGACTCAAGGTTCCCCATATGGGCTGGAACCAAGTAAAACAGAGAGCAACGCATCCTATTCTTGAGGCTATCCCAGATGAAGCCAACTTCTACTTCGTTCACAGCTATTATTGTGTCCCCGATGATACCTCGGTTGTGGCAGCCACAACCGAGTACGGAGTGTCTATATGTAGTATCCTAATCAAGGGTAATCTGGTAGCCACCCAGTTCCACCCAGAAAAAAGCGGCCGTTACGGGCTGCAGATGTATACCAACTTTCTAGAGATGGCGAAGGTTAAAAAGCAAGCTAAATGCAGTTTGGCTAAGGTTTTTGACGATGTTAACCAAAAGGATTATCCCGTGCCTTGATGTTACTCAGGGAAGAGTGGTTAAAGGCACCAGCTTTACCAACCTCCGCGACGCCGGCGACCCGGTCGAACTGGCTGCCTTCTACTACAAGGAGGAGGCTGATGAGCTGGTCTTCCTCGATATTGGGGCTACGCCTGAGGGCCGCGATACCATGGTGGATGTGGTGGAACACGTCTCGGAGCAAGTTTTCATCCCCCTCACCGTGGGTGGTGGACTACGCAACACCGACGATATGAGGCGAATGCTAAAGGCTGGAGCAGATAAGGTCGCTATTAATACCGCTGCCGTGCTCAACCCACAGTTAGTTAGTGAAGGGGCGAAGAGATTTGGCTCTCAGTGCATAGTGGTAGCTATCGATGCCAAGAGAGTAAGCAACGGTGATGAGCCTAAGTGGGAGGTCTATACCCACGGCGGGCGGAAGTCAACCGGGCGAGACGCCATAGAGTGGTCAAAGCGGGCGGTTACCCTCGGCGCAGGGGAACTCCTCGTTACCAGCTGGGATGCTGATGGTCATCGGACTGGATACGACCTGGAGCTGAACCGCACTATCAGTGAGGCGGTGACGGTACCGGTTATTGCCAGCGGGGGCGCCGGCAATCCCGAACACCTCTACCAAGCACTGGTCATCGGCAAAGCTGATGCTGTCCTTGCTGCCAGTATCTTTCACTACCGAACCTACTCAATTCGCCAAGTAAAAGATTACCTGGCTCAAAGGGGGATTCCGGTAAGGCTGAGCAACGGTACCCCATGGAATGACCAACTAAAATAACATCGCGATATTGATGCTGGTAACTATAACCCAGCAACCACTGCGCATACTCATCTACACTGAATCAAGGCTTATCTTCAGGATGGCCAGGAAGAACAATCCCTCAATCAAAGCAGGTGATAGCTACCACCTTATCACCCTGGGCAAGCTTCATTAACCTCACCCCCTGGGTGCTCCTTTTCTGAACAGGAATGCGATACTCCTGGCGTTTCTCCTGAAGCGGAGTGCAGATAACGTTGCCCTCAGCCGATATAATCATTAGCTGTTGAGAGCGGGAAACAAGGCCAGCAGCAACGACCTCACCCGTCTTATCCGTCGTCTTAAAAGTTCTTACCCCACCACCCGCACGATGCTGGCGTGGATATTCATCAATGGCAGTAAGCTTACCGTAGCCCCCCATGGTAACCGCCAGCAGAAGGGCATCAGGATGGGCAATATCCATACTGATTACCCGGTCACTGGGAGCTAAACGGATGCCGCGTACTCCGCCACTAGTTCTGGAGCTAGCCCTCAGCTCAGACACGGCAAATCTGATTGCCTGCCCTTGCTTGGTTACCAATACCATATCATCGCCGGCAGTACATATATGGGCTTTCACCAGCTCATCGCCTTTAGCTAAATCCATAGCGATAAGCCCGCTACTCCGCACTGAAGCGAAATGCTGCATAGCTGTCTTTTTCACCTCGCCTTGACCAGTAGCCATCACCAGACAATCACTCGTCTTAAAACCACTTACCACTACCATAGCAGTAACCCGCTCACCCTCGGCGATGGGGAAAAGATTAACCACCGCGGTCCCTTTACCCCTCCGGGTACTATCACCCGGAATCTCATAGCACTTTATCCTAAACACCCTGCCCCGGTTTGTGAAGAACAGAAGGTCATCATGGGTATCAGCCACCGCCAATAGTCTCACCGCATCCTCCTCCCTGGTTATCATGCCGATGACACCCTTGCCACCCCGATGCTGAGGCCCATAGGTCAGAGAGGGCACTCGCTTGATGAATCCCCTGGCGCTAAGCGTTATCACCACTCCTTGATGGGGGATAAGGTCCTCTTCGTTAAATTCTATCACCCCCTGCTCCCTTATCTCGGTCCGCCTGGGGTCACCATGCTTAGCCTTTAATTCATCAACCTCGTCCTTTATTAAGAGAAGTATTCTCTTCGGGCTGGCTAGAAGGCCTTCCAGATAGGCGATAGTTTTCACCAACTCGGCATACTCATCAAGTATCTTACGCCGCTCCAGATTAGCCAGCCGACGTAACTGCATGTCAAGAATAGCCTGCGCTTGAATCTGAGTTAAGCCAAAGCCAGTCATAAGGTTACTTCGGGCTGACTCAGCCGTCTCCGATTTCTTGATGGTAGCAATCACCTTATCAATATTGTCTAAGGCGATTTTAAATCCCTCCAAAATATGCGCTCTGGCCTTAGCCACCTTTAGCTCAAACCGAGAGCGGCGGGTGACAACAACACGACGAAAGTCTATATAATGCTGAAGTGCCTCTTTAAGGCTTATCACCCTGGGCTGCCCGTCAACAAGAGCCAGCATGTTAATGAAGAAAGCCGACTGCATGGCGGTATATTTATAGAGGCTATTAAGCACCTGCTGGGGTTGGGCATCCCTCCTTACCTCTATGACAATGCGCATACCCTGACGGTCTGACTCATCCCGAAGCTCACTTATGCCCTTGACCTTCTTATCCTTGACCAGCTCCGCTATTCTCTCCACCAGGGCAGCCTTGCTCGTCTGGTAGGGAAGCTCGGTAACCAATATCTGGCGACGTCCGCCCTCGGTAGGGCCTACAACATGAGCCTTAGCCTGGATTATCACCTTGCCATGCCCGGTAGCATAGGCAGCCTTGATCCCCTCCTGCCCGATAATAATGCCAGCGGTAGGGAAATCGGGCCCTTTAACAAATTCGGTAAGCTCATTAACCATGGCTTCAGGGTTGTCAATGAGGTAAGCGATAGCATCACAGACTTCGCCCAGATTGTGAGGAGGGATATTGGTAGCCATCCCAACCGCAATCCCGGCACTGCCGTTAACCAGCAAATTGGGCAGCCGAGTAGGCAAAACCAGGGGCTCCTCAAGGCTGGCATCAAAGTTGGGCATAAAGTCGACGGTATCCTTCTCAATGTCAACCAGCATCTGCTCGGAAACAGAAGCCAACCGCACCTCAGTATAACGCATCGCCGCCGGCGGGTCATTATCCACGCTGCCAAAATTGCCCTGCCCATCAACAAGAACATACCGCATGGAGAAATCCTGAGCCAAGCGCACCATAGTATCATACACAGGAGCATCGCCATGCGGGTGGTACTTGCCCAATACATCACCGACGACACGAGCACTCTTCTTATAAGGGCTGGCATGGGTTAGCCCCATACCATGCATGGAATAAAGAATACGTCGCTGCACCGGCTTTAACCCATCCCGAACATCGGGCAAAGCACGAGAAACAATGACGCTCATAGCGTAGTCAAGATAAGAACTCTTTACCTCATCCTCAATGTTTATTGGCTTAACCTTGCCTAAAACCATAGTGTCTCAACCTCTCATTCTTCTTCATTCTCATCCTCTTCAACATCAACCTCAGTATCCAGTTTGGAGGCATCCTCAGGCGACAATTCCAGATCCTCTCCACCCACTATAGTGTAGCCAGGCTCCTCCTCCCCCCCCTCGTCATATTCCTCCATCTCGCGCCTGACCCTGTCCGTAATATAAGGTCGCGGGCTCTTAAACTCCTTCGCCGGGAAGGAGGGACGTCCTGCCTGGCTGGGGTCCTGATATACCTCCCTTACAATGAGGTTTATCATCCCCTCCACCGAGTTGATAACGGCGGCGGAATACTTATTACCACCCCTCATTAATTTGACCAGTCGTTGCTCATGCCCAGGCTCGACTTGCCCCAGGTAATCACCGCGGACATTCTCCACTATTAAATCAGCCCCGTCTATCTTCAGTCGAACCCTATCACCAGCCACCATCTTAGCCAGTACCTCTGGGGAAGCCAACCGGTAAAGATTAACTACCCCGGCTTTACCTGTCTCCTCAACAAACTGTTGCGGCTCGACCTTGTCAGTATCGCCCTGTAAACCGACCGCGGTCTCCCCTAAACCGGGTAAACGGTCCAGATTCCTCTTGGCAATGGCATTATAGGGGTCGAGTTCTATGGCGCGGCGATAGGCTTCCTCTGCCTTAGAATAATCCCCCAGCTCCATATAGGCTCTTCCCAATCGATTATAGGCATTGACGTCATCAGGGAAGTTTTCTATCAGGTCCTGATTAGCCGTTATTGCCTCCTGCCACCGACCCTCCATGGCTAAGGCTACGGCCTGCCTGCTACGCCGCCACCTAAGTCCCACCTGTTCCTCATCCTGATATGTCATCCTCTACTCCCTGTAACATACCTTGCATGTTTACATAGGGTTAAGATACGGATTACTCACCAGTATCCATCTCAAAGGCTTGATGTAAGGCACGAACAGCATCCTTAACCTTAGCCGCATCAACAATGCACGTTATTCTTATCTCAGAAGTGGTAATAAGCTGTATATTTATTTTATTCTCGCTCATCACCTTAAACATTTTAGCGGCATAGCCAGGGGTGTTCTGCATCCCGGTGCCTATAATACTAACCTTGCCCAAATTGGAATCACTAACACACTCCCTAGCTCCAATTGACTGCGCTATAGGCTCCACCAAAGTCATCGCCCCAGCCAAATCACTTTTAGCCACGGTAAAGGTCAAATCGGTAATGTTATCGATACTGGCATTCTGAACAATGGTATCGACACTGATGCCAGCTTGGGCTAAGGGCTCGAAGATGGCTGCCGCAATACCCGGCTGGTCAGGAACGCCAACCACCATCACCTTAGCCACATCAAGGTCATGAGCTATACCCCTCACCTTATTTCGGACTTCCATAGACACGCCTCCATGAATTAATGTACCTGGATTTCGGGTGAAGCTAGAGGCTACCAGGATGGGAATATTGTGCAGCTCCCCCAGTTCAACTGCCCGAGGGTGCGTAACCTTAGCCCCATATGTTGCCAGCTCCAGCATCTCCTCATAGCCAATCTCGTCCAGGAGGCAAGCTTCAGGAACCAGCCTAGGGTCGGCTGTATAGACCCCCTCGACATCGGTATATATCTGGCAAACTTCAGCCCCAAGGCTGGCAGCCAGAGCCACCGCGGTAGTATCAGAGCCACCCCGCCCCAGCGTGGTTATATCCTCCACCTCAGAAATACCCTGAAAACCAGCGACGATAACTATATTCCCCTTCTCCAGCTCCTGGACCAGCCGTTTGGAGTCAATGTTGAGAATTCTGGCTCGCCTGTGGGCATTATCAGTTCTTATGCCAGCCTGAGCACCGCTAAGGCTGATCGCCCCATAGCCCATGCTATGTAGCGCCATGGTCAGCAGGGTGCTGGAGACAACCTCGCCGGTGGACAAGAGGACATCAAGCTCCCTGGCACTGGGTTGCTTGGCTACCTGATAGGCCAGTTCAATAAGGTCATCGGTGGTATCGCCCATCGCCGATACCACCGCCACTATCTGGTCACCCTTATCTTTGACAGCAGCTATACGCTTGGCTACGCTCTTAATCTTCTTAGCATCAGCTACCGATGAACCGCCATATTTTTGTACAATTAAAGCCATCGTCCTTAACCCTCAAATAGTCTGCTATTCCCCCACCAGCATGTTCATAATATTATACCCTTGCTCGAGGAAAAAGTCAGTTTTTTCCGCCTCAGATTCAGTAAATCTTTTCGCCCCGTTAGAGGTGAACCCCGGCCCCCATAACATAAAGGGCACCGGGTCAGCGGCATGAGTCCGCACTTCAATCGGCGTGGGGTGGTCGGGCAGGATTAGTAGCCGCAGGTCATCCCCCCACCAGGAGCGGAGCCGCCCGATAACCTCCCTATCTATTACCTGAATAGCCACCACCTTATCATCAATGGAGCCGGCATGAGCCGCTTCATCGGGCGCCTCAATATGGATAACCACCAGGTCATGGTCATCAAGCGCGTTTAGAGCGCCCGTCACCTGGGCGACATAGTCATTGTCCGGGCCATCAGTTACCCCGGGGATATCTAATACATCCATCCCTACGATTTTGGCTAAGCCGTGGGGAAGAGCAACCCCGGAGGTCATTGCCCCCCTGAGACCATATACCTCTTCAAACGACGGCATCTCAGGCAACTTATCGCTACCCCAGAACAGCCAGATAGTGGTCGCTGGAACATCGCCACGAGACCTCCGCTCTACATTCACCGGATGGTCCCGGAGCACCGCCTCCGAGCGTTTCATCAAGTCGCGTAATATCGCGCTCCCCCGACCGCGGGGAAGATACTCGGCAATGGGCTTATCCGGGATATCGTGGGGTGGGGTACAATGAGCCAGTAGGGTATCCTCCCGACCTTTCAGTTTACATATATGCCGGTAACTTACGCCGGGGTAAAAGTGAATATCGTCGTTGCCCAGGGCATCATCCAAATCTGAAATGAGCTGCCGAGCCTCCTCGGTACTGATGTAACCAGAGCTACAGCTCCACATCTTGCCATCACGAATAGCCACCAGATTGCATCGAAAAACAACCTCGTCATTGCCAACAGGGATGCCCATGTGCTTAGCCTCAATGATACTCCTGCCCCGGTAGTAGACCCTGGGGTCATAACCGAGAATGGACATGCAGGCGCAGGCGCTATCAGGGTCCATCCCCGACGGCACGGTGCGCACCATCCCCAGCATTCCCTCTCCAGCCATGGCATCCAAGTTGGGGGTACTAGCCAGCTCCAGAGGGGTCTTCCCCTCCCGCTGGGGGAGGGGGCGGTCCGCAGCCCCATCCATAATTACAATGCCGTATTTCATCACTATTGCCCCAAGGGTCGAATCCGCATATAATAGATAGTTGCGGGGTGTAGCGCAGTCTGGTAGCGCGCAGCGTTCGGGACGCTGAGGTCGGAGGTTCAAGTCCTCTCACCCCGACCACTACTCCTCCGCTCCCTTTTTCGCCTCTTCCCACAAAGCGTTCTGCTCATCAAAGGACAGGTCGGCAAAGCTCACCCCACGCTCCCGGCAGAGCTTCTCCATATAGCCGAAACGCTGATAAAAGCGACGATTTGCCTGCCTCAGCGCCGCCTCCAAATCAATCTTCAGCCGGCGGGCGATATTAGCTAGGGTAAACAGCAGGTCACCGAACTCATGCTCCCTCTCCTCCTGACTCTCCGTCTGTTTAAATTCGTTTACCTCCTCTACCAGCTTATCGATGACGCCATCGACATCCTCCCAGTCAAAACCCACCCGAGCCACCCGACTTTGAATCTCCTGGCTATAGGCTAACGCCGGCATATGTTTGGGAACATTGTCCAGCATAGATGCATCCGCCTCCCTCTCCCCCTTCTTTAGATTCTCCCAGTTCAGCAGCACCTCATCGGCACTCTTCACCTTTAGCGAGCCAAAGACGTGTGGGTGGCGGCGAATCAGCTTGGCGCTGATGCTCTTCACCACATCCCCCAGCTCAAATTCACCGGCTTCAGTGGCAATCTGAGCATGCATGACAATCTGCATTAAAAGGTCGCCCAGCTCCTCACAGAGCTTGCTTGAATCCCTCCTGTCCAGAGCATCCAATACCTCGTAGCACTCCTCCAAGAGGTTATCCCGCATTGAGACGTGGGTTTGCTTTCTGTCCCAGGGACAGCCGTCAGGTGAGCGTAATCTAGCGATGATATCTACCAGAGTAGCAAACTGGCTTAGGTTCCGGGGTAAAGACAAAACAGCCTCCTCACCGTGTTACCAGATTATACAAGCTGGGCTTGAGTTAGGCAATACAATTATGGCAGCGGTCAAGGGGACCACCTGTTTAAGTCAGCTTTAAGTCAGCGCAGTATCGTCCCCATAAACTCCCTCTGCCCCCGCAAAAACTCGGCAGCCGACATAGCCCACCTCCCCTCCAGCTGAACCTTGGACACCCTTAAAATCCCCTCCCCAGTACCAACGCCAAAGTCAGCCTTCGTTCCCCCCACAGCTATCACCTGCCCTGCCTCAACGGACCCTTCCTCCAGCAGAGGCACCGCCTCCATAATCTTGAGTTGCCTCCCCCGCCAGCTGGTGTAACATCCCGGCCAGGGCTGGAAAGCACGCACCCGCCGCCATATATCCGCTGCCGGCAGATGCCAATCAATCTCACCATCTTCCTTAGAGATGGGGGCAGAATAAACAGCTTCAGCTTCATTCTGGGGCTGTGGAGCGATTTCACCCCTTATCCAGCAGGGCAGAACTTCCAGAAGTAACCGGGCTGCGAGCAGGGAGAGCTTGGCAGTAAGTGCGCCAGTGGTATCGTTTGCTGAAATAGCAATCTGCGCCCTAGCTAATACGGGTCCGGTATCGACGCCCTTATCCAGCAGCATAAGGCTAACCCCGGTAAACTCATCCCCGGCTAAGATAGCCGAGGCTGCCGGCGATGCCCCTCTAAATCTGGGCAGCAGAGAGGGATGAATATTAACACACCCATAGCGCGGCAGGTCCAACACCGACTGGGGCAGAATCTGACCAAAGGCAGCCACCACTATAACATCGGGGCGAAAGGCAGCTAGCTGCGCCACAGCCTCCGCACCTTTCAAGCTAGGCGGTTGCACCACCGGTAGCTTCCAAGTTACGGCTGCTCTTTTTACCGGGGTGGGCATCAGAGAACGCCCCCTCCCCCCCGTTTTATCAGGCTGAGTATAAATAGCGGCAACGTGGAATTGATCCAGGATAAGGTGCTCCAGTGGAGGAACGGCAAACTCAGGGCTGCCCATAAAAATAAGCCGCAACTTACGCCTCCTAATGCTAAATCTTAACATCAAAAACTTTTTCTAACAACTTTGCCCTTTCATATGTGGTGGGGTTAATATTAACCAAATAGACAAGCATGGCAGACCTTGGAAGGATAACCATGACCTGCAAACGCCCAGCAACCACTGCCAAAAATGTTGCCCCCCAAGAAAAACCCCCTGTTATACTATATATTAACGAAATATTAACGACTTGTTTCAAAAGTTGTGATCATGATGTAGCGTTAACTCTTAGCCTCTTTTTCCAGCCCCATTAGGTCACGCCATCCATGGCCCTCGAGAATAAGATGGCACAGGATCTTAAACCCCAAACATTAAACGAGAGGAGTTTTATGGAAGACGAGCCGGCAAAACAGGTCTGGGAAGCTGCGCTGGGCGAGCTGCAAATACAGGTCAGCAAATCAAACTACCGGACTTGGCTAGAAAAAACAGTAGGCTTAAGCTGCCAAGATAACCAGTTTGTTGTCGGCGTGCCTAATACCTTCGTCGCTGAATATTTAGATAAGAAGCAGCGTTCTTTAATTGAGAAAACACTCATTGGCGTTACCGGGCGCAACCTCAACATTCGCTTCCAAGTAGAGAGCAAAGAGCAAATTCCAGCGGGCGGCTATAGCGTCCGAGAAAAAGCATCGCCAAAATTCAACTCTAAATATACCTTTGATGCCTTCGTTACCGGCAACTGTAATCGTTTAGCCTGCGCCGCTGCCCTCGACATAGCTGAAAAGCCGGGAAGTAGCTATAATCCACTGTTCATCTACGGGGGCCCAGGGTTGGGCAAGACCCATTTACTACATGCCATTGGCCATATGGCTCTAGCCAACCACTTCCAGGTGCTTTATGTCAGCGGGGAACAGTTCACCAACGAGTTTATCCAGGCTATCCAGCAGAAAAAAAACGAAGAGTTCCGCAATAAATATCGAAAAGTTGATATGCTATTGATTGATGATATCCACTTCATCATCGGCAAGGAACAGACAGAAGAGTGCTTCTTCCACACCTTCAACGAGCTACATGACAACAACCGGCAGATTGTCGTCACCAGTGACTGCTCGCCAAAAGATATGCCCTTATTAGAGGAGAGACTGTGTTCTCGCTTCCAGTGGGGATTGATCGTTGATATCCAACCGCCCGACTTCGAAACACGTCTATCTATTCTACAGGCTAAGGCTAAGCAGAGAGGGCAGGATGTCGCTTTAGATGTGCTGGACTTCATCGCTCAGCGTATCAGGCAAAACATAAGGGACCTGGAAGGTAGCCTGAACAGGGTTATCGCCTACGCTAAACTGCTTAAAACTTTAGTTACCCCCGAGGTAGCCGCCCAAGCGCTGGAGAATCTAGCCGCTAAACCCAGTCGAGGCACTGCTATCACCCCAGCTCAAGTAATCGAAGCAGTAGCCGAAAATTTCCAGCTAGCCGCCGCAGACCTGACCGGCCGGAAAAGAGACAAAGAAACTGCCCTAGCTCGGCAGATAGCCATGTATCTCATCCAGCGGGAAACCGGTAGCTCACTGGCTCAAGTTGGCAGGGAGTTAGGGGACAGGAATCCAGCCACTGTTAGTCACGCCTGTGAGAAAATAGCCAGTGAACTCCAGGCCAGCCCTTATCTGATGCGTAAACTCTCAGACATCCAAGAGCATATCCAGCCCCTGACGCAGGGTAGGAAAAAGCGATAACTTTTGGAGACAGAGAGGTTCGCCCCATACCAAGATTTATACCCCCCACGATACTTTTTTAATAAGTTATCAAAGACCTTGATAACTTTATGCGTTGTTTAAGCTGCTTCTCCCACTTAAACCCGTACCACCCGTTTTTATCGCTACAACCAGGCTGATATGCTATATTATAGATGATTATGAAATATCCATAAATCTATATTGTATATGTAATTAAAGTTATTACAGTAAACATGTTTGATAGAGCAGAGATAACCGTCAGAGCAGGCAGGGGGGGAGATGGAGCAGTAAGCTTCAGGAAGGAGAAATTTGTCCCCTTTGGCGGGCCTGATGGTGGGGATGGTGGTGGTGGCGGTGATGTAATTATTAAGGCTGACCGTAGCCTGCCCAGCCTGCGTAGTTTTGTCCGAAGAGGATTCTATAAGGCGGGTAATGGTGAGCATGGCAGAGGTCAAAAGAAGCACGGCAAGAGAGGTAAAGATCTCATACTCACTGTTCCAGTAGGGACTGTGGTCTTTCCCAAGACGCAGGTTGTCAGTGATATTGTTCTTGCTGATCTGGGGGAGCCTGGTCAACAGACGGTGGTAGCTAGGGGTGGGAAGGGGGGACGGGGCAACACCCGGTTCACCACGGCTACTAATCAGGCACCGCGGATTGCTGAGAAGGGGGAGATTGGGGAGGAAAACTCGTTGATACTGGAATTGAGGCTTATAGCCGATGTTGGCATCATCGGCTATCCCAACGTAGGGAAGTCGTCCTTACTGGCAGCCTCTTCAGCGGCCAAGCCCAAAATAGCCGGTTATCCCTTCACCACCCGCGAGCCTATTCTTGGCTTAGTTGAGGTAGAGCAACAAAGTTTTGTCTTGGCTGAGATTCCGGGGTTAATCGACGATGCCCACCTTGGCAAAGGTCTGGGGCACGATTTCTTACGCCATATTACTCGTACCAAGATGCTCATTCACCTGATAGATGGGAGCTCGGCGTCTCCGGTAGAGGATATGGTGCGGGTCAATACCGAGCTCAGCTTATATGATTCGGCTCTGGCGCAAAAGCCCCAGTTGGTGGCAGTTAATAAGATTGACCTGCCCCAGGTTCAGGCTCGGTTAGCTGAGATTCAGGGGGCTTTCGAGGATGTGGGGACCTCGCCCTTTTTCGTTTCGGCTGTTATCGGGGAGGGTGTTCCCCAGCTTATGGCTGAAGTGATGAGGATGGTGGGTCAGCTTGCCGTGGAGAAAAGAGTGGGGGAGAGGGTGGGTAAGAAGATTTTCCGCCCCCAACCCCGGGCCGCTGGCGCCAGTGTGCGTAAGGAGGGCGATGCTTTTGTCATTGTCTCTCCGGAACTGGAGCGTATTGTAGCTAGGGCAGATTTGTCTAGCCAGGAGGTGCGCTGGCAGATTATGAAGCAGCTCGCTAGGCGAGGGGTCGATAAGACCCTGGAGAAGGCCGGGGTTAAGGCAGGTGATAAGGTGCGCTGTGGAGATTTAGAATGGGAGTGGTAGCAGGATGAATATCGGTGTCCTCGGGGGAACCTTTGACCCCATCCATATGGGTCACCTCCTTATTGCTATGGAGGCAAAGGCTCGACTGAATCTGGCTGAGGTTCTGTTTGTGCC
This sequence comes from uncultured Dehalococcoidales bacterium, assembly GCA_964496725.1. Classification (GTDB taxonomy): domain Bacteria; phylum Chloroflexota; class Dehalococcoidia; order Dehalococcoidales; family E44-bin46; genus JAZGHN01. The sequence goes on from CAZCAS010000001.1 coordinate 20,475, forward strand.
TGCCGGTCTGCCCTGCCTGAGAGCGAATAGTTCTATTTCAGCTGCTGAGCATCGTCTCCAGATGGTGCGGCTGGCTATTGGAGATAAGCCTTGCTTCAAGCTATCTACTACAGAGGTAGAGCGGGCTGGTCCCTCTTATACTGTGGATACTATCGCCGAGCTCAAGGGTCAGTTTGGCGCTAAGGATGAGCTGTTTTTCATTTTAGGCTGGGATTGTTTATCGGAACTGCCTAAGTGGCGGGAGCCATCCCGGCTGATAGCTCTAAGCCGTCTGGTGGCGGTCCCCAGAGTAGGCTCGCCGGCTCCCGACCTTAGCTCTTTGGAAGCCAGCATCCCGGGGTTAGCCAGACGGGTTATTTTGCTTGACGAGCCCAGGGTAGACATCAGCGCTTCGGGGGTTAGAGACCGGGTTGCCCGGGGGTTATCAATTGAGCATCTTGTCCCTGAGCCAGTAGCAAGATATATTAGGGAGCAGGGGTTATACACCAGGCATTAGCCAGAGGAGGGAGCAGTATGGACAGAGAGCCGACTTTAGAGGTGGGGGTGAATACCGAGGAGACTAAGAAGGTTTTGGCGGTCGCCAGCAGGGTCGGGGCGTTGCTGACGGGTGAATTTACCCTTACCTCAGGAAAGAAAAGCACTTTTTACTTCGATGCTAAAAAGCTAACCCTCTCCCCGGAGGGGGCCTACCACATAGGGAAGGCAATATTTGACCAGTTGGCGGAGAATGAGATTGATGCTGTTGGTGGGGTGGCAACAGGGGCTTACCCCATTGTATCTGCGGTGGCCGTGGTGAGTTACCTGGAGGGGAAGCTGCTCCCTGCCTTTATTGTGAGGGAGGTGGCTAAAGAGCATGGAACCAAAAGGCAGATTGAAGGGTATCTCAAGGCGGGCTCTAGAATAGCTATAGTTGATGACGTCCTTACCACCGGAGGCTCAGTCCTGAAGGCAATAGAGGCAGTGGAGGCGGCGAAGTGCCAGGTGGCGAGGGTCATCGTGTTGGTTGACCGCCATGAAGGTGGGGGCGATGAGCTGAGGAAGAGGGGATACGATTGCGCTGCCCTGTTGAACCTAGTCCATTAAATATCCAGATTCTTGACGCTCTTGGCGTGGGCCTGGATAAAGGCTTTGCGGGGTGGGACTTCCTCTCCCATTAACACGTGGAAGATGTGGTCAGCAGCGGCGGTATCTTCCAGATTGACGCCGAGTAAGGTGCGAGTAGCCGGGTTCATGGTGGTCTCCCAAAGTTGCTCAGGGCTCATCTCTCCCAGACCCTTGTAACGCTGGACAGCTACCTTTTTTGCCCCTTTTAGCTCGCCCAGTATCTCGTCCTTCTCTTGTTCGGAGTAAACCCAGCGCTCAAGCTTGTTGGCTTTAACGCGATACAGGGGTGGTTGGGCAATGAACAGGTGCTCGTGGTTAATCAGGTCCACCATGTGGCGGAAGAAAAAGGTCAGCAACAGGGAGCGGATGTGAGACCCGTCAACATCAGCGTCAGTCATGATGATAACCCGATGGTAGCGGAGCTTAGATAGGTCGAATTCATCGTCTATGCCTGTCCCCAAGGCGGTAATGAGGGCGCGGATTTCTGTGTGAGCTAGCATCTTATCCAGGCGCGCCTTTTCCACATTGAGGATTTTGCCCCGTAGGGGCAGGATAGCCTGGAAGCGGCGGTTCCGTCCCTGCTTGGCTGAGCCACCGGCTGAGTCTCCTTCCACTAGGTACAGCTCACGGTAAGCAGGGTTTCTCTCTGAGCAATCAGCCAGTTTCCCGGGCAGGGTGGCTGTGTCCAAGCTGCTCTTTTTGATAATTAAATCGCGAGCCTTCCGGGCTGCTTCTCTGGCTCTGGCGGTGGTGAGGCACTTATCTATAATCCTTTTAGCATCGTCGGGGTGCTCTTCGAAGTAAAGGGCTAGACCTTCAATAACCGCGCTCTCCACCACGCTTTTAATCTCAGGGTTGCCCAACTTGCCTTTAGTCTGTCCTTCAAACTGTGGTTCGGTGAGCTTGACACTGATAACGGCGGTGAGTCCCTCTCGGACATCGTCGCCTATCAGATTGGGGTCATCCTCCTTGATAAGCTTGTTCTTGCGGGCATAGTCGTTGAGTACCCGGGTTAGTGCTGAGCGGAAGCCAGTAAGGTGAGTGCCCCCATCTACAGTGTTGACGCAATTGGCGAAGCTGAGGGTGGACTCAGTAAAGCCATCGTTATACTGAAGGGCGGTCTCGACTATGGTGCTGTTTATCGTTTTGGTGGTATAGATGGGTTGGCGGTGGCGGACCTCCCGGTTGCGGTTAAGGTGGCGGACGAAGCTGGTAATACCACCCTCGAAGTAGAAGGTCTTTTCGTACTCTGGGTCTTTCCTTTCATCTATGATAGTTATTTCCAGCCCCTTATTTAAGTAAGCCACTTCTCGTATTCGCTGGCTCAGGGTATTAAAGTCGTAGCTAACCTTGCCGAATATTGCCTCATCGGCGAGGAAGGTAATGGTGGTGCCAGTGGTGCTGTCTTCACCAATAGGCGCTACCGTTCCCTGGGGTATACCCAGTTTGTATTCCTGGTGGTAAATCTTGCCATCGCGCTTGACATTAACATTGAGCCAGGAGCACAGGGCATTTACTACTGAGGCACCTACTCCGTGTAAACCGCCCGATACCTGGTAAGTCTTGCCGCCAAACTTGGCTCCGGCGTGTAGCGTGGTCATTACCGTCTCCAGGGCGGAAAGCTTGGTGGTGGGGTGAATATCCACGGGAATGCCACGCCCGTTATCCTCTACCACCACTGAATCATCTTGTTTAATAGTGACCCTGATTGTGTTGCAGTAGCCAGCCATGGCTTCGTCAACGCTGTTATAGATGATTTCACATACCATATGGTGCAGGCCGCGCTGGTCAGTGCTGCCGATGTACATGCCCGGCCGGCGGCGCACTGCTTCTCGCCCACCCAGTACCTGAATATCTTTGGCAGTGTAATCCTTATTGGCTTGCTTAGTTTCTTGTTTCATCGTTCCCTATCTAGTTACTCATTATCGTTGTGGTTGTCAGTGAGAGAAGGGGGGAGAAAGGGTGGGACGTTGGCAAAGAGGCGGAGGAATAAATGAAGCTAACAAATCAGAGGCAATTGCTAAAAATAGTAACGCGTGCATTTATATTATTATAGCATAATTCAGCTATAAAGTGAAGCTGTGGGCTGGTTATTGCAAATGGTTTTGCAGCTCTTCAAGGGGGACGGTTTTCTGTTCGGAGGTGGCCATATCCCGCAGCATCACCGTGCCATCTTTTACCTCTTGCTCACCGATTATCACGGCTTGCTTGACATCGAGGCTATTGGCTTGTCTTAGCTGAGCCTTCAGGCTTCTATCGCCTATCGCTTCTATTACTCCGATGCCGTTCTTTCTCAGGTCGGCTGCCAGCTTTGTCGCCGCGTCCTTGGCTGTGGCGCCGATATAGGCAAGGAAAACCTGTGGTCGGGGCAGGGTGGGGATGTGAACCCCCTGCTTCTTCAGGTTGAGGACCATCCGCTCCATACCGGAGGCGAAGCCGATGGCCGGGGTGGGCTTACCACCAAGTTCCTCAATCAGGTCGTCGTATCGTCCCCCACCGCCGAGAGTACTCTGGGCTCCTTCTGCCTCAGGCTGAATCTCAAATACTGTCCGGGTATAGTAGTCCAGCCCACGGGCCAGGCAATGGTTCAGTTCAAAGGGAAGTCCAAGTAGTCCCAGGTATCTCTTTAGCTGGTTGAAGTGCTCATCACATTGTGGGCAGAGGTAGTCGGGGCTCTTTGGGGCGGAGTGAGCTACTCGGCGGCACTGGGGCTTTTTACAATCAAGGAGGCGGAGAGGGTTTCTCTTTAGCCTGGTCTTGCAATCCGAACATAGATTGGCAGTGTGGTCGGCGCAATAATCCTTCAAGGCGGCTAGATATGAAGGTCGGCATTTTTTACAACCGATGCTATTTATGATTAGTGATAAATGACCAAGGTTCAGAGAAGAGAAGAATTGCCATGCCATGTTAATGACCTCGGCGTCCAGGGCAGGGTCAGCCTCCCCGATAGCCTCGCAGCCGAACTGATAGTGCTGGCGGTATCTTCCTGCCTGAGGCCTTTCGTATCTAAAGATGGAGGCAATGTAGTACAGCTTTACCGGCTGGGGCAGATTGTGCATTCCGTGTTCTAAGTAGGCGCGGCACACTGGCGCTGTTCCCTCTGGTCTGAGGGTTATTTTATTTCCGCCTTTGTCTTCAAAGGTATACATTTCTTTTTCTACGATATCTGTGCCCTCCCCGATACTGCGGGAGAAAAGCATGGTGTCCTCAAAAGCAGGGAGGTCAATGCGCTCATAGCCATAGAGCTGGCAGATATGCGCCGCCTTTTGCTCTATATAGCGCCAGTATGGTTGTTCCTGTGGTAAGATGTCTGAGGTTCCGCGTGGTGCCCGATACAATCTAGCCTCCCTTTTGACAGGTTTCTGGATGTTTTAAGCTAGAATACCGTATAACCCTTGACTTGTAAAGACGGGATTGAATTTGCTCTCGCCTGTTTCGTTGCGTTATACTTGCATGTAATTCCAGCTATTGGGGGACGGGTGGATAGTTATAGTCAGCTTATGGAGAAAGCCCGGGGCTATCTTGAGCCAGACAAGATAGCTTTGGTGGAGCAGGCCTACAAGTTTGCCGCTGAGGCGCACGAGGGGCAGATGCGTAAATCAGGCGGACCCTATGTGGAGCATCCGTTACAGGCTGCGCTGACTCTGGCTGAATTGCAGCTTGATGCTGCCTCTCTGGCTGCTGCTTTGCTGCACGATGTTCCTGAGAATTGCGCGATACCCATCGCGGAAATTGAGGCTAAGTTCGGCGCAGAGGTAGCCAAACTGGTTGATGGCACCACCAAGCTGGGCAAGCTTTCTCGGTCGGGGAGGGGGGAGGCGGCAACTGAGCTGCAGCTGGAGAATCTGAGGAAGATGCTGGTGGCTATGGCTGAGGACCTCCGCGTGGTGTTTATCAAGCTGGCTGATAGGCTGCATAATATGTCTACCTTGGGCGCCCTGTCATCAGAAAAGCGACATAGCATCGCTCAGGAGACTTTAGAGATATATGCTCCCCTGGCTCATCGCCTGGGGATATCGGAGCTAAAGTGGCAATTAGAGGATTTATCCTTCCGTTATCTGGAGGCAAGGAAGTATCGTCATATTGTTAAACTGGTTGCTGCTCGACGCACTCAGCGGGAGGAATTCGTAGCTCGGGTAGTGCGGATTTTGGAGGACGAGTTCAAAAGGGTGGGTCTAAAGGCTGAGGTATCGGGCAGGCCCAAGCATATTTACAGCATATACCAGAAGATGGAAAAATATTCTGCTTTAGGCAAGGATTTCGATGATATCCACGACCTTCTCGCCCTTCGGGTATTGGTTAATACTCTGCCTGATTGTTATGCTGCGGTGGGTGTTATCCATAGTTTATGGCGCCCGCTGCCTGAGGAGTTTAATGACTTTATCGCCAACCCTAAGCCGAATGGATATCAGTCCTTACATACCGCCGTAATGTATGGCGCCACTCCTCTGGAGATACAGGTTCGCACCAATGAGATGCACCATGTTGCTGAATATGGGATAGCTGCTCACTGGCGCTATAAGGAGGGTGAGAAAGAGGACATACGCTTTGAGGAAAGGATAGGGTGGCTGCGCCAGTTAATTGAGTGGCACCGGGAGCTCAGTGGAGCTGAAGAGTTTTTGGAGTCGGTCAAAACCGATATATTCATTGACGAGGTTTTTGTCTTCACTCCCAGGGGGGAGATAAAGGACTTGCCCAAGGGTTCTACTCCCCTTGACCTTGCCTATCGGATTCACACTGAGCTGGGGCACCGATGTATTGGGGCAAAGGTGAATGGTAGGCTGATGTCCCTTGATTATCAGCTCAAGAATGGTGATGTGGTTGAAATTATGTCGGCTAGGGGAGAAAAAGGACCGAGCCGTGATTGGCTCAATCCCCAGCTGGGCTATATCAGGACCTCCCACGCCAGGGAGAAGGTAAGGCAGTGGTTTAAGAAGCGGGAGCGGGCGGAGAATATTGAGCGGGGCCGGGAGCTTTTAGACAGGGATATGCGGCGATTGGGGATAAAACTCGGCGACCGGGAGGAGTTGGCTAAGCTATTCAAGTGTGATAGCGTTGACGATTTTCTGGCGGCTATTGGTTACGGTGGTATTACTACTCATCAGATTGCCTCGAGGTTAGCTACCCAGCAGGAGCGACCTACCGGGGTAGCCGGAACTGCGCCACCCAAGCCACCACTATCGGCGGTTCAGGTTCTGGGCGTGGGTGATATGGTTACCCACTTAGCCAATTGTTGCCATCCTGTTCCCGGTGATAAGATTGTTGGCTATATTACCCGCGGACGGGGTGTGACTGTCCATCGCCAGGATTGCTATAATATCATTAATGAGGCTGAAAAGGAGAGGCTGATTCCGGTGGATTGGGGGAAGTCTGACGGACTGTACCCGGTCAATATTCAGGTTGACGCCTGGGATAGGTTAGGGTTGGTTCGTGACCTTAGCACCATTGTGGCTGAGGAGAAAATCAATATAGTGACCATGAATGTTGTCCAGCACGAGGACCACGCCGTTACCGTATATTTTACTTTGGAGATGAAGGGCTTGGCTCAGTTAAGTCGGCTATTAGGAAGAATTGAGGGACTTCGGGGGGTGACAGGTGTTTCCAGGGTGGGGGATGAGTCCACGATAAAAACTGATAAATCAAACTGAGGAAAGGGGAAAATATTGCCAACTACTAAATCGGCTCAAAAGCAGGTGCGTGTAGCTGAAAGGAGGCACCTGAGAAATAAGTCTGTTCTTAGCGAGTGTAAGACTCACGTCACTAAAGCAGAGAAACTTATCTTCTCAGGCGAACTTGAGGCGGCTCGGGAGGCGGTGTCAGTTGCCATCCGCTCTCTTGATAAGGCAGCTGAGGATGGGATAATCCGCCTCAATAACGCTGCCCGACGCAAGGCACGGTTAATGAGGAAGCTCAATGCGGCCTTGAGTTCGGCTGCTGCTGAATAATTCAGTTCGAGTATTGACAACAGAGTTCTTTTAGGGTAGAGTTTTATAGAACAGATGTTCTTCATATGTGAAGTAGTGGTTCGTGGGGTGATAGATGAAGGCGTTATCATCTAGGCAGCAACAAATTATTGATTTTATCCGCCGCTTCTGGGATGAGGAGGGTTATCCACCCACTATCAGGGATATAGTAAGGGGGTGTAGAATTAGCTCGACCTCAGTAGTTGATTATAACCTCAAGATATTGGAGAGGGAGGGCTATATTCGCCGTCGCCGCGAGGTATCGCGTGGTATTGAGCTAGTCGGTCATTCCCCTGGCCTGGGAGGGCGAGTTCAGATACCTATTATTGGTCAGGTGGCGGCTGGGAAGCCGATACCTGTGCCCGCTCCCGATACCTGGGATGTCACTGCTTCTTCGGATGTTCTGGAGGTGACCAAAGATTTGACCCGGGGAAGGGCGGGGGTTTATGCTCTAAAGGTGAAGGGCACTTCAATGGTGGATGCCCTGGTTAATGATGGCGATTTTGTCTTGATGGAGTATGTGAATTGGGTGGAGAATGGGGAGATGGCAGCCATATGGCTTAAGGCGGAAAGGGAGGCGACGCTGAAGAAGTTTTACGCTGAGAAGGGGCGCGTTCGACTCCAGCCAGCAAATAGCCAGATGCGGCCGATGTATGTTGGCCCTGATAGTGTTGAGATTCAAGGCAGGGTTATTGCCGTTATTAGGCAATTAGTATAGTTATCCTCTCGGGGGATAAAGCGGGCTCTCGAAAGGGCGATTTATGATCTTATCTCAGTTTCAGGCTTTAGGCCGTGACCTTTTTACGCAGGGGCTGATTTCTTCCTATGGTGGAAACCTCAGTATCAGGCTGGGAGACCGGTTAATTATTACCCGCCGTGGCAGCATGCTTGGCTGTTTGCAGGAAGCCGATTTGATAGAGACCGGGATAACTAAAAATGACCGCTCTACACCGCTTGCCTCAAACGAATTAGCTGTCCATCGCGCTATTTATCAGCAGACTCCGGCATTAGCCATTGTTCACGCCCATCCGCCTCATGCCATTGCCCTGTCGTTAATTGAGACCGAGATTGTGCCCAGTAACGCTGAGGGGCGGTCTATGATAGGCGAGGTTCCAGTCCTGGGGTGGAATATGGAAGTGAAGCCGGGGGGTTTGGCTGACATCATCGCCCGCGCGTTGAAGAAGCGCCGGATTGTTATGGTTCACGGGCATGGCAGTTTCGCCATTGGCCAATTGCTGGAGGAGGCCTACAGCTATACCACTGCGCTGGAGGAGGGTTGCCGCATCAGGTGCCTGTTGAAGTCGTTAGGGGTGGGCGTAGATAAAGAGTAGCTTCCCCCCTCATCAGCATCTTGGCCTACTTCTTATAGACCGGAGTGCACCACTCGAGGTATTTGGGGTTTTTCCCCCGGATTACGTCGAAGTAGATTTGTTGTAATTTTTGGGTGAGTTCGCCAACTTCACCGTCGTCTATCTTGCGGTGGTCTATTTCAGCGATTGGGGTTATGTGGGCGGCGGTGCCGGTAAAGAAGCATTCTTTAGCCGTATAAAGCTCGCTGCGGTCAACTGGTCTCTCTATGGTTTCTATGCCCAGTTCGTTTTGTGCTAGCTTTATTACCGTATCACGAGTAACGCCCATCAAGGTGTTATTGTAGCTCGCCGGGGTAACTAATTTGTCATCTATGACTAAGAAGATATTCTCGCCAGTCCCTTCAGAGACATAGCCATCTGGGGCGAGCATAATCGCCTCATCGAAGCCACCGCTTATGGCTTCGGTTTTAGCCAGGGAGTTATTGATATAAAGGCCGGTGATCTTGGCTTGAGGCGGAATCACATTGTCATCAGGGCGTCGCCATGAAGAGACTATGCATCTGGCCTTATCCATATCCAAGTATGGCCCCCAGGGGATAGCGAAGACCAGGAAGTCGTCTTCCAAACCATGAAGGCGGAGACCCAGGGACTCAGAGCCCTTGTAGGCCAGGGGCCTTATATATATGTCTTCTGTGAAGCCGCACCTTTCTACCATCTCAACTGTTATCTGACATAGCTCATCAAGGGTATGGGGCAGGTCGATATTTAACAGGCGGCAGCCCTGGTGCATTCGTTGATAGTGTTCTTTAAGTCGGAACAGGTAAAGCTGCTCTTGTTCACTGTTCCAGTTGCCCCTGATGCCTTCAAAAATGGCAGTGCCGTAGTGAAGGCAGTGGGTCATAATTCCTATCTTAGCTTCAGATAGAGGGACAAACTGCTTGTGGAAGTAGGCATATGAAGGCAATTTTCACATCTCCTCTCTTAAATTAAAGCTAATTATAGCTATTGTTGGCGGAGAAAACAAGATGCTTACTGAGAGCCCAAGCTGGCGCCACAGTTGGAGCAGAAGCTACTGCCGGGAGGGTTGACCTGGGAGCACGCTTTACAGGTTGGGCCTCCGCTGGTCTTGCTCTCGCCAAAATAAAGCTTGACATGGGGCCAGGGGATTTCTATCCCTTCCTCATCGAAGACCCTCTTGATTCTTCTCCTCAGTTCACCCATGAGATTCCAGTGTTGACCAGGCTCTGACTCACCTACCACTTTAATGATAATCCCTGAGTCTCCAAACTCGTCCACCCGGAGAAGCCAGGGTGTTTTTGAGATAAGGAGCGGACCCCAATCGGGGTCTTCGGCTAATTCTTCCCATGTTCTCTTTATCACCGCCATTACCCTGTCCAGGTCTTCTTTATAGGCTACGCCTATATCCAGGTGAACCCTGGACCACAACTTGGTGAGGTTGCTGGCCATTCTGATTTCGCCGTTGGGGATAATATGGAGGATACCATCCAGGTCTCTGAGCGAGGTTCTCCTCAGATTAAGCCCTTCCACCCCGCCAGCTATCTGGTTGTTAACCTTGATAACATCGCCGACATCATACTGGTTCTCAATGATAATAAAAAAGCCAGAAATTAGGTCCTTTACCATGCTCTGAGCACCAAAGCCGATGGCTATGCCGGCAATGCCTGCCCCGGCGAGGAGGGGGGTAATATTTATCCCTATCTCAGCAAGTATCATAAAGGTGGCAACTATAGCTATAATTACTCCGATAGTAGCGGTAAGGACGGCACCCAGTGTTTGCGTCCTTTTGGTCATCCGCTCCTTGGTTTCACGCCTTTTTCCTCTTATAGCAACAAATCTCCCTATCATTAGAGGTAATGTTGCCCTGACTACTCTGTATGCTGCGTATGCCGGCACGGCGATGATGGCAATAGGAATGCTGTGGACCCGGAGCCAGCTCCGTACCGCTTTTAGAAATGGCTGAATATCCATGCCGTAGTACTTGATGATAAATGCCGCTATAGCCAGGGAGAGAAGCCCCCCCGCAGTGCCGATGATGATCCAGCCAACTATTTTCCGGGCGACTTTCGCTCGCGTGTGCCATCGCTTGGCCACAGCCTTTTCTGTGGCTCGGGCAATCCGCTCCTTGACAGAATAGGCGACAATAAAGCTGACGATGCCTGCAACTAATACCCACATCCTATTAACCACGAACAATTCCCACATGGTAACACCTCTATTAAAGGTAACTTGGTATATATTATACCACTTTAAAACATCGGTGTGCTTAGCCGGGAGTCGTTTACGTGGGGAAGATATCCTTTAATGGCAGGGTTCTCCCTGTCTGGATGGCGGCGAAGCCATACTTTTTGCGGATGCGGTCAATAGCTTCATTTAGCCGCCCCAGCCGCTGCGCCGACGAGTCCAGCATGTCCAGTTGCCTCCCTGGCTCAGTCAGGTGCGACACCCCGATGCCGATGAGGCGAATCTTTTGCTTTTCTTGAGACGGTGCTCTCTTTAATAGCTTTACCCCGGTATCAAAGATGGTCTGGTCGCTGTCGCTGCTTTGCTGGAGGGTGTGGCGGCGGGTGATGGTGGTGAAGTCGGCATATCTCAGTTTCAGGGTTACGCACCTAGCTTGTTTACCTTGCTGGCGCAGCTTGCTGCCGACCCGCTCGCTGAGAAAGCGCAGTGTTGCCATCAGCAAAGGGAGGTCTCTGGTATCCTTGCCGAAGGTGGTTTCGTGGCTGACGGACTTGGCGACGGCAGGGGGTGCTACTTTTCTGTCATCAATGCCGCTAGCGTAGCGCCGCAAAATCTCACCAGAGACGCCAAAATGGCTTTTAAGGGTGGTTAGCGGCGTAATAGATAGTTCTTCTCTATAGTATTGATGCCTAAGCCTTTTAAAATTCGTTCTGCCTTTTTGCCCACTCCGGGCAATTCGGCTACGGGTAGCGGTGCCAGGAAGGAGTGCTCCTCTCCGGCAGCCACCTCCAGTAGCCCATCCGGCTTGGATAATTCGGAGGCGACCTTTGCCACCACCTTGCAGTTGGCGATACCCACTGATACACAAAGCCCCAGTTCATCCTTAATTCGCCTTTTTATCGCCCTCGCCATCTGGTGACTGGAGCCATGTATAGATTCGAAGCCGGTTATATCCAGATAGGCTTCATCAAGACCCACCGGCTGGCTCAAGGAAGGGTGAAAAATCAGCCAAAATATCCATAAACCTCTGTGAAGCAATGCGATATTTGTGGAAGCTGCCCTCAATGAAGATGGCTTGAGGGCAGAGGCGGGAGGCGGTGGTGAGGGGCATACCGGCGTGTAAGCCGAAGGCTCGCGCTTCATATGAGGCGGAGGCAACCACGCCTCGTCGGTCAGGCTTACCACCGACCACTGCCGGCTTACCTTTAAGCTCAGGGTTTTCCGCCTGCTCCACTGAGACAAAGAAGGCATCAAGGTCAACGTGCATAATTCGGCGGGCCATTATTCTCCTCTGGAAGTAAGGGGTCAGTTCCTATGCTTGGGGAGGGCGAAGACGTAGCAGGCTCTACTGGGTGGCTAATACCCCAGTCCTACCTTTTTCCTTATCTCCGCCTCATCCATCACCCTGGCCAATCCTTTCAAGAAGGGGGTGGAGGCATTCTCCAGGAGCCAGATTCCAAAGACAAAGCCCTCGTCTTCCAGCACCTTCCCTTCGAGCTGGGCGACTGCCTTTAGCTCTACCCTGTCCTCTTTTCCCTTAGCGATGGCAAAGTTTTTTACCGTTGTCCTGCCCTCCTCATTGATGTTGGTTGATCTGTTCTCTCAGTGATGAGGCGACGCGACGCGCTGCCTGAGCAAAGTCTTCCTGTGAGGCATATATAATCTGCCGTGATGAATTGAAGATAGCCTTCTCCCCGTTGGCATCGACCCCGTAGCGGACCGCTGCGGTCAGGTCTCCTCCCTGGGCGCCGATGCCTGGTATCAGGAGGGGCATATCGGGGTGAGCGTTTCGAATCAGCTTTAGCTCCTCAGGATAGGTAGCGCCCACCACCAGCCCGATGTTGCCGTATTTATTCCACTCCTTGGCTTTGAGAGCTACCAGCTCAAACAGGGGGCGATGGCCGGATTCCGTCTCACAGTGGAGGGATTGGAAGTCCACGGCACCAGCGTTTGATGTCCGGCAGAGGATGAATACCCCTTTATCTTTGTACTGGATGAAAGGCTCTATGGAGTCGAAACCCAGATAGGGGTTCACTGTGGTGGCATCGCAGTTGAGGTTGGTGAAGATGGCCCGGGCATAGGCTTCGGCGGTATTGCCGATATCGCCCCGTTTGGCGTCTCCAATAACAGGGATGTCCCTTGGTATGCACTTAATGGTGCGCTTCAGGGCATCCAGCCCATCATCCAGGGCTTCATAGAAGGCGAGGTTCAGTTTGTAGGCGCAGACTAGGTCGGAGGTAGCCTCAATAATCGCCCGGTTGAATTCGAAGACGCCTGTGTTCTTGGGCATCAGCTTTGGGTCGGGGTCTAGCCCAACACAGAGCAGGCTCTTATTCTTGTGAGTGGCATTCGCCAGTTTTTCAATAAAATTCACTTCATCCCCTGTGATAAAATTGTCAGTCGCTATTGATTAGCCTAAAGTGGTAGAATATATCGCTTTTAGTCTAATAATAACTTTTTGCCCACTTGCAGTAAAGTAAGGGTAGGCAGATGGATTATAAACAGACCCTGGATTACATTGATAGCTATACCGACTATGAGAAGATGCCCATGCCCCACGACCCCGCCTTTTACGATTTGAGGCGTGTTGAGGAACTGCTGGCTCGCTTGGGGAATCCGCATCTTGGAGCTAGGTCAGTTCATATCGGTGGCACTAAGGGGAAGGGCAGTACCGCTGCCATGATGGCCTCAGCCCTTACCGTATCAGGTTACACCACCGGACTCTACACCTCGCCCCACCTTAATACCCTGAGGGAGCGGTTCAGGGTTGATGGGGAGTTGATTACGGAGGGAGAGCTTGTTTCGGTGGTGAAGAGGCTCAGGCCTGAGGTTGAGGCGGTGAACCAGAAGGCTACCTATGGGGAGCTGACCACCTTCGAGTTGTTAACGGCGCTAGCCTTCACTTACTTTAAGCTCAGGGGGGTTGATTTTCAGGTACTGGAGGTGGGGTTGGGGGGGAAATATGATGCCACCAATATAATTAAGCAGCCTGAGATCGCCGTTATCACCTCGATTAGCTTTGACCACACTGAGGTGCTGGGCAATACGTTAACCGAGATTGCCACGGAGAAGGCGGGGATTATTAAGCCCGGTTGTGTGGTGGTCCTTTCCTCTCAGCCTGATGAGGTCGTCCGGGTGATAGAAGGGGTTTGTCATCATCAAGGGGCGGAACTGGTCAGAGTAGGCAGGGATGTTATCTGGCAAAGCCGCGGTTTTGATGAGAAAAGGCAGTCGCTTGAGGTCAAGGGAAGGCTAGATAGCTATAAACTATCCATCCCCCTCCTTGGTCAATACCAGCTGGGGAATGCCGCTACCGCCGTAGCGGCGCTGGAGGTCTTGGTGGCGAGGGGATTCCATGTATCACGGGATAGCATTATTGATGGTCTGGCGCGAGCGAACTGGGCGGGTCGGTTCCAGATTCTCGGCCGGGACCCGCTGCTGGTAGTTGATGGCGCTCATAACCCTGACTCAGCTCGGCGGCTGAGGGAGTCCCTGGCTCAGTATTTTGACTTTGACCGAGCCATCCTGGTTATAGGGATATCGTTTGATAAAGATGTTGATGGCATAATATCAGAATTAGTGCCCCTGTTTGATAAGGTGATTGTCACCCGCTCGCGTCATCCGAGGGCGATGGCACTGGAAAAGCTTATAGCTGCATTCAGCAGGCATGGCGTAGAAGCCCAGGCGGCGGAGAATATCCCTGAGGCGCTGGCACTAGCGAGGGGTCTCGCTGGTGCCAGAGACCTTATCTGTGTGACCGGCTCTCTGTTTGTGGTGGCTGAGACCATTGAACAAACGAACATTTTAAGGTAAGATTTAGCGAAAAGCGAGTTCTAATAGTTAGATGACTACTGAGGTAGATGTCGCCCCTGGTATCTGCGGCTTTCCTGCTACCATAGAGGTTGCCGCTACATCTGACCACACAGCTCGAGTTACTGTCACCAGCGATTGCGAGTATGCGGTTAAGGCAGGCGAGTTACTGGAGGAGGTGGATTGGTTTAGCCTGTTGAAGAAGCAGGGGAAAACCTATACTGATTATCAGGATGCGGTGCTTGATATGAAACATATTAGTTGCCCCATCCCTGTGGCTATTCTTAAGGCGGTTGAAGCGGAGCTGGGGTTTGCCTTACCTAAAGACGTTAGCATTAAAATTAAGAAAAAGTCCTGACTCAGGGCAAAATTTTGGATGAACCGGAGGGGTGAGAGATGCCCATCTATGAGTATGAGTGTAATGAATGTCATTTTAATTTTGAGAGAAAACAGCGGTTTGATGAAGAGCCGGTAGCGGCGTGTCCCAAGTGTCAAAGCAAGGCGCAGCGTGTCATTCACTCCGTTCCCGTTATATTTAAGGGAAGCGGCTTTTATGTCACTGATAATCGTCAGAGTAGCTTGCCTGAGGTGGGTGATAAGGGGGTGTCGGACAGGAAGAGGCGAGGGAGGAAGTAGGGAGTGAAGGCCCTGCTCCAGCGCGTCACCGGGGCCTCGGTCGGTATTGGTGGAGAGGTGGTGGGGAGGATAGGTCGGGGGTTGGTGGTCTTGGTCGGCGTAGCCGGCGATGATACGGAGCGGGATGTAACCTATCTGGCCCAAAAGGTTGTCAACCTGCGTATTTTCCCTGACGACGCTGGCAGATTTAACCTTTCGGCACTGGATATCAAGGGCGAGCTATTGGTGGTGAGCCAGTTTACCCTGTTGGCTGATACTAGAAAGGGGCGCCGTCCCAGTTTTGTTGAGGCTGCCCCACCAGCGCAGGCTGAAGGATTATTCCAGCAGTTTGTAGAGCAGGTTCGTGCCACCGGATTAAAGGTGGAAACGGGGCGGTTTCAGCAGTACATGCAGGTGGAAATCCATAACGACGGTCCGGTAACCGTACTCCTAGATAGCAGGGAGAAATTTTAAGGGCTGTTTTACCGAAACTATTCTTAAATACAAATGGTTGCGATTAATCAGTATTTGCTATAAAATGTTTAGTTAGGTGCGGGTTAAATGACACAGTCTAGAGATGTGGTTCACCGGCTGAGCGAGTTAGGCTATCGGCTGACACCTCAGCGGATGATGATTCTGTCAGCTATCGAAGGTAGCGACAGCCACATTAGTGCTGAGGAAATCTATGCCCAGGTGGTGGCTAAATACCCTCATGTTAATATCTCAACGGTTTATCGTACTCTGGAACTGCTCAAGCGACTCGGACTGGTAACCGAGACCGACCTCGGGGAGGGCCGGGTTAGGTACCATCCCGTGGACAAAGGCCATCACCATCACCTGGTTTGTCAGGAATGTGGAGCAACAATTGACCTTGACGAAGCAGCGTTGTTCCCGTTGAAGGATACCTTGCTCCGCGATTATAAGTTTATTGCCGATTTGAAGCACTTGGCTATTTTTGGTCGTTGCGCAAACTGTAGAGAGTAAAAATTTTGAACTGTTGTTGCATATTGTCGCAGGTGCGTCTAAAAGCAACTAATCAGAGAGGAGGCGTGTTATGCACATTCCAGATGGTTTTCTCAACGCTGCTACCCTAGCAGGTACCGGTGCGGTAGCAGCTGGGGGTGTGGGTAATGCGGTAAGAATCACCAGTAAAAGGCTGAAGGAAAAGCAGGTGCCACTGATGGGGGTGCTGGCAGCTTTCATTTTTGCGGCTCAGATGCTCAATTTCCCCATAGCTGGCGGCACCTCGGGACATGTTATCGGGGCTGCGCTGGCAGCAATATTGCTTGGCCCGTGGGCAGCAGTGCTGATAATGAGTTGCGTGCTTATCGCTCAGAGCCTTATCTTTCAGGATGGTGGGTTACTGGCTCTGGGGGCAAACATATTGAATATGGGCCTAATCGCCAGCTTCAGCGCTTATTATACTTACCGTTTAGTTTGCTCAGTATTAGGCGATGATAGAAAGGGTAAGCTGGTGGGCAGCTTTGCTGGAGCCTGGGTTTCAGTGTTTCTAGCGTCCCTTGCCTGTGCCGTTGAGTTGGCTGTGTCAGGGGTATCACCAATGAGGGTGGTAGTGCCTGTTATGGCTGGCTTTCATGCCCTCATCGGTCTCGGTGAAGGGGCGATTACCGTGGGGGTACTTAGGTTGGTGATGGCAACCAGGGCTGACCTACTACAGCTACAACCTAGAAAGCAGGAGGTTTGACAAGTGAAATCGAAATGGTGGCTAATCGGATTGCTGGCCTGTTTAGCAGTAGCCTGTTTTGCCCCATTAGCCTCGTCTTCGCCTGACGGACTGGAGAGGGTGGCTGAGGATAAGGGTTTTATTGCGCTGGCGAAGGAAGCGCCCTTCCAGGTTATTGCTGGCTATGTCTTCCCTGGCATAGGGAATGAGGCGCTGGCGACAATAGTAGCTGGACTACTCGGTACTGCTGTGCTATTCGGGGTGGTATATGGTGTGGCTTGGCTTATCAAATCAAGGAAGAAGAAACCAGCTACATAAGGTCTGTTTACAGAAGGTGGCACGTTGAGACATAGTTTTATTGACCAGTATAGCGACCGGGACAGCTTTATTCATAGGCTTGACCCGCGCACCAAGTTTGTTAGCACCCTCGTTTTTATCGTGGCGGTAGCACTGACCTCGCCGGGGCGATGGCAGGCATTTGCTTTATACTTCCTCCTCGTTGCTATTCTGCTTCTTCTCTCCAAGGTGCCATTCTTTTATGTTCTGAGGCGGTCCCTAGTAATTATGCCCTTTGTGTTGGTGATTGCTATCTTTATACCCTTCTTTAAAGAGGGAGAGGTAGCTGGCAGTTACAATATCTGGCTATGGCAGGTAACGGTTACCTATAGTGGCCTTCAAGTTCTGTGGAACATTTTAATTAAGGCATGGCTGTCAATTCTCAGTTTAATCTGGCTGACCTCAACCACCAAACTAACCGTTCTTCTCAGGGGCTTGGAGCGATTGCGGATGCCCAGAGTGATGGTGATGATCCTATCGTTTATGTATCGCTATATCTTTGTGCTGGTGGATGAGGTGATGCGGATGAAGCAGGCGAGGGATAGTCGCAATTTCGGGGGCAGGCGCCTGTGGCATATTCGTACTATCGGTAATATGATAGGCACCCTTTTTATTCGTAGTTATGAGAGAGGCGAGCGGGTTTATGCAGCTATGCTGGCTCGTGGCTTTGATGGGCAGAGCCGTACCCTGGATTGTTTGAACTTCAGGAGAGCAGATGCCTGCTTCGGCATAGGCTTTAGTCTGGTTCTTATCTTGACCAGCGTGTTTAACCCGCTATATTAAACAGTGGAGGGGAAAATATGGAAGAGGCGGTAAGGATTGATAGACTTTCCTTCCGGTATCCAGATGGTCAGCAGGCACTGGCTGATGTCAACCTGACCATATACCAGGGGGAGGCAGTGGCATTCATTGGCCCCAATGGTGCTGGTAAATCTACCCTGCTTCTTCATCTGAATGGCATCCTGCGTAGTAACGGGATGGTGAAAGTATTCGATAGGCCGGTTGATGATAAAAACTTGAGGTGGGTTAGAAGCAAGGTGGGATTGGTATTCCAAAATCCTGATGACCAGTTGTTCTCCCCTACCGTCTTTGACGATGTTGCCTTTGGTCCGATAAACATGGGTTACTCCGAGACCGAGGTCAGGCAGCGCGTAACCAAAGCCCTTAACTGGGTAGGGATGGGTGGCTATGAGCAGCGCTCACCGCATCACCTCAGTGTCGGTGAGAAGAAACGCATCGCCATAGCTACCGTCCTGTCAATGAACCCGGAGATTCTGGTACTTGATGAACCGACGAGCAACCTTGACCCACGGAGTAAGTGGTCTCTCCTCGACTTGCTCAAAGAGTTACCCATGGCTAAGATAGTTGCCGCCCATGACCTAGAGCTGGTTCGTGCTTTATGCTCTCGGACTATTGTTCTTGACCAGGGGCGGGTGATTGCCGATGATACTACTTCTCGTATCTTGGCGGATACATCTCTGCTTGCTGCCCACGGGCTCGCATTTGGCGAGATGCTCTAGGGGAGTTTGAGTGCCTGCGGCTCAAGCTCAAGGCTGATGTCCAGGGTTTTGACGGAGTGGGTGAGGGCACCGATTGAGATAACATCGACCCCGGTCATAGCTACCTTCCGGACATTGTCCAGGGTAATACCCCCTGAGGCCTCGGTCGTGACCCGACTTGGAATTGAGTCCACTACCTGGCGTATTTCCTCGGGGCTCATGTTATCCAGCATAAGGATATCAGCCCCAGCCTCGGCAGCTTCCATGGCTTCCTGGATAGTGGTGACCTCAATCTCAACCGTTGCCTCTTGAATGGCATTCTGTTTAGCCTTAGCGATAATACCTGTTATCTTCATACCCAGGGCGCGCAGGGCGGTCAGGTGGTTGTCCTTAATCAAGATGCCATCGCCCAGATGGAGGCGGTGGTTGTGTCCCCCGCCAGTGCGCACCGCATACTTCTCCAGCAACCTGAGTCCGGGGGTGGTTTTGCGGGTGTCGGTGATTTTTGCCTTGAGCCCCTTGATTTCGGCCACATATCGGGCTGTCTGGGTGGCGATACCGCTGAGCCTCTGGAGGAAGTTGAGCGCTGTCCGCTCAGCTTTGAGAATGCTTATCACCTTGCCGGAGACGGTGGCTAATATGTTGCCTGGTTTAACCCTGGCCCCATCTTTAATGAGCACTTCGACCTTAAGCGATGGGTCAACCTTAAGGAATACCCGCCTGGCCACCTCACTCCCGGCGATTATCCCCTCCCCTTTAGCCAGTATGGATGCCTTCCCCTCAAGCTGGGGCGGTATCAGTCCCTCGCTGGTGATATCACCGTGGCTGATATCCTCGGCCAGAGCGAGGCCGATAATGCTATCAATCTGTTCATCGGATAGATTGCTCATTTAACTAACTCGCCTTGCAGTGACCAGGGGCTGGGCTTATCAATTCTAATATTTACCAGTCGCCCCAGGCAATCGGTGCTGTCAATGAAGAATACCAGCTTATCGGTTCGGGTGCGACCCTGCCACTTACCCTTTTTCTTCCCCTCTACCAGCACCTCAACCGTCTTGCCCAATAGCTGGCGGTTGATTTCGGTAGCGGTATTCTCCTGTAGCTGCTCAATCATGTTCAAGCGCTCCTGTTTTTCTGCCATAGGGACGTTATCCTCGAATTCCCTGGAGGCAATGGTCCCCGACCTTGGTGAGTAGACTGCGACATGAACGGTATCAAACCTCAGCTCGGAGAGTAGGTTGAAGGTATCCTGGAACTGCTCCTTTGTTTCCGAGGGGAAGCCGACGATGACATCGGTGCTCAGGGCTACCCCCGCTATCTTGTTGCGTATCTGTCCAATCAGGTGGCGGTAGTTTTCTGCGGTGTAGCCTCGCCTCATTGCTTGCAGGATATCATTGTTGCCTGATTGAACGGGGAGGCTTATATGCTCGCAGACCTTATCCAGACGAGCTATCGCCTCAATGAGCTGTGGGCTCATGTCCTTGGGGTGGTTGGTCAGGAAGCGGATACGGGCCAGCCCGGCTATAGTATTAAGCTGGCATAACAGGTCGGCCAGGCTTGGCTGGTGGGGCAGGTCATGCCCGTATGAGTCCACATTTTGCCCCAGCAGGGTGACCTCTTTTGTCCCGCGTTGTACCAACTCTCTAACCTCGCAGACTATTTCGGCTACGGGACGGCTCCTTTCCCGACCCCGGCGGTAGGGAACGATGCAGTAGGTGCAGAAGTTATCGCAACCTTGGATGATGGGCACGAAGGTGGTGGGCGAGGGGTGTAGGGGTGTTATGGTATGAAATCCGTCCTCTGTTTCCAGCCAGGGCGGGCATTCTCCCGGCTTGAAGAAATAGTCAACCTGGGGCAGGCTTGTCCTGAGCTGGTCAACCCTGGAGTTTACCAGACAGCCGGTAACGGCAATGGTTAGCTGTGGGCGTGACCCTTTTAACTGTTTGAGGGCGTTAATCTTATTGAGGACTTTGTTCTCAGCATGCTGGCGAACCACGCAGCTATTAACCACAATTAGGTCGGCCTCATCGGCGGCTGTAGCCTGATATCCGTGTTGCTCCAGATAGCTGCCGAGTCGCTCCGATTCTGCCTTGTTCATCTGGCAGCCTATAGTCCAGATATAATATTGAGGCATGATTTCTCCTGATATTAAAATAGGCCCCTTACAGGGGCGCGTTACATCTTTTGGCGGAGGGGGAGGGATTCGAACCCTCGTCCCCGGTTTCCCAGGGAAAGCGCTTAGCAGGCGCCCGCACTAGACCACTATGCGACCCCTCCCCATTTCTGCGAGCCAATGGTGATTTGGACATCATATTGTAGCATGTTTGCCGTATTTTATAAATGCGCTGGCTATGCTAATATGAGTCATATATGGAGATTGATGTCTTAATTGATGAGGGGATTAAGGGATGCCCTGAGCCGAGGTGGCTGCGGATGGTAGCTGAGCAGGTCCTGGTGGCTCAGGATGTCGATTCTACTGTGGAGATGAGTTTGGTTATCGCCACCGGGGAGAGGGTGCGGGAGCTGAATCGAATCTATTTAGGGAGAGACAGGCCCACCGACGTAATCGCCTTTTACATGCTGGGTGGCGAAGAAGACCGTACCTCTTTTGTTCCGCCCCCTGACGGAGTGCAGCATCTCGGAGAGGTGATTATTTCCTATCCCCAGGCGCAGGTACAGGCTGAGGAGCATGGGCATTCTATGGAAAGAGAGCTGACCATCCTCATCATTCACGGTGTGCTTCATCTGCTGGGGTATGGGGATGAGAAGCCGGAGCTTAAGCGCGTCATGTCGGCGAGGGAGAAGGAGATGCTGAGCCATATTGAAGAGGGAAAGGATTGAAAGTACTTGGCATTGCCGGTAGCCCGCGGCGGGGTGGCAATACCGACCTATTGCTGGCTGAGGTTATGAAAGGTGCTGCCAGCAAGAGGGCTGAAGTCAAGACCATCGTCCTTAACGACCTCGATATCACCCCCTGCCAGCACTGTGATGCCTGTCTGAAGAAGGGCGAGTGTCGGATAAAGGATGATATGCAGATGGTTTACCGTGAGCTTGAGGAGGCAGACCGTATAGTTTTGGCTTCCCCTCTCCAGTTTTTGGGTCCCTCAGCTCAGACGAAGGCTATGATTGACCGTTGTCAGGCACGGTGGGCGAGGAAATACGTGCTTAAAATGCCGCCACTGGGCGATAATCGGGAGAGAAAGGGGCTATTTATCTCCGTTGGCGGGCTAAAGCTGGCTGATATGTTTGAGCCGTCACTGGCTATAGTCAGGGCTTGGTTCAAGGTGCTAAATATCGCTTACCTTGGAGCACTAACATTCCCGGGGGTAGATGGGAGGGGGGCTATAGCCAAACACCCCGATGCCTTGAGGCAGGCGTTCCTTGCCGGGCAGAAGCTGGTGGAGGGTGCTAAAAATGAATAATCAAGATTAATGCGAAGCATTACGGAGCTGACCTTATCATTATGGCGAGCCATGGTCGGTCCGGTGTCAGCAGGTGGACTCATGGCAGTGTCGCCGATAAGGTTTTCAGAGCCAGTAGCATCCCGGTTTTGATGGTGAGAGCACCAGTCGGCAAGTCTTGAGGGTGAAGGGATTAACCAGGCGAGCTCCTTGTCTCTATTCAGAAGCGACTTTGTGGCTCCAGTCGTCTCATAACCTCGTTTTGCTCTAAGCCCCTGATGGCAATTAGCTTTCTCTTGCTGGTCATACCCTTTTCAATGGTCAGGCTGGACTTGCTTATCCCTAGGGTATCGCTGAGGAATTTGAGCAGCTCCTGATTGGCTTTCCCCTTTATGGGGGGTGCGGCGATCTTCAGGTAACACACCCCTTGCTCAAAGCGCGTTACCTTGTTTTGGCTGGCGTTAGGCTGGACTTGAATGGTAATGGTGGCTTGCTCTTCTTTCACCCTCATATCCCCCTGCTATCGGGCGACTCCAGTAAGCTCGGCTATGTCCTCTATTCCCTCTTTTTTCATAAATTGCTCCAGTCCTTCGAGGACATCAAGGTGGACGCGAGGGTTGGTGAAGCCGGCGACGCCTACCTGGATGGCGCTGGCGCCAGCCATGATGAACTCTATGGCATCGCTGGCGGTGGTGATGCCGCCACAGCCGATAACCGGTATTTCCACCGCTTTGGCTATCTCATATACCATATATAGTGCCACTGGTTTGATTGCTGGTCCGGAGAGCCCTCCGGTTATGTTGCCCAGCAGGGGTTTGCGACGGGGGATATCAATGACCATGCCCTTTATGGTGTTTATGGCTGAGATGGCATCGGCTCCAGCTTCAGCCACACATACGGCGGTTTCGGCTATATCGCTGGTGTGTGGGGTTAACTTGACTAGTACTGGCAGAGAGGTGGCTCTTTTGACGGCTGCGGTTACCTCGGCAGCCAGCCCGGGCTCACTGCCAAACTCAATGCCGCCAGCCTTTAGGTTAGGGCAGCCGATGTTTACTTCGATAGCACTGACTCCGGCTGCCCTGTCAAGCTTACTTGCCAGTTGGGCGTAATGGTCAGCGGTTTCGCCGGCGATATTGACGATAACCGGCACCTGCCAACCTGCCCATATTGGTGCCTTTTCCTTGAGCAAAGCGTCAACGCCGATGTTCTGCATCCCGATGGAATTGAGTACGCCGCAGGCTGTTTCGGCAACCCTGGGCTGAGGATTGCCCTCCCTGGGTTCCAGGGTGGTTCCTTTGCATACAATAGCCCCTAGCCTTTGGATATCAAAAAGGCAGCTATACTCGGTCCCATAGCCAAAGGTGCCTGAAGCCGTCATCACGGGATTGGCTAGTAACAAGCCCGATTTATGTTTTGGTGCTAATTGAACTGAGAGGTTCGTAGCCAGCTCCTTATGCCGGTTTATGTGCATTATAGGCTATGGGTGGTGGTGTAGCAACTTCTCCCTTGCGAGGGTTGACAGGCCTTGAGGAAGCATTTGAGCCTTAGGCATTGAGCACGCAATAGAGGATCGGCGTCTGGTGTTTTACTTTTCCGTATCAAAACTGCTGGCGTGGCAAAGCACCTTGCCTCTTAGGGCAAACTAGCATTATCTTCTCGGTCTGGCTTTGTTGTAACAATCTCTGCAGTACACCGGTCTGTCTTCGCGGGGCTGGAACGGTACTTCGGTCTCTTTGCCGCATTCAGCGCATACCGCTGGGAACATCTGGCGCTGAGAGCTGTAGGCACCGTTTCCATAGCGCTCTGACTTCCTTGCCTGGCGGCATGATGGACAGCGCTTCGGCTCATTGGTGTATCCCTTAGATTGGAAGAAACGCTGTTCCTCAGCAGTGAAAGTGAAGCTGTTGCCGCAGTCTGAGCACTGCAAGGACTTGTCCTGAAAATCCATGGATGCCCTCCTCTATTTATTCGGTAGCTAGAGTTAGGTCATCCACCATTCAGAGAATCTGTGCCGATTCACAGGACATCAAGGAGCCCTGATTTAACCAAGTGTGTAGCGACCTGAACTGAAACTACGGCACTTAGCATATGCGACAGTGATTGCCTTTGTCAACTCTATCTGTGGTTAATTTATTGGGGGTAGCCCTGATGAAGAGGAGAGGGAACACTATATCGCTGGTACAGCAGGGGAGCCAGACGGCAAGGAATAAGAATGCGAAAATAATGGGAAGTATAACCCAGCTTACTGTCGCGCCCAGTGCCATAATGATGTGGAATAGTGATGCCCAGGTGCTTAACAGCACATGTCCATAGTGGGGGAGCTTGGTGGTGGGTTTCCGATAGGCAATGGCAATGCCCACAAATGCAGCCGGGATGGTCAGCAACGGTTCTTCAATAAAGCCGATGTGAATCCCCCTGTTTCCCAGACCGAGGAGGGTTTCTCCCAGATAGGGGATTATGGAGTCGCTCAGGGTAGCTATGCCCACAGAGCCAAAGTAGCCGATTAAAATTGCTCTCCACGTTCTGCTGGTGCTGTATTTTCTATATATAGCTGTGGTCACCAGGGCGCTCAAGGCGATGTGGGTGGGGTGCAGGATGTAGAAAACGGTGTAGGAAGCCTGTGAAACCTGGGGGAGGGTGTTACCGAAGACTATTATCAGCATGATGGCGATGCCGGTAGCGGCACCAGTGGCGGTGAATGGGGCATGATGTCTTAGCTCTTCGGCTATTCGTCTGAGCATTTTCCCTGCACCTGATGACAGAAAATAACTACCGTATTACTCTTTCCGGCAGGCTTGACAGAGACCAGTGAATTCAAGCAGGTTGTCTTCGATGGCGAAGCCAGTCTCACGGGACAGCCTCCGTTCCAATTCGCTAAAGTCATAGCCGCTGAAGTCAACGACCTTCCCGCAGTTTGAGCATATCAGGTGGTGGTGGCGCTCTGAGTCGGCGGCGGTGTAACTGCGGCAGCTGCCTCCAGCGTGCAACTCGCAGATAAGTCCCAGCTTGGTGAGGAGGGCCAGGGTTCGATAAATGGTTACCAGCCCGATATCGGGGTGCTCCTGGCGCACCTTCTCGTATATATCAGCAGGGGTAAGATGGTCCGGGCTGGAGGAGATTGCCTGAATCACCGCCCAGCGCTGGGGGGTGAACTTATGGCCGTGCCGTCTCAGTGTGGCGCCTATCTTTTTCTCTGAGAATCTCATTTCAGCCTGCAAATGAAAAATATTATCATTTAATGATACAGAGGGTCAGTCCTTGCTGTCAAATTTTCGCCCACTCTCTTTTGAGGCGCTGATTTTGGCTGTGCTATAATTATCTGACTAGGGGGTATAACCGTGTTTAACCAGCTTGAGAAGATAGAGAAGCGTTACCATGAGCTAGAGCAGCAGATGGCTAATCCCGAAATAGCATCTGACCTGCACAGGTTACAGGCGCTGGCTCAGGAGAAAGCCGGTATTGAGGATGTGGTGGCCAAGTACGGTGAGTATAAAGTCGCCTCTAGGTCGCTGGAGGAGACAAAGGCGATGTTGGATGAGGAGCTGGATGAGGATATGGTGGCTTTGGCTAAGCAGGAGATAGAGAGCCTGGAGTCGAAGCTAGACCGACTGACTGAGGAGCTAAAATTGGCCCTGTTGCCCAAGGACCCCAATGACGAAAAAGACATTATCATGGAGATTCGGGCTGGGGCTGGTGGTGATGAAGCCGGGCTATTTGCCGCTGACCTCTTCCGTATGTACACCCGGTATGCCCAGTCTAAGGGCTGGGGTGTTGATGTGATTAGTGCTAATGAAAGCGGCATTGGTAGCTATAAGGAAATCATCTTTGAGATAAAGGGCAAAGGCGCTTTCAGCCGATTGAAGTATGAGAGGGGGGTTCATCGGGTGCAGCGGGTGCCTGCTACTGAGACGGTGGGTAGGATTCATACCTCGACGGCCACAGTGGCTGTTCTTCCCGAGGCGGATGAGGTGGAGGTATCTATCGATCCTGACGACCTGAAAATTGATACCTTCCGCAGCCACGGGGCGGGGGGGCAGCATGTGGATAAGGTGTCCTCCGCTGTCCGCATCACCCATTTGCCTACAGGCATCGTGGCTTCCTGCCAGGACGAGCGTTCACAGCGCAGTAATAAGGTGAAAGCGATGGCGTTGCTCCGAGCTCGACTGCTGGATATTGAGCAGCGTCAGAAGGAAGAGGAAGAGGCCAGAGAGCGTCGTTCTCAGGTAGGCACTGGTCACCGTTCTGAGAAGATAAGAACATATAATTTTCATCAAGACCGCGTTTCCGACCACCGTATTAACCTGACCATCCGTAACCTTCCCCGAATCCTGGAGGGAGACCTGGATGGAATTATCGATGCCCTGACGGCTAGCGACCAGATGAAACAGTTGGAGGGGCGGGCGGAATGACCCTGAAACAGGCTCTTCATCATGCTCGGGAGATTCTTGTTGCGCATGATATTGAAGAAGCTCAGCTGGAGTGCGAGCTGTTGCTGAGGGAAGCTTTAGGGATAGGCCGGGTTCAGTTATATCTAAATCTCGATAGTGAACTGGGCTCCAAGGAGCAGGAGTTCTGGCGCCTGATTGAGCGCCGTCTCAGCGGTGAGCCGATAGCCTACATCATGGGGCGCCGCGAGTTCTATGGCCTTGATTTCTGTGTTGCCCCCGGCGTGTTCATCCCCCGACCGGAGAGTGAGTTGCTGGTGGAGCAGGCTGTCAAGCTGGCTCAAAATCATACTGTATCCACCGTGGCGGAGGTCGGTACCGGTTGCGGCGCCATCGCCATCAGCCTAGCGTTAAATCTCCCCCGGGCAAAGGTCTATGCCGTTGATATATCCGCTTCTGCTCTCAAGGTTGCCCAATCTAACTGCCAGAAACACGGCGTGGCAGATAGGGTTTGTCTTCTTCGGGGCGATATGCTCGAGCCGTTGCCTGAGTCGGTTGACCTCATAGTGGCTAACCTGCCCTATGTGAAGGAGATGGAATTGCCCCAGCTAGGTTCGGCAGGTTTTGAGCCGTTGCTGGCGTTAAATGGGGGTTGGGACGGGCTGGACAAGATACGGCAGCTATGCCAACAGGCAGGCGATAGGCTTTGTCCTCAGGGCTCTCTGCTTCTGGAGATAGGGCAGGGGCAGGGGGGGTCAGTAACCAGCCTGTTACATCGCCTGTTCCCCTCAGCCGAGTTAGAAGTATTGCCCGATTTAAGTGGCATAGACCGTGTGGTAAGCCTGACCCTCACCGCTGCCGGAGAGTCGTCGTTAGCGGTTTCTTAGTCCTTCTTGGCTTGCCTTTCCGCAGTAATCTTCTGGGTGATGTTGGGGGGTGCCTCCTCATAGTGGCTGAACTCAACAGTGAATGTCCCTCTCCCCTGAGTTATCGATTTCAGGTCTATGGTATAGCGCATAATCTCAGCCTGGGGCACCTGGGCTTCAATAACATTGCTGCCATCCTCAGGGTTCATTCCCAGAACCTTGGCCCGTTTGCCATTAAGGTCGCCGATGATATCGCCGGTGAACTCCTCAGGAACCCGCACCTTGATGTTCACTATCGGTTCGAGGAGGATGGGTTGCCCATCGGCTAAACCCTTCTTCACCGCTCCTGCACCGGCAATCTTGAAACATATGTCCGAGGAATCAACCGGGTGGAAGCTACCATCGTAGACTATTATCCTTATGTCCACCACTGGATAGTGGGCCAACACCCCTTCTTTTCGGGCCTCGTTGACACCCTTCTCTACCGACGGGATGTAATTCCTGGGTATCCTCCCGCCTACCACCTTATCGACGAACTCGTGGCCGCTGCCCCGGGGCAGAGGCTCTAGCTCCAGCATGACATGGCCATATTGACCGTGTCCTCCGGTTTGTTTCTTGTGCTTGTATTCAGCCTTGACCGATGTGGTGATAGTCTCTTTGTAGGGAACCTCGGGGGTTTCCAGGTCTACCTGGACGCCGAATTTGCGCGACATCTTCTCGGCGGCTACTTCAAGGTGGGTCTCGCCGAGTCCAGAGAGGATGGTCTCTCCTGTGTCGGCATCCCTGTGGACACGAAGGGTGGGGTCTTCCTCGGTTATCCGGGTTAATGATGGCCCCAGCTTGTCCACATCGCCCTTACTCTTGGGGTGTATCGCTCCGCTGAACACCGGGTCGGGGAATTGGGTGGGGGTGATGAGCATCGGCTTCTCGCGGCTGGTCAATGTGTTCCCGGTGCTGGTTACATTCAGTTTGGCTACCGCCCCGATGTCTCCCGCTGCGACCTTGTCTACCGGTTCCTGGTTTTTGCCTCTCAGGCTAAATAGCTGGCCTATGCGCTCCGTCTCTCCCTGGGAGGCGTTCCACACCTGAGAGTTACTCCCGAGGGTGCCGTTGTAGACTCTGAAGTAGGTAAGTTTGCCTACATATGGGTCGGCGCTGGTCTTGAAGACGAGGGCGGCTAACGGGCCATCCTGGGAGGGCTTAATCCGCTGTTCCTGCTTGCCTGAATCGCCAGCGATGGCTACCTCTTTCTCCGCAGGCGATGGCAGATAGGTGGGGATGATGTCCAGCAGCTCGCTGATTCCTATACTCTTTAACGCTGAGCCGACCAAAACGGGCACAATCTTGCCCTCGGCTACAGCCTGTCGTAGTCCTTTGCCCACTTCCTCCGCGGTGAGCTCCTCACCGCCCAGGTACTTCTCAATGAGCTTATCGTCGATTTCAGCTACCCCCTCTATCAGTTTCTGCCGAAAGGACTCGACCTTGTCTGCCACTGACGAGGGTATCTCGGCTTCCTTTGCCGGAGAGCCGATATAGGCTTTCATTGCCAGCAGGTCGACTATCCCCTGGAAGTCAGTCTGGGCGCCGATGGGCAGCTGGAGAGGCAGGCATTTGTGACCGAACTTCGATTGAATCTGGTCGAGGGT
>CAZCAS010000002.1:0-24988 GCA_964496725.1 uncultured Dehalococcoidales bacterium
CTGAATATGGGTCACCTCATCCGAGTCCCTCTCCTCGATGGGGATTTCCTCGCCTGAGGCAAGGGAGAGGTCGAAGGTGGTGGTGGGGGCGGCGACATAGAAGGGGATGCCATTCTCCAGCGCCAGGACGGCTAAGGAATAGGTTCCAATCTTATTGGCGGTGTCTCCGTTGGCGGCGATGCGGTCGGCGCCGACAATGACGCTGTCAACCCTTCCCCGACTCATAATATGCCCTGCCATGGAGTCGGTGATGAGGGCGAAGGGGATATCGGCTTTCTTCAGCTCCCAGGCGGTGAGGCGCGCCCCCTGGAGGAGGGGGCGGGTCTCGGTGGCGATAACTCTTATCCTCTTGCCCTGCTCATTTGCCCGCTTGATTACGCCGAGGGCGGTGCCGTAGCCGCCGGTGGCAAGCGCCCCGGTGTTACAGTGGGTGAGGATGGTGAAGCCGTCCATGATTAACCCGGCGCCGAACCGGGACAGCTTCTCGGTGGCTTCAATCTCCTCGGAGTGTATCCTGACCGCCTCGTCAATCAGCGCTTTTTTAATCCGCTCGATGTCCTTGCCGGCGTCGGCTACCTGCTGCATGCGGTCGATAGCCCGGAAGAGGTTTCGGGCGGTGGGTCGGGTGGCGGCGAGGGTTTGATTAACCCCCCTGAGCTTTTCCAGGAACTCGCTCCTGGATTCGGCCTTGATTTTCATGGCGCCGAGAGCCATTCCGTAAGCCCCCACTATGCCGATAGCCGGCGCCCCCCTGATGCTCAGTCGCTTGATAGCCGAGGCTATCTCCCGATAGTCATCAAGTTCCAGATAGACCTCCTGTCGGGGGAGCCTGGTCTGGTCCAGAATCTTTACCTTATTGCCCAGCCACTCTATAGGCAGGTTATTTGCCTCCTTCCGATTATGCCTCTTCCCACTGCTGGCGATATATCTCCATAAGCACGAAGTTGTATCTGCCCTGCTTCCGTTGCCGATATGGACTGAAGCCGCATTTCTCAAAGCACCTCTGCGCCCGCTGATTTGACTTCAGGGTTTTGAGATGAATCCGATTGAGTTTTGTATTCCGGAAGATGTAATCGACCAGGGTGGTGACGGCATCGGTGCCGTAGCCTTTGTCCCAGTAGCCACGGTCGCCAATCATAATCCCCAGTTCAGCTTCACCTTCAAATTTGCTGATGTTGTAATATGCGCAGTTGCCGATGTGCTTCCCCTCCGAGGTCTCTATGGCAAAAGGGTGTTTGGTTGGTGAAGGATAGCGCAGTTCGGCGGCGTAGCTTGATAGATATTCGGGTAGGGTAAGGGTTAATATCGGGGCAGCATCGAGCTTAGCCAGCTCGGGGTCTGCTCGCCAGCTGAAGTCGTCCAGAGCGTCGGATAATTTTTTTTCGCGAAGCTTAATCTTGATTTCAGTAATCATACCAACCTCGAATGATTTCGAGCTCAGAAGGAGAGCCGCTCTCCTTCTATTTCTAATTCATACAGGGCTTGTTCTGCCGCCTGCTGGATTGCCTCGGTGGAGTTGTCCAGGCATTTCTCCAGGCAGTTTTTTGCTTCGGTGCCACCTATCTCACCCAGCGCCCGGATGGCAGCCAGTTGCACATCGGCATCAGGGTCATTGATAAGCCTTATGAGATGGGGCGTTGCTTCTTCCTCTCCCAATTCACCGCAGGCATTGGCTGCTTCGTAGCGCAACTCAGTATTGGGACTGCTCAATTCCTCCAGCAAGGTGGGCAGCCAGCGGGGGTTGCAGCTCTTTCCCATAGCGTAAATAGAACTGACTTTAAATTTGTGGTCGCCACTGTGGTAGGCTTCTCCGATAGCCGTCTCCACCTGGGGGAGAGTTATCGGGGCTGCCGCCTCCAAAGCGCGGCGTTTTACTTCCGGGGGCTTGCTTTTGTCGTCGAGCGCGACCAGCAAAGCCTGCCTGACTTTGGAGGCACGCGACGGGCTTAGCTTATCGTACTCGGCTAGTATGGCGAATTTGCCCAGCGCTACGGCTGCTGCTGTCTGGACCTTCTCTGAGCTGTCTTGCTCCAGTAACTCAACCAGGGGGTCAATGAGGGATGGCTCTTCATCCTCCCATAAACCTTCAATAGCCTTGCTTCGCACCTCGGCGTCCTGGTCTTTCAGACAATCCTTCAGGACGCTATCGAAGTTGAGGGTAAAATCGTCCTCAGCAAGCTCAACCAGTCGGGATATAATCTGCTGTCGTCTTTTTGGCTCGGTGGTTGCCCACATCTGTTCAAAGAACTCCAGCTCTTCTGGGTGCAGGTTTGATAGCTCAGCGAGCTTTGAGGTGGATAACAGCTGGTTGCTCTTGCCTAGCTCGGCGATGGTCTCCTCAATAAACGATGGCATTACTGACTCCCAGTTTTATTCCTCCTCTTCCTCCTCCTCTTCTTCCCCATATTCCCAGATAGGTTCGGTAAAGTAATCTATATATTCTCCCATAGCCTCAGCCGCGACCTGCTTTAATTTTTCTGTGGTCTCTCCAGCCAGCTGTGCCAGTTCGGTAGTATCAATCTCAACCCCTAGCATTTTAGTCAGGACCTTAATCACAGCCAGGGCAGCCATGGGGTTCTGTATCTTGGTGGCGTATGATGGCACCTCTCCCAGTAAGCAAACACCCTCGATATTCTTTTCTTTAGCTACGCCCAGCAGTAGTCCGTTCAAGCCGGCGATTTGCAAGTTACCCCGTTTTACCAGGTTATATCCTTTGAAATCTTCGGTTAAGTCCTGGCTGGTGACTACTCCCCACACCCCTGGTTGCTCGGTGTGGTGAATCCGACTCAGGGCTGCGGCACAGGTATATACCCGCTTAATCCCGAATTTTAGTCCAACATCGAGGACGCAGTTGGCTAACTCATATCCTTTGCCTGCTGGTTGAGCGTCAGCTATGAATAGTATTATATCGTGCTTTCCCTCTGCGCTTTTCCAGTAGTAGAACTTGTTTTGTGGAAACTGTGGCGCCTCAATCACATTATCTTTGACCACCACCCCGATGGGGTCGAAGAAATAAGAAGGCTTAATCTCCCCCAGTTTCTTGAAAGCAAGCTTTCTCTCCAGGTAGGTGGCTATGATGATGGCTACGTTGCTGATGCCTGGCCAGGCAGCCAGCATGACCGGCGACTGAAGTCGGGGGCGGGCATAAAATTTAACTAATTTGTCCATATTTTATCTATCCCTCTTGTGGTTACTGAGACTGCTTAGTTGTCATTGCGAGGCACAAGATTCCTCGCCTGTCGTTGCGAGGAGCGAAAGCGACGAAGCAAACTCAGAGCTTCCTCGCTTTGCTCGGAACAAGCTCCACAATCTTTGAAAGCAATAGTGAGATTGCCTCGCTTCGCTCGCAATGACAGTTTGAATTGCTAAACAGTCTCTTCTAGTTATTAGGTAACCCTATCCCCTTTATCCCCTTCCCCTTATCGAAGGGGAAGGGGAAGTGATTTCTATAGAGGGGCTTCGCCCCTCTTAAACTCCATTATCTAACCATCTTGGTGACTCATAATGGATTTCGCCATTTTCTAAATGTACTTGATACTCACCTGTCTTTTTGTAATAGCCAACAATTATGCCATTTTTATCCGACTCCCTCTTGTTAATTACCTTATCCCCCACGTTAAACTTTCGTTTGCCCATAGTTTTCTCCTTATAGCATCTTGATAGCGTTACCTTCAGCTTTCTTCACAGGCGGTGGCTTGGGAATCGGCGCAATCCACGGTGGAATATCGGGGGATTTCCCCTGAAAAAGCTCTTCAATGGTAAGTATTTGTATTCGGGGATAGTCCTTACCCAAAGGTGAATGATAGAGACCTTTCATGGCTGCCTCTTCCAGCATCGGGCGGGTTGGTTTTTCCAGCATTATGAACACGCCGATATCCGACTTTTCCCGGTCTATCACATGACCTAAATCCCGTATCATGCTGACATTGGTATTCTTGCCACCTTTTACCGAAATAATGGCTTTTTTAATCTTATCCTTCTCGTCCATGTAGTATAGGTAACCATCAATGCCCGTGTCTGCCCCCTTCTTCTTATCACCGTAGGGCTGACCGCCAATCTTTTTAACTGCCCACCACTGGAACTGGTATTTGTCCTTGTTAGCTAATTCTACCGCACTCGCCAGGTCTTCAGGCTCTCCAACAACCTTATATTCTGGCATTGGCACCATATTCTTTAATCGCCACTCCATCAAGCCGATTGCCAGATAGGTAATATCAATGCCAATCCATTTGCGGTTCAGCCTCTGCGCTGCGACTATAGCCGTCCCGCAGCCGCAGAACGGGTCAAGCACAATATCCCCTTCATTGGAACTAGCTTTAATGATGCGCTCAAGTAGAGGTTCTGGTTTTTGGGTGGCGTATCCAAGTCTTTCAAGCTTGTTGGCACCAAGCCCCCCTAGACCACGTATGTCATCCCACATGTCCTGAACTGGCTTACCAAGCATTTCATCCAAATAGCGCTTATACATTGGCATACCAGTGCTTGAATAGACAATTCTGCCTTCTTCTTCGAGTCGCTCCATGTTAGCCTTGGAATATGCCCAATATCTGCCATGTGGTGGCAGCTTCCCCTTCCATTCGTACCGCGTATCTCCCCCGGGTTTGGCTGCCGTCAGATTGTCTTTCCAGTATCTACGTCCTTGCTCATCCACATACTTGTAGTAGGTATCAACGTATTCTTGGTCATAGGGCATGTATTGCTGGTTCCAAATGAACTTATCGGTCTTTGTGTAACGGAGAAGTACGTCATGTATGCGTCCAAAGTGTCGGGAGCCTTGTCGTGCATCCGCATGGGCTGTAGTTCTTTTCCAAACTATCTCGTTCCTAAAGTTTGCCACTCCAAATATCGTATCCATAAGGAGCTTCAAATAGTGGCTTGCGGTGGGGTCGCAGTGTAGGTAGATTGAGCCTGTTTCCTTGAGCACCCTTCTCAGTTCAATCAGGCGGATGCACATCATGGTCAGGTATGCTGCCATATCTGTCCTCTTCCCTACCAGCTTGGGCAGGACTGACATGAACTCCTTTACCTCTGTCGGGGCAATAGGTGAAGCAGCAATTTCCTGCAAAGCCCGCTCTGATTCCAGTCCCCAGTGCCACGTATCCTCAAAAGCAGATATTTGTGCTTGAGATAGCTTCCCAGTCGGTTCTTTATAAAGCACGTTATAGGTTGCCTTGCTGTTGAAGGGCGGGTCAAGATATATCAGGTCTACGGAGTTATCGGGGATATACTTGCGCAGTATTTCCAGATTATCACCAAAATAGAGAACATTAGTCTTCAGTTCATCCATACCTTACCACCTCCTGACTTATTTTGAGGCAGTTTAATTTTGAAGAGAGGCTTCCCCCTATGTCCTCCCATTTGCCTCTTGTCCACTTTTCTTGACATAACTCTAAAAACAAATCAAAGCTAACCAGATAGGATTCGTTCCCCCAAATTTTTATCGTATCTTGCCTTATGTCCTCACTTGCTTGCCACTGACAGGCTGGGGCAGTAAAGGGGTGGTGTATTGACTGAGCCACCCACCCACTTAGCCTCACTGCCAATAGCTGTAATCTGGTTAAGAAGTTGATAGACATTTCCTGAGACCATTGTATCTTTAACCCTGCCTACTATTTTACCATTTTCTATCTTGTAACCTAAAAGAACATTACCGCTGAAATCGCCGCCTAAGATGTTACCCTGTTCTGCGCCCATAAGCTGTTCAATAACCAGCCCTTCCTTGATATCTCTTACCATTTCGTCAAAGGTGGTGTTGCCCGGCTTGATAATAAAGGCGCTGGGTGATGGTGTGGGTAATCCACCGTGGCCCCTCCTGCCGTTGCCTGTGCTTTGGGTGTGGGCGAGGGCTGCTGTCTGTAAGTCGTAAAGGAAGTTCATTACCCTTCCCTGTTCGATGAGGGGGGTGCGCTGACTGGGTATACCCTCGTCATCGCAGGGGCGACTCTCTGGTCGGTAGGCGATAGTGGGGTCATCCCACAGCCAGAGCTGTTTGTCAAAGACCAGTTGGCCGACCTTATTGCCTATGGGTGAAGCCCCCTTCAGCACTGTTTTGCCATTGAAAGCAGCCATCAAGGGAGAGATTAAAGCGCTGGCTACCCCGTGGGGGGTGAATACCACCGGCAGTGGCTTGCTAGATACCGTGGCCTGGTTTTTAGCTCGCTCAAGCTGTTGGAGCACTTCCTCAGTAATGGCTTTGGTTTTGGTTAGGGGGTGGCAGGAGCTTTCAATTTCGCCAACGAAGAGCATATCTGTATTGCGGATGAGATGTCCAACAACACCGGCGGCGAAGGAGCTTTGCCTGTATTTTATACTTCCGCCTCGAGAGTTTATCAGGCGGAACGACGTTGTGTCTTTGCCTACCTCTGCCTCGCACAGGATATCCGGGGTATGTTTCCTTATAGTGGCTATGAGTTCTTCGCCGAAGCTGACCATTTCTTCCACGGATACCGCCTCTACTTTGGGGTCGAAGACTTCAATGTCGGGGTAGGTGGTCAGAGGGGGAAGCTCGAATTCGGCTGCTATACCGAACTGCGCTGTTTCTATCGCTGACTTGACCAGATTCTGCCTGTCGCTTAGCTCGGTAGCGCTGGCAAAGCCAATCTTACCCTCTCTGATAATACGGAGGGCTACGTAGTTGCTCTGCTTGCCTTGAATGTGCTTCAGGCGATTGGCTTCAAATTGGATGGGGGTTTCCTCAGAAGAGACCATGAAGACTTCGGCTTCTTCAGCCACCTTTTTTGCCTGGGCTAGGAGCTGTTCCATTTAGCTGCCTCCGATTAAGCAGCGGCGAATTCTGATGTGGGGGCTGCCGTTGGAGACGGGAAGAGGCATCTGTCCTGCCTTACCACAGCCACCGCCCTGGTTCATGTCTAGGTCATTGCCAATGCCATCTATATTCATCAGTGTGGTGAACACGTTTCCGGTGAGTACTACCGGTCTCAGCGGCTCGGCGAGTTTACCGTGGCGTATCATGTAGGCTTCACCGGCGGAGAAGGTGAACATCTCCATGCTGGTGGTGCCGCCATACCAGTTTTTAACATATATCCCTTCTTTGATATCACTTAACAGGTCGTCAAAGGAGGCTGACTTGGGTTCGATATAGGTGTTGGTCATACGGACAATAGGGGGATAACGATAGTTGATAGCCCTGGCATTTCCCGTGGGCTTTTCCTTCATCTTGGCAGCGGTTTCTCTGGAGTGGAGTCTGCCCACTAATTTGCCTTCTCTGATAAGGTAGGTTTTGCTTGCCGATACCCCTTCATCGTCGTACTTATAGCTTCCTCGTAGTCCAGGTATGGTGGCATTATCAACGATGTTAAGTTCCGTGCTGCCGAATTTTTTGCCCAGCGCCATAATTTCACGCAGGCGGTCATTTTCATAGACGAAGTCGGACTCTGACAGGTGTCCGAAGGCTTCATGGACAAAAACCCCAGCCAGAACAGGGTCTAATACTACTGTATATTCCCCTCCTTTTACCTGCGGAGCTGATAGCAGTTCTACGGAATGCTTTGCCATCTCTGCTATCTGCTGGTGAAGGCCCCGCATCGAGTTGAAATCGCCTCTGCTACCCAGGCTCAGTCCTACCTGTTGCACCTCGCTGCCTTCAGTGGCAACAGCGGTGAGACGGAGGGTGATATCTGTCCTGTCCTGCTCAATGTAACTGCCCGATGAATTCAGAAAGATAACCCTTTTGTAGCCGTCGCCATAGTCAACAGATGAGGTCTGAAGCTTTGGCGTGTGCCAGATAATGTCGTTATATTCATCCAGTAGCTGTTTCTTTTCGGCCAGGGGGATAGTTACCGGGCTTTTATCTTTCTCGGTGGATAGCATATCGACCACCGGTTCTACTGGAGCCAGCTGGCTTTTCTCGCTGCCGGCGAATCGAGCCTGCTTTACTGCCAGCTCTACTCTGCCCGGGAGTTCGTCGAGGTCGTTAAAGCTGGTGAAGCCCCAGGCGCCTTTTACCATAGCGCGCACATTCCCGCCGACGGCGCTTGCCCTGCCTATGGAATCTAATTCCCTCCCCCGGTAGCTAATGT
Organism: uncultured Dehalococcoidales bacterium; assembly: GCA_964496725.1. Classification (GTDB taxonomy): domain Bacteria; phylum Chloroflexota; class Dehalococcoidia; order Dehalococcoidales; family E44-bin46; genus JAZGHN01. The sequence goes on from CAZCAS010000002.1 coordinate 8,040, forward strand.
AGCTATTCTGACTCTCCTCCAGGCGGGCTTCTACGTAATCAGCGCTATATCGGTTAAGTGCCTCAGCTAAGCGGTGGGCGATGGTCTGAATGTTTGTCATGGGTAAGGCTAAGTTTACTGAGATATCAGTGTGGTTGTCAATTTACTGCAGGTTTTGTTGACAATGACCAGGGAGATAATTATGCTAGGTTATAGAGGAATGGAGAAGGGTAAACGCCCTCTGGAAGCTATAGAGGTGGCACATAAGGCAGTGGAGGCTGCCAGTGCCAAGAAGGCTGTTGATATTGTCTTACTGGATGCCCGTGAGGTATGTACCTTCGCTGATTACTTTGTCATCTGCAGTGGTGAGTCCAGCAAGCAAATCGCGGCTATTCGGGATGAAGTGGGGTATGCCTTGAAGAGTGAGGGCATTTTACCTCATCATTGTGAGGGCGATGTAAATTCAGGGTGGCTCCTTCTCGATTTCAATGATGTTACCGTCCACATTTTTGCCCCCCTTGAGCGTGAATACTACCAGCTGGACAAGCTGTGGAGCGAGACTATCCCGATAGTCAAGATTCAGTAATCGAAGATTTCATCCTCACTGAAGAACAGCTTTATTTCCTTGGCGGCGGTTTCTGTGGAATCGGAGCCGTGGACAGAATTGTGTTCGATATCTAAACCGAAGTCGCCCCTGATGGTTCCCGCTTCGGCTTTAGCGGGGTCGGTTGCCCCCATCGTTTTCCTGATTACTTCTATCACTTTGTCACCCTCAAAGACCGAGGCGATTATCGGCCCTGAGGTAATATAATTGACTAAATTTTCAAAGAAGGGCTTGTCTTTGTGGATATCATAGTGGCGCCGGGCTAATGCCTTATCCATGTGGAGCATCTTTATTGTCGCTAACCTGGCTCCTGTCTTCTCTAAACGACTGATAATACTGCCTGCCAATCCTCTCTGCATGGCATCGGGTTTAATAAGAACTAGGGTTCTTTCCATGTTTAGGCTCCTCTCAGATTTTGTTCCGTGGTGTATCCTTCCTCACTGATTCCGCCGACGACGAACTGCGTAGCTGTACATTCGGCGACCAGCGTGCCATCCGTCAGGCTCATTTGAGCCTTGGTCTCGATGAATCTCCGGGCATTCTTGGGCACCCAGGCGGTGACGATGGTCGGCTCGTTTATCGATAGCGGGCGCTTGAATCTTACCTGCATGATGGCGGTGACGCACTTGATTCCCTCGTAGCCGGCGGCGTAGGCCATAGCCTCATCGAGGACGCTGGTTATGATGCCACCGTGTATGATCTTTGCCCAGCCTTGATGCAACTTGTCTGGGGTGAACTCTGTTACCACTTTTCCGTCAGCCCATGTGAACTTCAGTTTGAGGCCTATAGGGTTTTTCTTCCCGCAGCCGAAGCAGAGGTCGCTGTAGTTTACTGGTTTTTTTGGTTCGATTGCCATTTTGTTGTCACTATTCCTGGGCTCTCTCGTCGGTGAAAGATGAGCCGATGAGCTGGCTTGCTTTAGCTTCAGCTACCACGGTACCATCTGCCGTGGTCAGCTTGGCCTCAGTCTCAACGAGCCTCCGTGCTCTCTTAGCTATCCAGGCGGTGATGAGGAGGCGCTGGCCGATTGTCACTGGTTGTCTTAATCTGATTTCCAGGATGCCAGTGACGCAGGGTATCTTCTCAAAGTAGGTGGCGTAGCCCATAGCCTCATCGAGGACGGTAGTTAGGATGCCACCATGGATAACATTTTTCCAACCCTGGTGAAGCTTATCCGGCGTGAATTCGCCCTTAATCACTTTACCATCCCATGTGAGCTTCAGCTTCAGTCCGATGGGGTTTTTCTTCCCGCAACCAAAACACAGGTCGGTGGTGGCGATTGGTATTTGTGATTTGTTTACCATTTTTTGCCTCCGTTACTTATCGGTGCTTGCGCTCGGTAATTGGTGGTCGTCTTAGATACAACGGGTGCAGGGTAGCTGGGTTATCATAGTCGCCTGCTTTTAGCCGTTTTTGTCCCAGTTCCGCTAAGAAGCCGGCTCGTCGCAACCTGGCTGGTGACGATAATATTATTGCCATTTGCTTGAGATGCTTTTTCAGCTCCTTGGCGATAGATGCCGCAAATTCGCCGCAAAATATGGTTTTGGTGGTTATCTCTGAGCACAGTATTTCTAACGTGGTGATATGCTCACCGGCAATCTGGCGCCATTTGTTATTTTTCATCTGGTATATGGCGGTGGCGATCTCTTCTCTTCCGGCATTGAATATGGGGCAGATAGGCAAATCGGTTTCGGCATACTGGTAAGCCTCTGCTTCGAGGGTGCTGATGCCCACTATGGGCACTCCTAGGCTGAAGGCTAATCCTTTAGCGGTGCTGACACCAACCCGCAATCCATTGAAGCTCCCTGGACCCCTAGCTACAACGATGTTATCGATGGATTGAAGGCTGGACTTAATCTGATTCAGGAGGTCGGTCAGCCGGGGTAGCAGTTCAACCGAGTGGTTTTCTTCGCAACGCCAGGTTAATTCGGCCAGCATTTCACTGCCTTGAACAAGAGCCAGGCTCGCTGTATCCGTTGAAGTGTCTATTGCCAGTAGCATCAGTTTTATTCCAGCACTTTCTACAGGTTATTGGAAAGGGGCTTCAGTTGGGCTAGCGATTCCTGATAGCGTTTTCCGCTGGGTTTGAAGTGAAGACTGCGCTCAGTATCGGAAAGAAAGTCTATTTGAATCAGCAGGTGCTCTGCGGGTAGCAGATTCAACGCTTTCTCTGCCCATTCTACCACACAGACGCCTTTACCGTACAGATAATCATCTAATCCTAAGTCCTCAATCTCTTCTAGATTGTCTAGCCGGAACAGGTCTATATGGTATAGAGGCAATCTGCCACGGAGCTCCCTGACGATGACAAAGGAGGGGCTTAGTGCGTATTCTTTGATATTTAGCCCCCAGGCAATACCCTGGGTTAGACAGGTCTTGCCTGCTCCCAGTTGCCCCACCAGTAGCAAAACGTCGGTGGGGAGGGCTAGCTCCCCGAGGCGAACCCCGATGTTTTGAGTCTGCTCCGGGCTATGGCTGGTTAAATCAAGGTGACTTAATTTCATTTCCCGATAAAGTGCTCCCAGCCTTTCTTGGGTATGTTCACCGGATTTCCCTTCCCGTCCACCAGGGTTACCTGGTTTGCCTTATCAGCCACGATTTCACCGATTACAGTTATGGGACATTGAGCTTTGGCGCTTATCTTATCAACGACTTCGCCGCTTGCGGCGAACAAAAGCTCGTAGTCTTCCCCCCCTGATAGTGCCAGCCCCAGTGCTCTGTCGCCGAAGTTGGCCCTGACCGTGGGCTGAATGGGTACACGGTCGACTTCTATCAGAGCGCCAGCCCTGCTGGCTTGGCATATATGCCCCAGGTCTGAAATCAGTCCGTCGCTGATATCTATGGCTGCTTTTACTCCGTGGTCTATAAGTAGCTGCCCCTCAGCTATGCGGGGGTAGGGGTGCAGGAAAGCCTTCTTGAGGCAGGCAGCGGTTTCAGAGTCGAATCGCAACCGCTTGGCGAGCATCTCCAAGCCGGCGGCAGCAGCGCCTAAGTATCCGGTAACAGCTACCTTGTCGCCGACTGCGGCTGCTGAACGGGTGAGGATGTGCGTATGATTTCTGGCGCTACCAAAAACAGTGGTGGTAATAGTCACCAGCGGGGCGCTGCTGGTATCTCCGCCAGCGATGGCTACCCCGAATTGCTGTGCCAGCTCAATCATCCCCTGGTATAGAGCGACGACATCGTCCACTTCAACGTGGTCGGGCAGGGCTAACGATACCAATGCGTATTCGGGCGTACCACCCATAGCGGCAATGTCACTCAGGTTGATGGCTAGTGCCTTCCACCCCAGTTCATTCCATGGAGTGACCGCTAACAAAAAGTGGACATCCTGAATGAAGGAGTCGACAGTAGCTAATTGAGTAGGGGCATCGCTGTGCCAGACGGCGGCATCGTCGCCAATGCCGAGAATCAGTTGTGGGGATGTTGGCTGTTTGGCTTGGCTGCTATGAACCATTTTGGCTAGGAGGTCAATCAGTCCGAATTCCCCTAACTCTGAGACCTTCATAGCCGAATTATAACATGAATTCGAGGGTAGAGGCTAAGCGTTTACTTTGTCAAGGTTAAATGTTATAGTTTCAATGAAATGAATAAATGGATTCAGGAAAGTATTGGGCTAGCAAATGCTCCTGGGTACTTAGATAATTTGACTCAGGTCTATCCTGTTACTCGTGAAGCTAAGAGAGAGCTTTCTTCTGATATTAGGGCTCAGCTAAAAGCAGCATATGATGAGAGGGATGGAGCAAAACTAGTTAGGGCATTATTGGAATTGGATAAATTCCCCATTAAAGACCCTTATGTGGCTTTCTTAAGGAAGAGAGATGTCTTTATTGACTATAATCCTAATGTTGTTGATAGATTGGCTCAGACTCTGTTATCTATGAGCTTTGATGAGTTAATAGGCGGTTGTGAGGAACCCAAGGAATTCAATAGACAGATTGGCACGTTGTTTCGTAACTGGCTTCCGAAGCTAGGTTATCCATTTCTGTTTGAAGAGGAATTCGATAAGCATGGGGGTATCGCCTTTCTCGCTGGGAGCAATGGTGAGAAAACACATTATGCTAACAGGGTATTGGGTTGTAACCTTAGCAAGGGTTTGGATTTACTTGCCAAAGCAGGTAGCAACTACATTATTGGAGAGGCGAAATTTCTTACCGATAGTGGTGGTCATCAAAATGCCCAATTTGAAGATGCCTTACGGTTGGTTCGGGGTAAAGATGGTAGAGCTATAAGAGTCGCTGTTCTTGACGGGGTTGTTTGGATTAGGGGCAATACAAAGATGTTTAAGACTGTAAGCGAGCTAGAAAAAGAGAAGAATATAATAAGTGCGCTTCTATTAAAAGACTTTTTGGAGAGTTTCAGGTAAAGGCTCTCTAGTTGCATTATAGAGGGTAGAAGCGCTAACTTGTTTTAAGCTAGCTAGTCTTCGCAAACTAGCTTCGATCGCCCAAGACGAATTATCAATCCCTATCCATCTCCTGCCCAGTTCCTCTGCGGCAACTAGAGTGGTTCCAGAGCCAGCAAAACAATCTAATACAATATCATCAGGATGAGAGGAGGCCTTGATGATTACCTTAAGCATTTCAGCATTTTTCTCTGTTGGGTAGGTAGGGTAGGGTAAATCTTTAAATTCCCAAATATCTTGCCGTTTCTTGCCGTTTTTAAGAACTTCGTCAGCGTATATCTTTTTTCTCGGGTTCCCAGTACTTGACCACTCTATCAATCCTTGCTCATCTAGTTTAGTTAGTTCGTCAGGGTGCGTCCGCCAGTGTCTGCCCCTTGGGGGTTTCAAACCTTTCCATAGTTGACCAGTAGGTCCGTTTTTCGTCTCGCCGGGTGCATGTAAAGGGATAGTTGTGTACCTCTTCCCATGCTCATCTACTTTTGGAAAGAGTCTGTGTATTTCACCCTCACTCATTTCCTGCCTTGCTTCATTCCAGACATAATTATCAGTCTTCGAATAAAACAAAATCATATCTTTTACATTTCCATAGGCAGGCCTGGCGAAATTCTTTGGGTTACATTTTATTCTGGTGATGTCGTTTATAAAGTGCTCTTCACCGAATACTTCATCCATAAGAACTTTAACATAATGCCCCTTTTTCCAATCAATATGCACATAGATAGAGCCGTCGTCCGCTAAAAGTTCTCTTAAAAAGACAAGCCTTTTTCTTAGAAACTCAAGGTAATCTGCCCCGATTAGTCTATCCTCATATGCTACCTCGTCCTCTTGGCTTGAACTTATTGTTGCAACTCGTGGATTCCCACCCTTAAAGTCTTGGTCAGTGGAGAAGGGAGGGTCAATGTACACTAACCTCACATTTCCCCTGATAGAAGGGTTACCTATCAATGTCTTGAGGCTTGAAAGATTATCGCCAAAGATAAGCATATTAGACCACTCCCTGTCAGTTAGAAGCCTAGGAGTACCAAAGGTTCTAATCTCCCGCAGGGAAATACCCGCAGTATTATTTAAGAGGTCTTTCTCTTTCTCCTTGCCTTGGTAAATTAGCTCGTATTCTCTAGTCAATATACTCCCTATACTAGGTATAGTATACACGGTTTCGTGTAAAATGTCAATCCCTTTAGTAAGTCTTACTACTATTTTTGCTTGTATATTTGCAATAGTCAAGGGACTCAGAGAAATGGAGTTAAAAGGAGAACCTAGCCATATGGGGCAGAAGCAGTCATATTTCTACAGGATGCGTTACATCGTTAGAACCACATGGTGCCGTCAGCCTCGAGGACGAGGTCGTTCAGTGTGGCTGCTCCTACAATCTTGGCTTCCGGGGTAAAGTCCCCCCGCCCCATACCGAGCAACTGTGTGCTCTGTTCACAGACCATTAATTTGACTCCGGCGGCGATGGCCTGGTCCATTACCTCCTTTACTGAGGGGAAGCTGCCTTCCTTGACCTTCTCTGCCATACCCTTCTTCACCACCGTTACTCCCAGTCCGAGGAAATAGATGGTGGCGTCTATATCCATTGCCTTGGCAGTCATACCCAGGACGAAGGGCGAGTAAAGTCGCTTTGGTGTATCAATGCCGCTGGTTTGAACGTAGAGGATATGCTTTTTCTTAGCCATGGCTAATCTCTCCTATTTTATTTTTTGTATGAGGAATCTCAAGCCTTCGTTGGTTTTCTCTAGCTCGAGTATTTTTTGCCCGGTCTGTTTGGCCCAGGCCTTGATATCTTCCTCAGCAGCGGGGTCATCAGCCAATACCTCCAGGATTTGTCCGACGGCAAGCTTGTCTATTGCTTCCCTGGTCTGTAGGATGGGCATGGGGCAATAGAGACCTATGCAGTCTAGGGTTTGATGAACCTGCTTCGGTGATTTAGAAGGCATGTCTTATCCTCTCCTTAGGCCTTCTTGGCCTTAATCTCGGCCCCGCAGTGGGGGCAGATCTTCTTATCACGCGGTACCGCCTTCTGACACTCAGGGCAGTAGAATATGGTTACTTTACACGCTTGGCAGTAAGGGAACGATGCTTCCGCTATCTCTTCCTCACAGTAGGGACAAAAAAAGCGTTCTTTATCTGCTTTACACTCAGCCCCCATTATCCCTTGCCTCCTTTCGCCTTTTTCTTTTTGTCCAGATAATCTTGTATGGCTTTGTTCAGGGCTTGAGCACCCAGATTGGAGCAGTGGAACTTTTGCTTGGGTAATCCCTCCAGCTCGTCAGCCACCGAGCGGGGAGTGATTTTCATTGCTTCCTCTAGCGTCTTTCCCTTAGCCATCTCGCTAACCATACTGGAAACGGCAATGGCTGCCCCGCAGCCGAAGGTCTTGAATTTAACATCCTCCAGGTGGTTGTCCTTGACCTTGATATAAAAGGTCATCATGTCCCCGCATACAGGGTTGCCTACCTCTCCCACTCCATCGGGATTGTCAATCTCTCCTACATTGCGGGGATTCATGAAGTGATCCATTACTTTTTGGCTGTATATCGGCATGCTATTTGCCTCCTTTGCCCTCTTTGGTGAATTTAGCGTAAAGTGGTGACATCTGCCGCAGTCTGTCCACAATGGGAGGCATCACCTCGAGTACATAGTCGATATCTTGAGAACTGTTATCTGTGCCAAGGCTTAAGAGGAGGGAACCCTGAGCCAGCGCATGGGGCAATCCCATAGCGATAAGCACATGGGAGGCTTTCAGCGCTCTCGATGTGCACGCTGAGCCACTGGTGACGGCTACTCCCTGGCTGTTTAACAACATAAGCATAGCTTCCCCTTCGATAAACTCCACGCAGAAGCTGGCATTACCCGGCAGGCGATTCGTAGGGTGGCCGGTGACCATCATATGGTCAATCGCAGCTGGTAGTTCCTTCAGCAAGCGGTTGCGGAGTTGCGTGAACTGCTCGATTCTTTTCGTCATGTTGATTTTGGCTAGTTCAGACGCTTTACCCAGACCGGCAATAGCAGGGACGTTCTCCGTGCCGGCACGCCGTCCTCCCTCTTGGACACCGCCGTCGAGAAGGGGGATAATACGCACTCCCTTGCGCACCCAGAGCGCACCTACTCCCTTGGGGCCGTAGAACTGGTTGCCTGCTAAGCTCAAGGCATCTACTCCCAGCTCCCTTACATCGACGGGGATGGTTCCTGCTGTGGCTATGGCATCAGTGTGGAAGACTATGTTGCTCTCCCTGGTTACCTTGGCGATTTCCTGTATCGGCTCTATAGTGCCCACCTCGCCATTGGCGTGCATGATGGATACCAGGATAGTGTCCTTCCTCAAGCTTTTGCGCACATCTTCGGGGTCAATCGTTCCATACTTATCCACCGGAACCACGCTCAGCTCGAATCCCCACTTTTCCAGCGTTTTCACTGAGTGCAGCACCGAGAAATGCTCAATGGCTGAGACTACTATATGCTTGCCTTTATTTTGTTGTGCCAGTGCCAGCCCCTTGATGGCGAAGTTGTTGCTCTCCGTGCCACTGCCGGTGAAGATTATCTCCTCGGCATTTGCTCCGATTAACTGAGCTAGTTGAGTACGGGCGGTTTCCATGGCTTCACGGGCGGCGTCTCCCCACTCGTGAATACAGGACGGGTTGCCAAAGGCTTCTCCCAGGTAGGGGAGCATCGCCTCACGAACCTCGGGGAGGAGTGGGGTGGTGGCAGCGTGGTCTAGATATACCTTCCTCATCTCTCTGTGCCTTCCTTGGTGGGTGAGCTATGTGGGATGCAAATTATAGCACGCTTACATCTGGCTCACAACTTTGGCTCTAGCTATATTGGGCAAAAACTGTTATATTTTTGCAGGATGCGTTACGCTATTATTGCTGATATTCATGCTAATCTGGCCGCTTTTACCGCAGTGCTGGATGACATCGAGCACAGGGGAGGGGTGGAGGAACTGTGGTGTTTAGGTGATATTGTCGGCTATGGCCCCGACCCCCATCAGTGCATTGAGCTTTTGCGCCAGCATAAGCATGTTTGCGTTGCCGGCAATCATGATTGGGCGGCAATAGGCAAACTCGACCTGTCTAACTTTAACCCTGATGCCGCTGTTGTTTGCCGCTGGACAGGCAAGCAGTTAAGGGCGAAAGATGTGGTATATCTTGAGGGATTACCTTTAGTTATCGAGAGGGAGGATTTTACCTTAGTGCATGGTAGCCCCAGGGAGCCTATCTGGGAATATCTACTGTCACTTAGCAATGCTAAGGAAAATTTTGTTCATTTCCGCTCGCCATATTGTTTGGTAGGTCATTCTCATGTGCCCATGGTGTTCCAATATGGTGAGGAGGGGGAGTGCACCTATAGTCCCTTCTCATCTAATATTGGTCTCGTCCTTGGGAAGAAGAGATTGATTATCAATCCTGGTGGGGTGGGGCAACCTCGAGACGGTGACCCCAGAGCCAGCTATGCTATATGTGATACGGAGACTAAGATGGTTCGGCTCTATCGTGTTCCTTACGATGTTAGAGATACCCAGAATGGAATGTTAAAGCAGAACTTGCCGGTGCGCTTGGTGGCTCGCCTGAGCCAGGGTCTGTAAGCGAGGTAAGCAGCACTCGGATTATCGATAATGTCCGGCATTCAGGTTGTGATTTCGGAGTTGAGCTAGGGCTGTAGGAGGGATTAGCTGAAAACACAATCGCTTTTAACTCAAACTAAGGGGCTACTGCGCCACTTTGACCTTCAGGCGAGAAAGGGGCTTGGGCAGCACTTTCTTGTTGATGAAAAGGTGCTCGGGCTTATTGTCTCGGCTGCCGACCTTGCCCCCAGCGATGTTGTTGTAGAGGTGGGCCCCGGCCTTGGTGTGTTGACTAAGCAGCTAGTCAAGAAGGCTGGTTGGGTGGTTGCCATTGAGTTGGATAATAAACTGGCTGCTATGTTGGAGCAGACGCTGGCAGCTTTTAAGAATGTCGCTGTCATCAGTGGGGATGTTCTCAAAATTTCCCCCGAGGCTTTACTTCAGAATGAAAAAGAGAGGTTTTCCTCGGCGACAGGTGGCTATAAAGTAGTGGCGAACCTTCCCTATTACATTACCTCGCCTGTTTTACGCCATTTTCTCGAAGCCTCACTCAAGCCTAAAATTATGGTGGTGATGGTGCAGAAGGAGGTGGCTGAGGCTATTGTGGCTGAGCCTGGCGAGATGAGCGTGTTGAGTGTTAGCGTGCAGCTTTATAGTGAGCCGGAGATAATCGGCTATGTACCGGCTGGCTGTTTTTATCCTGCGCCGGAGGTGGATTCAGCCATATTAAGGATGACGATATATGCTAAACCGGCAGTGGAGGTAGGTGATGAGGAGGGCTTCTTCGGGTTGGTGCGGGCTGGTTTTTCCACTCCTCGCAAGCAAATATGCAATTCTTTAACCTATGGTCTGGCACTGCCCAAGGGTGAGGTCTTGGCTTTATTGGGTGGGGTGGGGGTAGCACCACAGCGACGGGCTGAGACGCTGACTCTTGACGAGTGGGCACAGTTATGGCAAGTATTTACAAGAGTAGAGAGGGGTTTAGCATGTTGACAGTTCTGGCGCCGGCCAAGTTGAATTTGACCCTTGAGGTCCTGGCTAAGCGCCCCGATGGATTCCATGAAATCCGCAGCGTTGTCCAGTCCATAAATCTGTACGATAGTCTCCATTTCCAGCTGAGTGAAAATATTGAGTTTAGCTGTGCCGATTCCTCCTGGATTCCAGAGGTGAGTTTGGTGTCTAAAGCTGTCAGCTTACTTCAAAAGACTACAGGGTGTTCCAAAGGGGTAAAGATAGATGTTGATAAGCGTATCCCCCTTGTTTCGGGACTAAGCGGGGATAGTAGTGATGCCGCTGCTGTCCTGCTTGGTCTTAATAAACTTTGGGGGTTGGGGCTATCTGCGCCGGAATTGGTTGAGTTAGCCCCGCAGTTGGGTTCGGATGTAGCCTTTTTTCTTTATGGGGGCACAGCCCTGCTCGAGGGGAGGGGGGAGATGATAACTCCGCTGCCTTCATTCCCTCATATGTGGACGGTGTTGATGTTACCGCCAGTCCCCAGGGGCCTGGGTAAGACGGGGCAGCTCTATGCTGGGGTGAACCCCAGCCTTTATACTCGAGGAGAGGCTACGGACAGAATGGTGGCATGGTTAGTCGGGCGAGACTTGGAGGAGGGGAGATTGATAGACGGGTTCTTTAATGTGCTGGATGATATCGCCTTTGATAACTTTGCCGGGCTTAGGGGGTATCAGGAGCAATTTCTGAAAGCCGGGGCTAACCAGGTTCACTTGGCCGGCTCGGGGCCGGCTCTATTTACCCTGGTAAAGGATGAGGTTCATGCCGAGAAGATATACCGGCATCTCCAGAGACAGGGATTGGAATCTTATCTCACCGATACCCTGGATACTATTGACAGGGCGAAATAAGTTCGCTATAATTAGTAATAGTTACTATTACTAATTATAAAGGAGGTATATAATGGGCAATACTAAGGAAAACTTGGCGGCTGCTTTTGCTGGGGAGAGCCAAGCTAGCCGTAGCTACCTGTTCTTTGCCGGCAAAGCTGACAAGGAGGGCAAACCCCAGATAGCCAGGCTGTTTCGGGCAGCGGCTGAGGCGGAGACGGTTCACGCCCGCAATCACCTTGAGGTTATGGGCGGCATCAAATCTACTAAGGATAATCTGGGGACAGCTATCAAAGGGGAGCACCACGAATTTACCGAGATGTACCCTGATTTCATTGCGAAGGCTAAGGCTGAGGGCAATGACAAGGCTCTGGTTAGTTTTGACTATGCCAACAAGGTAGAGAAAATCCACCACGGACTGTATCAGAAGGCGCTCAAGGCTCTCGAGGCAGGGGAGAAACTAAAGGACGAGCCTTATTTTGTCTGCCAGTACTGTGGCAATACCGTAGCCGAGGAAGCCCCGGAGAAGTGCCCTGTATGCGGCGCACCCAAAAAGATGTTTAAGAGGGTGGAATAAGTTAAGGGTAGGGATGGAAGAAAAGGAACGAGTAATCAACAGCAGGCTTCAAAGGCTAATTGAGGGAATAAAGAAGGCTGACTGGAAAGACTGTGATAAAGAGTATATGGCGCGGCTTGCTGAGGAGCGGATTGACGAGCTTCAACAAAGCGGCGTGAATTGCGTAGATAGGTTCGTACAGAAACTATTGGATAGGATTGGTGATAAAGAAGAATATCTTGATATTCTTATGGAAGGACGTTTCGCTATTATACTTGCTAGGAATAATTTTTCAGATATTGAAATAGAGTATGCTAAGAGCGGCCCAGACCTGAAAGCTAGATGGGATAGGAAAGCAGTCTATTTTGAAGTAACAAGAAAGCGTCCAAGTGGGGACGATAAGCTGTTTTCACATCCTGGAGCTGGGCCCTATTGGGTCAAGCTTGCTGAAAGCCAAGACATTATCGGCAAAATTCAGGGGAAATTGCCACAGTTAAAGGCCGGCGAAATAAACGTTGTAGTTCTATGGAGCGATACGCCAGCGTGGAGTCAGTATGATCTAGGAAAAGCCCACAAAGATATTCAGCGAGAATTCGATCAAAACCCAGAGACGTATAAGAAGCTAAGTGGTGTATTATTTACCGAGGGTGGTGGAGTTTCTCCTCAAAGATTAACACCTTTCTGTCTATTCAGGAATAGCAGAGCTTCAAAGCCATTAAAGCCTCGCCTTGCTAGAAAATTGGAGTCTTTATACGAGAGAAATCCTGAGCAGATGAAGAGGGAATTTGAAGAACTAGCCCATGCAGTCCAACGACTCAGGTCGTCTAACCCAGCCACTCCTTGACCAGCTCTTCCTCGTCTTCTCTGGTGGCTGCTTTGCCGTTCAGCCGGGCTTCGTGAAGCCGCTGGAGTATCTCTTTCATCTGGGGTCCAGGGGGTACTCCCATCTTTTGCAGGTCGTTGCCACTGAGAACCGACTTGACATAACGAAGTTTGTGGAGGAATACTTCCATGTGCTGGCGAGCTACAGCGGAATCGGTGGCTACTGCATTAGCGATGATGGCTGATTGAGAGTACCCCTGAAGGTGCCGGTAAATATTACTTGGCCTGAGCTCAGGGTAAGTCAGCGGTCGGAGTTTGCCTTTGAGTTCGATGGCGTCTCGCAGTGTTTGGGCCAGCGATTTGGATAGCCTCAGTTGTGTGCGAATCTCTTCGTTTTCCTCGGCGGTTAGTGGGTAAGTCATAAGAGCTAGATAGATTTCTACTGGTGGGGGGTGGGGAAAGCTTACCTGCCGGGCCTGTTCGAACCTTTTCGTCAGCCAGCCATCGCCCTTTAATGATGGATGCAATTTAGCTAATACTCCAAGCTCTTCCGCACGGCGCAGGACCTTCTCTGGCTGTTTCTCCTGCAATGTGCACTCGAGTTCATAGCGTATGCGGTCGCCGCTGATGGTATCCAGCATTGGTATATCTCGTTTGAGGAGCTTAAGGGTCTTCTTTTCCAATTGAAAATTTAATCGCTGCTCGTAGCGCAGGCTGCGCCAGATACGGGTGGCGTCGTCGATAAAGCTTTTTTCGTGGAGGATGCGGATAAGTTTATGCTCAATGTCTTTCCTCCCTCCATGGATATCAATCAATTCGCCATATCGGCTGGGGCTGAGGTGGATAGCCATAGCATTGATGGTGAAGTCACGGCGGGAAAGGTCGGTCTCAATAGGGCTTGGTTTAACCATGGGCAGGGCTCCAGGCTCGGCGTAGGTTTCTGAGCGGGCGGTGGCTATATCGACGCTCCATTCATGCCACTGGATTTTGGCGGTATTGAACAGTGGGAAAATTGTGAGCGCCCCCTCGTTGGTCTCAGCCAATTGCTTGGCCCATTTTATGGCATCGCCTTCTACCACCAGGTCGAGGTCAAAGTTTGCTTGTCCCAGGAACAGGTCGCGGACTGCCCCGCCGACAAGGTACAGGTTCTCTCCTTGGCTAGCAACTGCCTCACCGGCTGCCAGCATGAAGTCGACCAGCCTGGTGGGCAGATATTTTTCAATTTTGCTGGATAGATTAACGATTTCAGCCATTTCCCTGTTATTTCACGAGGGTAGTTTGAATTATATCACAGCTTGTTGCCGACTTCATTTGCTTGACGGTGCATTGGCCCACTGATATTATAAAAAATACCTTCAAGAATGGAAGGGGGCATGACGAGTATGGATTGGGGAATGGCAAACCGTATGGCGCAACTGATTCAGTCGGACGGGCACGCCCTGTTCTTGCCGATTGACCATGGCTATTTTCAGGGACCCACCAGGAAATTAGAGAAACCGCGCGAAACTATTGAGCCGCTCCTCCCTTATGCTGACGCCTTGTTCGTTACCAGGGGCGTATTGCGGTCGTCAGTCGACCCTGGCAACGCCAAACCGATTATCCTCAGGGTGTCTGGTGGCACCAGTGTGGTGGGGAAAGACCTGGCTAACGAAGGGATTACTACCTCAATGGAGGAGGCTATTCGCCTTAACGCTTCGGCAGTAGGTATCTCTATCTTTGTTGGCACTGACTACGAGAAAGAGACGTTATTAAATCTATCAAGGCTTGTCAGCGAGGGCGAAAGGTATGGCATTCCGGTAATGGCAGTTACCGCGGTGGGCAAGGAGCTGGAGAAGCGAGACGCTCGCTATCTTGCCTTAGCCTCTCGCATCGCTGCTGAATTGGGGGCGCGGGTGGTGAAAACCTACTGGTGTGAAGATTTTGAAAAGGTGACCGGGGGCTGTCCTGTTCCAGTGGTTATGGCCGGTGGGCCTCATGTAGACACCGAGCTTGAGGTCTTTGAGTTTGTCTATGACGGTATGCAGAAGGGGGCTATAGGGGTAAATCTGGGCAGGAACATCTGGCAGAATGATTTCCCGGTGGCGATGATTAAGGCGATACGTGCCATTGTTCATGAGGATGCTACCCCTAAAGAGGCCCAGGGGCTATATAGTAGCTCGAAGAACGGGTGAGTTAAGGGCTGGAGAAGTATCTTGCGGATTGCCAAGTGGTATAATAACCAGGATGTGCGTCTGGAGGAGATGCCTACCCCGCAGATTGGCGCTGGTGAATTGTTAGTGCGTATAATTGCCAGTGGCATCTGTGGCAGTGATGTTATGGAGTGGTATCGCCTCGACCATGCCCCTCTGGTGCTGGGGCATGAGATTGCCGGCGACATCGTCGAGGTGGGGGAGGGAGTGGAGCGATACAAAGAGGGAGAGCGGGTCTCAGCAGCGCATCATGTCCCTTGCAACACATGCCACTATTGTCTGAGCGGTCATCACACCGTCTGCGATACCATCAGACAGACCAACTTCGACCCTGGTGGCTTCGCCGAGTATGTTCGATTGCCGGCTATCAATGTTGACCGCGGGGTGTTCCTACTGCCCGGTGGGGTATCTTATGAGGAGGCAACCTTTATTGAGCCACTCGCCTGTGTCATGCGGGGACAGAGGCGAGCACACATGTCGCCGGGCAGCAGTGTCCTTGTTATTGGCAGCGGTATTTCCGGCTTGCTCCATGTACAGGTGGCGCGAGCTTTGGGGGCAGGTCGGGTGATAGCGACGGATATAAACGACTATCGGCTGGATGCGGCGCAACGATTTGGGGCTGATACTGTCATACATGCCGGTGAGGACTTGCCTGCTTGCCTGCGCCAAGTTAACGATGGGCGTCTGGCCGACCGTGTGATTGTGTGTGCCGGTGCTACATCGGCTATTGCGCAGGCATTGCATTCGGTTGAGCGGGGAGGCACTGTGCTTCTCTTTGCTCCCACAGAGCTAGGGGTTACTGTGCCAATTGCGCTTAATGAGCTTTTCTGGCGCAATGATATTACGCTCACCACCTCTTATGCTGGCAGTCCAGCGGATTACATGGCAGCGCTGGAGATGATTCGCACTCGCCGTATCTGCCCGGGTGAGATGATCACCCATCGGCTGAGTCTGGCGGTGACAGGATTGGGCTTTCAGCTGGTAGCCAACGCTCAGGACTCTATCAAGGTCATCATCGAACCACAGAGATAGCAAGGAGATTTATAAGATTCGAAAATGAAAGTAGTGTCGATTGTGGGCATGACCGGCGCCGGCAAGTCGGAGGTGTCCAGGGTATTTGAGGAGAACGGCTTTATTAGAATACGTTTCGGTGATGTTACTGATGATGAGGTGAAGAAAAGGGGATTGGAGCTAAACGAGAAAAACGAACGCCGTATCAGGGAACTCCTCAGGAAAGAGCACGGCATGGCGGCATATGCTAAACTGAATTTATCCCGCATCGATTCAGCACTGAAACATTCCGATGTGGTGGTTGATGGACTCTACTCGTGGGAAGAGTATATCTTTCTAAAGAAGTATTACGGACGGAATTTTTGTGTGGTAGCTGTTTGGTCATCGCCGGAAACGAGATGCGCTCGCCTCGGCTGTCGCTCGGAGCGCTGTCTGACACCGGGGGAGACTGCCAGCAGGGATAAAGCGGAGATTGAGAACCTCAATAAGGGTGGGCCTATTGCTGTGGCTGATTATACTATAATAAATGAATCCTCCTTGGAGAATCTGAGAGAGGAAGTGAGGAGGGTCATCTCTGAATTAAGATGAAAAAGTCAACTAGACTCGGTGTTGATGAATATTTCCTGAAAATAGCTTCTGTAGTTGCGGAGCGTGCTACCTGTCGCCGCCATCATGTCGGGGCGGTGGCAGTGAAGAATAAACACATACTGGCTACGGGTTATAATGGTGCCCCTTCTGGCTTAAAGGACTGCCTCGAGCTTGGTTGCCTTAGGGATGAACTGAATATACCGTCGGGGCACAGGCAGGAAATATGCCGGGGCATTCATGCCGAGCAGAATGTCATCATCCAGGCCAGTCTCCACGGTGTCAATCTTGAGGGGAGTACCATTTACTGTACCCACACGCCGTGTGTCCTGTGTGCCAAGATGCTGGCAAATGCCAAGATAAAACGGTTTGTCAGCTTCGGCAGATATGACG
>CAZCAS010000002.1:25088-39205 GCA_964496725.1 uncultured Dehalococcoidales bacterium
AAGATGCTGGCAAATGCCAAGATAAAACGGTTTGTCAGCTTCGGCAGATATGACGATGATTCATTTGTCAGCCTGTTCAAAGAGGCGGGGATAGAAGTTGACATAAAGAAAAGGCCCTCGTCCCAAATAAGCTATCTGGATTAGCGCTCTCCGAGGGTCTTCGTTAATCTTCCACCAGCTTGTACATTTTCTGATAGGCTTTGCCGAAGTCGGGGTCAATCTCGCTCAATCTATTTTTCAGGGCATTCATTCTCTGAGCGAATTTCTCTCTATCTTTGTTTTCTACTAAATCCGCCCATATCTTGGCTCTGCTCTGGAACAGTTTCTCGACCTCGGCGATATTGGGTAGGTTCATCTGCAGGGAGGTATAAAACTCCGGCTCCTCTGAGATGACACTTTCTGCCAGGGTTAATAGCATTTTGAATGTGCTGCCGCCGATATCCCTCATCTGCTTCAGCTTGTCCAGGCTCAGCAGGGTATCAGCTGAGGCGATAGCGATGAAGTGAGATAATCCGAGGATGACCCCCATCATTTTGTCGTGTTCATCGGGGCTCATTGTGGAGACTTTGGCCCCTCTGCTTTCCAGATACTCCCCGAGTTTTTGGGCGAGGGCTTTTTCCTTCTCATTGGTGGGCGTTAGCACCACGCTCTGGTTGGCGATGTCCTTGGCGCCGGGACCAAACATAGGGTGAGCCCCCAGCACTACCCCTGTTTTTATGTGTTTGTGCATTATTTCGATGGGGAATGCTTTGATGGAGGTGATGTCTATAATCGCCTGCCCGGGTTGGATATGAGAGCAAATCTGCTTTACCACACCCTCAAAATTGTCTATGGGCACGGATATTATGGCGGCCTCGGCACTGCCGACCGCTTTCACATTATCGGTGGTGGTTTCAATGCCCAGTTGCTTCTGCGCTTTCTGCAGCTTTGCTTTGTTTCTGCCGGTTATTATCACCTCGTGGCCATCTTTTGAGAGGAAGTTGGCTAACCATTGTCCCATCTTCCCCGAGCCACCAATTATTGCTACTCTCATCTGATTACCCATGTTTTATTTTGCCCTGGGGTATGACCCCAGAATCTTTAGGAAAAGGGCTGTTTTTTCTAAGCTCTGTAGAACCTCACGGGGTGATTTATCCTCTCGGTGACCTTCGAAGTCCAGATAAAAATTGTATTCCCACGGCTTTTGCCTGGTCGGTCTGGACTCAATCTTGGTCAGATTAATATCCCTATCGGCAAGTTCTTTAAGAAAATCATACAGTGCCCTTGGCCTGTGTTTTACCGAGAAGACGATGGAGGTTTTGTCGTTTCCTGACGGCGGTGAATCCTCTTTGGACAGAATAAAGAATCTGGTGAAGTTATTGGGGTTATCTTCTATCTCCTTTGCGATAATCTTCATTCCATAGATTTCTGCTGCCCTGGCGCTGGCGATGGCACCGCCATCGGTTGTTCCCTTCTCCTTTAACATTTTTACGCTGCCAGCGGTGTCATAGGTGGGGATTAATTTAAACCCCAGATGCTTTAGGAAAGTCTTGCATTGGCCTAGAGCCTGGGGGTGGGAATAGACTCTCTTTATCGAGTCCAGTCGTGTCTCCGGACTGGCTATCAGGCAGTGGACTACTCGGAGTTCTGTTTCCCCGCATACCTTTAGGCTTGATTCAAGAAGCAGGTCATATGACCGACTTATGCTCCCCTCTAATGAATTCTCCACAGGGACAATGCCAAATTCTACCTCGTCCTGTTCTACTGCCTTGAATACGTCTTCCAGGCTTTCGCGAGGGTAGGTTGTGATGGAAGACCCGAAAAACTGAAAAGCTGCCTGTTCGCTATATGAGCCGGCTTCTCCCTGAAAGGCGACTTCTTTCCCTTGCATCTTTTTGCAGGCAATGACCACTTGGCGATAGATGCTTTCTATTGCCTCTTCACTGATATTCTTGCCTCGGGCAAGCCTTCTGATATTGTCCAGAACCTCTTTTTCTCTTGCCCTGTCGTTAATCTGTTTTCCCTCTTTCTTTTTCTTCGCTCCTATCTCTTGGGCGACTCTTATCCTCTCACCGATAAGGCTGACTATATCGGCGTCGGTTTCGTCTATTTTCTTTCGTAATTCGTCTAGGTTCATTTTATTACCCTCGGAATTAGTCCTGCCCTTATGGCGAAGTCGCAGAGGGTTATTGCCATCATCGATTCTACCACCACCACTGCTCTGGGGACGATGCAGACATCATGTCTTCCGGCGACCTCCAGGCTGGCACTTTTTATATTTTTAATGTCAACCGTCTGCTGGCTTTTAGCTATGGATGAGGTTGGCTTAATGGCGACCCTTACTACTATAGGCATGCCGTTGCTTATACCACCGAGAATGCCACCAGCGTTATTGGTTGCGGTAACTATTTTACCATTTCTGATGGCAAATAGGTCGTTGTTTTCTGAACCTCTCTTTCCGGCGGCAGAGAAGCCTGAACCGAATTCCACTCCCTTGACTGCAGGAATGGCGAACAGGGCTTTAGCTAGGTCTCCTTCCAGGGTGTCAAACACTGGTTCTCCTAAACCGACTGGTATATTAAGGGCTACGCCTTCTATAATCCCTCCGACGCTATCGCCATCTTGTTTGACCTTCTCAACGACTTTGGCCATCTCATCAGCGGCTCTTAGGTCGGCACATTTAAACTGATTTTTGGTGGCATTTCCCTTTATTTCATCAAAATCTTTTGGCTTAGCCTTTACCATTCCCAGTTCAACGGTATGAGCCATAACCTCAGTGCCGATTGTACCGAGCAGCTTTTTGGCGATAGCTCCTGCCATGACGAAGGTGGCGGTGATTCTGCCTGAGAATCTGCCCCCGCCCCTGAAGTCGTTGTGCCCCCCGTACTTGGCAAAGGCGGTGTAGTCAGCGTGGCCTGGTCTGGCGAGGAATCTAATCCTTTCATAGTCGCTGGAATCTATGTCCTTGTTCCATATCAGCAGGCATATAGGGGCGCCGGTGGTAGTTCCATTGAAAACGCCAGAGAGAATCTCAGCCTTGTCCTCTTCTGCTCGCTTGGTGGCTGCCATCCCCACCCCCGGCTTTCTTTTATCCAGCTCTCTCTGAATGTCATCGCCGGTGATAGCCAGACCTGCCGGGCATCCATCTACAATAACCCCCACGCATTTGCCATGGCTTTCGCCAAAGCTGGTTATGGTGAACAGTTTACCTAGACTATTTTCCATCTATCTCCACCTCGCCTCCTATGCTTTTTAATACATCCCAGAATTGGGGGAACGTCTTCGAGACGCATTCCGCATCGTTTATTATCGTCTCTCCCGCTATTGTCCCGAGTATGCTGAAGGCCATAGCAATTCTGTGGTCATCATAGCTCTTTATCACTGCGCCCTTAGGGCGTGAGCCGGTGATGGTCAGCCTGTCTCTCTCCTCCTCAGTTTTTATCCCCATCCTTTCCAGTCCGTCTTTCACTGTGGAGACACGGTTCGATTCCTTTATTCGTGCCCTCTCTATGCCGTTGATTTCGCTCACTCCGTCTGCCGTTGCCGCCAGAATGGCTACGGTGGGGAAGAGGTCGATGCAATCGGATAAATCGGTGCGGATGGCGTTCAACTTTGACTTTCGCACCCGTACTGAACCGTTGCTCACTTCGACTAGAGCACCCATCTCTATTAACAGGTCTAATATTACCTTATCCCCCTGCAAACTTTCCACATTCAGGTTTTCCACTTCTATCGCTCCACTGGCGGCACCCAGAGCAAGGAGATACGATGCTGAGGACCAGTCCCCCTCCACGTTGTATCTGGTTGGTTTATATTCGTGCTTTGTTGCCTTAAATTCCCTGAGGTCTGCGGTGGATTCTACCTCTACCCCGAATTTTTTCAGGCACTCCAATGTCATCAGGACGAAGGGTTTTGATTCCAGTGGGGTGGTCAGTCTGATGTTGACTTGCTCATCAGCAAGAGGGGCGATGAGCAACAAGGCTGAGATAAACTGAGAGCTGATATCACCAGGTAACTCTGTTGTTCCACCCTTTAATCTACCACCCTTGATGATTATAGGAGCTAACTCCCTCTGGCAAGAGCAGTTGACTCCCAGTTGCCTGAGTGCCTGTATTAAGGGCTTGATCGGTCTTTTTGATAGAGAGGGGCCGCCTACCAGTCGGCATCTTCCTGGGACTAAGGAGCAGATGGCGGTCATGAACCTGATGGTGGCGGCAGATTCGCCGCAGAATATGTCGGTGGTGGGCTGGTGAAAGTCATCCCCGGTAACCTGCCACCAATCCTCGTCTTCTTCGGTGGAGACGCCGATCTGGCTCAGCGCGCTTCTGGCAGCTCCGCTGTCATCCGAGATTAGTGGGTATGTTACCCTGCTCTTACCCTCGGCTAGAGCAGCGCACATCAACCCTCGGATGGTATAGCTTTTAGAAGAAGGTGCTCTTACCTTCCCCGCTATTTCGCTCTTATGGATTGAAACCTTCATTGTCTTTGGTCTTTATGATTATTTGGTCAGCAACAGCGTTGATGTCTAATTCTGTAGTGTCTATTTTGATATCGGCAGCCCGCTCATAAAAGGGTTCCCTGTATGTTAACATCTCCTGGATAGTCGAAGCCTTGTCAGTTGTATTAAGCAGAGGCCTTTCCCCTTCGCTGGTCGATGTCCGCCTCAGTATTACTTCAGATGATGCTGTCAAATAGACTATCACCGATTCCTTTTTCAGTCGGTCGATGTTTATTTTATTAAGGGCTACTCCCCCTCCACAGGCGATAACTTGATTTTTACCTTGGGCGACCTCCTTGGCGACTTCAATCTCAAGCTCTCGAAAGACTGTTTCGCCGTCCTGCTGAAATATCTCGGGTATGGACTTCCCCGTTTTCTGTTCAATCAGGGCGTCCATCTCAACGAATTTCTTATCTAGCTTTTTGGCCAGCACCTTGCCAACGGCGGTCTTCCCTGCGCCCATGAAACCTATCAGGGCAATATTACTTTTCATTTTGCGATGCCTTAATTGCCTCTTTTCTCATTACCTCGACCGGGGCTTTCAAACCGGTCCATTTCTCAAAGGCTAGAGCCCCTTGCCAGACTAACATGTCAATGCCGCTTATTGTTTTGGCGCCGGCCGCCTCAGCATCTCTCAGTAGCCTTGTTTTGAGCGGATTATATACAATGTCGAAGACGATAACAGGCGGTTTGAGCAGGTCGGCACTGACGGGCGTCTCCTCAATATCGGGGCTCATGCCCACACTGGTGGTGTTAACTAAAATATCAGCTTTATTGAGTGCTTCTGCCAGATTCTCTCTATTCATTTTTAGGGTTTGCACTTCGCCTTGGCAAATTTGCGAAATCCTATCAGCCTGTTTCTTCGCTTTATCATATGTCCTGTTGAGTATAGTCAGGTTGGCGCCCCTCTCTGCTAGGATAAGGGAGATTGCTCTGGAGGCACCTCCAGCCCCCACAATGACCACCCTTTTTTCTCTGGGCTCGACTCCTCTTTCCAGCAGGGCCTGGAGAAATCCGGTGGCATCTGTATTGTAGCCTTTCAACACCCCGCCGTCATTCACTATGGTGTTAACTGCGCCTATCCTCCGGGCCAGGTCGTCCAGTTCATCCAGGAGAGGGATGACGGCAACCTTGTGTGGGATGGTAACATTTAACCCTCTTATATTCATGGCTCTCATCCCGGTGATAGCCTTGCTCAGCTCTTCTTTCTTTACCCGGAAGGGAACGTACAGATAATCTATTCCCACCTGTTTGAAGGCAGCGTTATGCATCGCCGGCGATATAGTATGCCCTATGGGGTCAGCTATTACTCCACAGATTTTTGTTGCGCCTGATATCATCCTGTTTTCCTTCTTGCCATCATTTCATAGATTGCTCTTAGCCTTCGCACTGTTATTTGGCCCGGGGCGGATTCCCCACCTTCTTTCATTGATGCGTAGGTGAAGTCGCTACCTACTAGCGGACAAAGAATTCTGCTGGCAAGGCCCAGTGGTCCCATAGCAAAGGCAACCATTTTTGTTTCGGGGTGGTCAGTGATGAGTTGCAAAACGGATAGGTTGTCCTCGAACCTTTGCGCCGTGGTAACTACCTTGCATATGTCGGCACCTGCTTTCAATTGCCTGCTTACTATTTCTTTCATCGCCTCAAGCGAGGGCGTTTTTTTCAATTGGTGAAATGATAGCAGGCATTTTGCCTTCTTCTTGATAACCGGTATAGACTTGGCCAGGTTTTGCGTCTCGACTTCAATATCAACTATGCTTGCCCCTAGCTCAGTGGCGTTGACCAGTTCCTCTATTCTTGCCGTTTCGTCTCCTTTCCAATTGCCTCCCTCAGCGGTGCTTCTATTGCAGGCTATCCATGGTTTTTTAAGATGCTTCGCCAGTTGTTGCCAACCGTTGCCGATGAGGTCGATACGGACCTCAAATAATTCCACCAGCGGCTCTATCGCCTCTATTAGCTCCGAGTCTGCGGTTACGATAACGGCACAAATTCTGGGTCTATTCATTCCAGCCCTCCAGGATTTGCTTTGCCAGAGATAGGTCTACTGTGTCAGTGACAAATGCGCTCCCTAGAGATTTGAGCAGGATAAATCTCGTTTTCCCTCCCAACACCTTTTTATCATGTTTTATAGCTTCAATTATTTCATCTAAATCCAGCTCTGGCATTGCTGTCGGCAGGCCAACTCTTTGAATAAGGCTATTTAACCTGAGTAGCTCACTCTTATCAAGTATCCCCATCTCGTTTGAAATTTTTGCCGCGGCTATCATCCCCAGAGCCACAGCCGCGCCGTGCTCTACCTTGAAATCCGAGACCGATTCAATAGCATGCCCTACCGTATGGCCATAGTTCAAAATAGCCCTTATGCCCGAATCTTTCTCGTCCTTTTCCACTATTTCAGCCTTAATTTCGGTTGAGCGGAAGACAATCTCCTCGAGCGCTCCTGCATCAAGCGATTTTATCCTGTCGAGATTGTTCTCGATATAGCCGAGGAGGCCTCTATCCCGGATTGCCGCATATTTTATCACTTCTGCCAATCCGTCACTGAGTATCCTGGAGTCAACCGTCTTTAAGGTGGCAATATCTGAAATTACTAACCTTGGCTGATAAAATGCCCCAATCTTGTTTTTCAGGTGGCCATGGTCTATGGCTACCTTGCCCCCAATGCTGCTATCCACCTGGGCTAGCAGGGTAGTTGGCACTTGTATCAGGGGTACACCTCGCAAATAGGTAGCGGCGACAAAACCTGCCAGGTCTCCAATAACTCCGCCACCTAGCGCCAGGATGGGTGTTGTCCTTTCCGCGTAGGAATCGGTTAATTCCTGGTATATCCTGCCGGTAACCTCTAACGATTTCTGCTCCTCCCCATCAGGAACTTCCAGAGTAGCTACCTTGAAGCCCTCTCTGCTGAGATTCTGCTTTAGAGCATCGCCGTATAGCCGTTGCACCGTGGGATTGGTGATGATTACCAGGCTACCGCCGAACCCCTGCTTGCTCAACTGCTGCCCGGTCTGTTCGAGTATTCCCGAACCTATGTGAATCTCGTAGCTATTGCTACCTAGTCTTATCTTAACCTTCTTCATTTTTGTTGGCCGCGACCAGTTTATGGATTTTTCGGCAGGCATCAATAATTTCCTTGAATTCATCAGGTGTAATTGCCTGCTGAGCATCAACGAGTGCCTCCGCCGGATTATAGTGCACCTCGACCATCAGCCCACTGGCACCCGCTGCTATC
Source organism: uncultured Dehalococcoidales bacterium (assembly GCA_964496725.1). Lineage (GTDB taxonomy): Bacteria > Chloroflexota > Dehalococcoidia > Dehalococcoidales > E44-bin46 > JAZGHN01. Next base: position 32,798 of record CAZCAS010000002.1, read on the forward strand.
CCGGCGCAGCTCATGTTGAAGATGAGGTCTCGGCGACCGCTGCCATGGCTGGGGTCGACAATTATAGGCAGATAGGTTTCCTTCTTGATTGCCGGGACGGCGGCGAGGTCAAGGGTATACCTTGTAAAGCTTTTGCCTTTGCCTACAGGGAGTATCCCCCTTTCGCATAGAATGATATTCTTATTTCCCTCGGCGGCGATATATTCAGCAAAAGACAAGAATTCTTCGATGCCAGCGCCGAAGTGCCTCTTGAATAGAATAGGTTTGTGTTTCTTGGCTACCTTGGTAAGCAGGTCTTGATTATACATATTTCTGGCACCTATTTGAAGCATGTCAGCATATTCTGCGGCTATGTCAACCTGTGTTTCTCCTCTTATTTCGGTTACTGTTGCCAATTCAAATTTGTTACCCGCTTCGCGTAACCAGTCTAGAGCCTGCTCTGCTTCTTCAAGGCTTCCAGAGCCTAGCCCCTGGAAGGAATGAACAGAGCTTCTGGGTTTGAAAATACCTCCTCTTAGAACATGGCCCCCGGCTTTCTTTACCCCTTCGGCAATTTTAAGTAGTTGGGCTTTGCTCTCCACAGCGCATGGTCCGGCGATAAATATTGGCTCACTGCCACCTATCCCGAGGTTTTTCACTCTAACCACCATGCTTTCGCTTTCCCCCTCGAAGAATTTGCTGTATTCCCTGCTGACCAGTTTATAGGGGACTTCAACCGTCCTTGCTTCTTTCACCCCGGGGAGGGTGGCAAAGTGGGCGAAGGGTATTTTAGTTTCATCTCCTACCAGTCCAATTATGGTCCGGAATTCCCCCCTAGAGATGTCTGCTCTCAGCCCATATTTTTTGATTTCTTTTACTATCTGGTCTATTTGTTCCTTGGTTGCGTCGCTTTTCATTATTATCATTTTCCGCCTCCCTTGTTATTTCTGAAATAGAAGAACCCTCCTGCTTGGGAGGGTTCTTGAAATTCCTTATTTTAATTGCACTTCTCAGGGTATATCTATCTTTTCATGCCAAAAGCCCTCCCAGGCGCACCAGGTGCGCCAAGTAAAGGTGAAGTACATATAATACGAATTGCCTTGGGCGCTTTTGGTTAACATGTTACCATACACTTACTTTTTAGAAGAGCCTATCACAAGAATTGAGCTTTGTCAATATTTGACTAGATTGTTTTAGCCTTGTATACTTAGTCCGTGATGAGTTTTAGCCATCGACCAATCAGGCGGTGAGCTGCAAAAATAACTCATTGTTGATGGCTTTGGTCGCTTGGATCAAAAATGACCGAGACGGCAATAATTAGGGTAGTATCTGGCGTGCTTTCTCCACAGTGTTGGGGAGGGCACTTTTTATGTAACTTTGGCTCAGGCACAGGTTGAAATGGTTAAGCTGGGGTTTATTGGTTCGGGAACAGTAGGCACTGCTCTATCGATGAAGTTGAGCGAGGCGGGTTATCCTGTGGTGGCGGTATCCAGCCGAAGTCAAGCTTCAGCCAGGAAACTGGCTCAGACGATTGGCGGCGGTATTATTACCGGTGGCAATCAGGATGTGGCTGATGCTGCTGAGCTTGTCTTCGTTACTACCCCTGATGATGCTATCGCACCGGTAGTGTCTCAGGTACGGTGGCATGAGGGGCAGAGTGTGGTCCACTGCAGTGGCGCCGATTCAGCCGGCATTTTAGAGCCAGCCAGGAGGGCGGGCGCTTATGTTGGCTGTTTTCACCCTTTACAGACCTTTGCCGATGTCAGAAGGGCTGTGGAAAATATACCCGGCTCAACCTTCGCCTTGGAGGCTGAGGAGCCTTTATTAACAAGGCTTAAAGATATGGCTGATGCCCTTGATGCTTACTGGATTGAGCTCAAGGCAAGCGATAAGGTACTCTATCATGCCTCGGCGGTTATTGCCTGCAATTACTTGGTGACCCTGGTCAAATTAGCCACTGATTTGTGGCAGACCTTTGACATCCCCAGAGGGCAGGCTATCCGGGCTTTGTTGCCATTGATAGGGGGGACAATCCATAATATTGACACTGTTGGTATCCCTCAGTGTCTCACTGGCCCCATTGTTCGGGGTGATACCGGGACGATTAAGAAACACCTTGATGCTTTGCGAAAAACTGCTCCCGACTTGCTTGCTACCTATCGGGAGCTTGGTTTGCAGACCATCCCTATCGCTCTGGCAAAGGGTAGGATAAATCAACGCCAGGCTGAGGAACTGGCGGCTATATTGAAATAAAGTCACTTTGGGGGAAACGATGAGAGCAATGCTTAAGGGTAAGATCCACCGAGCCCGGGTTACCCGGGTCAATGTGGATTATGAGGGCAGTGTGACCATTGACGCCAAGCTTATGAGGGAGGCTGATATCCTTCCCTATGAGCAGGTGCAGGTGCTAAATATAAATAATGGCGCCCGTTTAACTACTTATGCCATCGAGGGAGAGGATGGCGAAATCTGCCTGAATGGTGCTGCAGCTAGATTGGCTGCTAAAGGGGACATTGTTGTCATTCTATCCTATTGCTATGTTGAGAATGATGAGGCCCGCAACTTCACGCCCAAACTGGTATATGTTGATGAAAAGAACGCTGTTATTGAGAGCAAACGAGCCGTAAGGGCTATGCCTTTTTAAAGGAGAAACAAAATGCGAGTTTCCATAAGTCAGATAAAGGATATGAAACAAAAGGGTGAGAAAATCACTATGCTCACCGCCTACGATTACACCACAGCTAAGATAATTGACGAGGCGGGAATACCGCTGATTCTGGTAGGGGATAGCCTGGGTATGGTCGTCCTCGGTTATGAATCGACTATACCAGTGACTATGGATGAGATGTTACACCATACCAAGGCTGTGGTCAGGGGGACGGAGCGAGCGCTGGTGGTTGGCGATATGCCCTTTATGACCTACCATATTAGTGTCTCCGATGCTCTGCGCAACGCCGCCCGTTTTATTCAGGAGGGTGGCGCACAGGCGATTAAGCTTGAGGGTGGGGTGACGGTGGCAGAAAAGGCGAGGAAGATTGTCGACTGTGGCATCCCGGTGGTGGGACACATCGGCCTTACCCCTCAGTCGATTCATCAATTAGGTGGATTTAAGGTGCAGGGTAAGACCCCGGCGGCAGCTCGCAGGATGGTTGAAGACGCCCAGGCACTGGAGGAGGCTGGGGTTTTTACCATTATCCTGGAAACCGTTCCCGCTCCGCTGGCGACGCTTATTACTCAAAAGGTAAGCGTTCCCACCATAGGCATTGGCGCCGGCGCCGGCTGTGACGGCCAGGTTCAGGTGATAAGCGACATTTTAGGTCTTTTTACCGACTTCGTTCCCAAGCATGCCAAGCAGTATGCCAAGATGGCTGATGCTGTCCGGGCTGCCGTTAGCGCGTATGATAGGGAAGTGAAGGCTGGTATCTTCCCCACTGATGAGCATAGCTTCTCTATTGATGAAAGCCTGTTAGCCGAGTTGAAGAAGTAGGCTCGCCTGCGATGAAGGTCGTTGAAACGATATCTGATATGAGACGGCTGAGGCGACGGCTCGCTGAGGCGGTGGGCTTTGTCCCCACCATGGGCTATCTCCACGAGGGCCATCTCTCCCTGGTGAGAGAAGCCAGAAAGGAAAACCCCTCGGTGGTGGTCAGCATATTCGTCAATCCCACCCAGTTTGGTCCCCGGGAGGATTTCAAGAGCTATCCCCGCGATACCGAGCGCGACCTGTCTTTGCTGGAAAAAGCGGGGACTGACGTTGTCTTCATCCCCTCCGCCAGTGAGATGTACCCCGAGTGGTTCGATAGCTGGGTGGAGATGGGCAGGGTAGCGGAGCGGTTGGAGGGTGCCTGCCGCCCCGGTCATTTCCAGGGGGTCGCCACTGTTTGTGCCAAGCTATTTAACATTGTCCAGCCCACCAAAGCCTACTTCGGGCAGAAGGATGCCCAGCAGGCGGTGGTTATTAAAAAGATGGTGGCAGACCTCGATATGAACCTGGAGGTGGTTGTCCTGCCCACGGTGCGTGAGCCTGATGGACTGGCGATGAGCAGTCGCAACACCTATCTTAATCCTGAGGAACGCAAAGCAGCGCTGGTCCTGTATAAAGCGCTAACTCTGGCTCAACGGCTGTATGCCGGCGGTGAAAGAGGTGCGGAGCGCATACGCAGGGGGATGACAGCCCTTATTCAGAAGCAGCCGTTAGCCGAGATTGATTATGTGTCTGTGGCTCATGCTGAGACGCTGGATGAGCTGGATAAGGTCAAGCCGCCAGCATTGGTGTCAATGGCGGTAAAAATCGGCAAGACTAGGCTGATAGATAACGTGGTGCTGGGATAGGATCAATGGTTGCAAGTAAACAAGATAGAGAGGATGAATGGAAGAGGAAGCGTGTGCAACGTGTCCTAGATTATCATAATGAGAAATATGGGACACATATTGGGATTGAGGGCAAAACCCAAGACGTTTGTCCCAACCTAAAAGGGAAGTCTGACTGGGACTGGGTTTGCTACGACAAAGGAACAGGTAAAGAAGTGGCAGTAGAAGTCAAACAAATAACGAGAGAGGACTTAGAGGCAAAATCGGAAGCAATTTACAAACTCTTACATGAGGTTAGAGTTGGCCTTTTGGACAAATTACCCGGTAGCTTCGTCCTCTTTGTCAATATAGACGAGGATTACGATTTCCCTTTTAGAAAACAACCTGGAAGTAAACGGCGTTTTAAGAAAGTTGTGTCTGAACTCGTTATAAAAGCTGCGAACAAACTCAATATCGGGCAGAAGGAAGACCTAACAAGTCAAATAGATGAGAAGTTGCGGTTTAATTTTCCCGTTACGGTGTTTTTCGACCTATACAAAGTAGGTAATGACGGCAGCATGCTAGTGATAGAACGATTAGTAGGTGGTTCTCCTGTTCCTCTCGAAAACTTCCAACAATTGATTTCACATGCGAATGGGCAGTTAAAAGTAGCTAAAAATCTAGGTAAGGCAGAGGAGACTTTTCTTGTGCTTATTGAAGAAGGGCTCAATCCTACAGACTCTCTTGAAGTGACAGAGGCTTTCAAGAGTGTCGATAGTGCAAGCTACTCTGAAATTAGGCACGTTTATTTTGTCCGTGGTTGGGGTGTAACTGAAATTCCCTTGCCTACTCCTTAATAAAAGCCATCATCCCCACCACCGCTGCCCCAGCTAGCCCCGCACCGAAGAAGAAAGGCATTGATGGATTATAAGCCTGCCACAGCCAGCCGGCGATGATGCTGGCGGGGAGGAGGGTAAGCCCCACCACACCGTGATACAGCCCGTAGGCGGTGCCTCTCTTTTCCTCAGGGACCAGGTCGGCAACAAAGGCTCGAGCCACCCCCTCCACTATGCCGTAATAGATGCCGTAAGCAGCGAAGAGCAGCCACACCTGCCATATCTCTGTTGCCAGGGCAAACCCCAGATAGACCAGGGCATAAACGCCCCACCCCAGAGCGATAACACGCTTTCTGCCCAGGCGGTCGGATAATCTACCTGCCGGCAGGGAAATAGCGGCGTAGGTGGCATTAAGGATGACCAGCATCAATACAATATGGAAAACAGATGAGCCCAGATTTTGTGCCCGCAATATGACGAAGAAGTCGCTGGAATTGCCCAGGGTGAATAGAGCCATAACCGCCAGAAACACCTTGAATCGGGTGTCAAAACCGGCGGCTAATCTAAACAGATTAAATCCGGGACGGGGAGCGCCAGGTATGGGTTTTCTCTCCCTCTCTTTGACAAATTTTAGTAGTATCACCACCGCTGCCACTGCGGGGACAATGCCTATTAATACCAGCCACTGATAGGTCCTTAAGTTAAGCTCCAGTCCTCCCCCCTGAACAAGGTAGATGACAAGGGCGGCTATAGCCAGTCCCAACACGGCGCCGGAGGTGTCCATAGCACGATGTAATCCGAAGCTTTTGCCCATTTCTCCGGGCGGGGCAGAGTCAGCAATCAGGGCGTCACGTGGCGAGGTGCGGATGCCCTTGCCCACCCTGTCGCCGAACCTGATACCTAACACCAGCCCCCAGGTTGAAGCCAGATACATGAAGGGCTTGGCTATGGTGGAGATGCTGTAGCCGACGACAGCTAAAGATTTGCGCTTGCCGATTCGGTCACTGAGCCAGCCACTGAATATCCTGAATATGGCATCGGTGCTTTCTGATATTCCCCCAACGAGGCCGATGATGGTGGTGGCTGCTCCTAGCACATTGGACAAAAAGAGGGGGACAAGGGTGAAAATCATCTCGCTGGAGACATCAGTGAGGAAGCTGACCACCCCCAGGAAGAACACATTGGGGTGAAAGCCGCTGAACTTCCTGCCGAGTATGTCTTTGCTCAGTAGTTTAGCCACAACTCTCTTTCCACTGGTGGTAGCCTGATAGTATTTCCAGGGTTTGCTGATGTCAAGTAACTG
>CAZCAS010000003.1:0-23154 GCA_964496725.1 uncultured Dehalococcoidales bacterium
CATATGGGTATTGATCGGCTCAATTAAACCTAGCATAGATAGTTCCTCCAGCCCCTTCCATATGCGGGTGAAGCTGAGTCCCGATGCGGCAGGAGACACTATGCAGTCTGGAGCGCGCCATCCCCGTTGTTCCGCCGTCTCGTAGCCCAGGGTCTTGCTCCCATCGGCGTAATAAGGTCTGAGGTTGATATTAATAAATCCCCAGTTATATCTCTGTGCCAGCTTGGCACAGAGGCTGTTGACATCGTCATAGCTCCCTTCAACCTTCACCAAAACCGGGTTGTATATTGCAGCCCCTGTCAGTTTGCCTGCTTCTACGCTGGCGGGGATAAAAACATAGGCCTTCATGTTTGCCTTGGCAGCGTGGGCGGCGACGCTAGCGGCGAGGTTTCCTGTCGAAGCGCAGGCTATGGTGTCGAATCCGAACTCCCGCGCCTTGGTAACGGCCACTGAGACCGGCCTATCCTTGAATGAGTAGGTTGGATTAAGGCAGTCATTCTTAATATAGAGCTGGTCTAGCCCTATTTCCTGCCCCAGATTAGCAGCTTTGACCAGAGGAGTGAAGCCGGTGCCGATATCCACTACCTCACTTTCCGCCGAGAGCAGGTCTCGATAACGCCACATGCTTGCTGGCCCTGCGGCAAGCTTCTCCCGACTTAGCCCCTTAGCCATCGCCTTGTAGTCATAGCTGACCTCCAGCGGACTGAGGCAAAAGTCGCACAGGTTCATAGGCTGGAGGGGATACTCCTGCCCGCATTTTCTACACCGTAAAGCTCTGGCGTAAGACATTTTTACTCCTTTATAAGGGCTTGCTCTAAATCCCATATCAGGTCATCGATATTTTCTAGGCCTACCGATAATCGGATTAGCTCCTCGGTTATTCCCGCTTTTTCCTTCGCCTCCTTGGGCATGGAAGCATGGCTCATGGTTGCCGGATGCTCGGCAAGGGAAGCAGCGCCACCTAGCGACTCTGCCAGGGCAAAGACCTCGGTCTTCTTCAGGAAACTATTAACTGCCCTGGCTCCCTCTTTTAGCTCAAATGACACTACCCCTCCAAACCCCTTCATTTGTCTCCTGGCGATTTCATGCCTTGGGTGAGACTCAAGCCCTGGGTAGAATACCCTCTTCACCTGGGGATGCTTTGCAAGATAACCTGCCACTTCTATGGCATTCCTCTCGTGCTGCCGCATCCGCACTGCTAGAGTCTCAATTCCTCGTAGCACCAGCCAGCAATCGAAGGGGGAGGCAGGGGTACCCATGGCATTGAGGAGAAACTGAACCCTCTCGGTCAGTTCGTCGGTGGTGGTTACCACGGCACCGCCGACAACATCGCAGTGCCCGTTGAGATACTTGGTGGTGGAGTGGACCACCAGGTCAATCCCATACTCGATGGGTCTCAGGAAGTAGGGGGTGGCGAAAGTGTTGTCTATCACGGTCATTAAGTTGTGTTTCCTGGCGACATCAACCACCATCTCAATGTCCACGATATTCAGCAATGGGTTAGAGGGGGTTTCGAGCCATATCATCCTGGTGTTAGGCTGTATCGCTTTTTCAATCCTCTTCCTATCATTTAGTCTGAGGAAGGTGAACTCCAGCCCGCAGTCCCGCATCACGTTCTCGAAGAGTCGGTAGGTGCCTCCGTAGACATCATCCCCTGAGATTATGTGGTCGCCTGCCTTAAGCAGATGGATGACGGTGGCTTCAGCAGCCATGCCGGTGGCGAAGGCGAATCCTGCTTTCCCTCCTTCCAGGCGGGCGATGGTATCTTCCAGGACCTTCCTCGTTGGGTTGGCTGTGCGTGAGTAGTCATAGCCTTTTGTTTTGCCTACATCCTCAAAGACAAAAGTGGATGTCTGGTAGATAGGCACTGAGATGGCGCCGAAGGTTGCATCTGGCCTGTCACCAGCATGAATGGCTAATGTCTCAAATCTCATATTCCCCCTCCTTGGTTAAACTCCTTTTCAATCAAAGGGTTAAACAAACCAGTCGTCCGTTTCTATCATGCACTCTTTGCTTCAGGGTAAGTTCCCTGAAAAAGCCAGGTGCTTAGATAACGCTCGCCGGTATCGGGCAGAACTACTACTATTAGCTTTCCTTCATTTTCTCGTCTCTTGGCTATTTCTAGCGCTGCCCAGACCGCTGCCCCCGATGATATGCCTGCCAGTATCCCTTCCTCCTTGGCAAGTCTTCTTGCTGTATTTCCAGCGTCTTCGTTGGTGACCTGGATTGTTTCGTCGATTAACTCTGCTCTCAGCACATCGGGGACGAAACCAGCTCCAATGCCCTGAATTTTGTGAGACCCTGGCTTTCCTCCGGAGAGAACAGGGGAGTCAGCTGGCTCAACGGCGATGGCTCTAAACTCGGGTTTCTTTTTCTTTATGGTCTCAGCCACCCCGGTAATCGTTCCCCCCGTTCCTACTCCAGAGACCAGAATATCTACCTTGCCCTCGGTATCTCTCCATATCTCCTCAGCTGTGGTAAGTCGGTGCACCTCTGGATTTGCCGGATTCTTAAACTGCTGCGGCATGAAGTAATTAGGGTGCTCCGCTACCAGTTGCTCGGCTTTTTTCACTGCTCCTGACATTCCCTCTCCTCCCGGGGTTAGCACCAGCTCGGCGCCGAAGATGGCTAGGAGTTGCCTCCGCTCCATTGACATGGTGTCAGGCATGGTGAGAATCAGCCTGTATCCCCTGGCGGCGCAGACGAAGGCTAGGGCGATGCCGGTATTGCCACTTGTAGGCTCAACAATAACCGTATCCTTGTCAATCAATCCCTTCTCTTCGGCTTCAACAATCATCGATACCCCGATGCGGTCCTTGACACTCCCCAGGGGATTGAAGGACTCAAGCTTAGCTACGACCTCTGCTTTTGCTCCCTCTGTTAGTCGATTTAATCTGACCAAGGGCGTGTTTCCGATTAGCTCGGTGGAGTCCTTGGCTATGCCTCTGGTTAGCTTCGGTATCTCTATTGTCTTGTATTTTAGTTTTTCCACTACACTCATTTCTTCCTCCTCAGCGAATTCATATGTGGTACATGGTCGCTCCGGGCTGTACCTTACCTTTTTGCCGTTCAACTAGGTCCTGCAAGGTTGTCGACTTCAGTACGCCGTTGATTGCTCTCTTTATTTCACCCCAGACGTCCCGGGTGGCACATGAGGCAGAGCGGGGACATATCGCTGGATTAGTGACACACTCCACCGGGGCAATTGAGCCCTCGAGCAGTTGGATGACTTCTACCAGCCTTATCTCCTCCGGGGGTTTGGCTAACGAGATTCCACCCTTGGCACCCCGGGTGCTCCGTATTATGCCGCCGGCTATCAGGGGAGCAGTCAAATGTTCTAGGTAGGGGAGTGATATCTCCTGCCTTTGGGCGATGTCCTTTAACATGACTGGTTCTTCGTCATGGTGAAGGGCTAAATCCAACAGCGCCCTGGTGGCATATCGTCCTCGAGTAGAGAGCTTCATTATCGCCTCCTTTGTTGACTATTATGACCAAGATAGTATACAATACCACACAAAGGACTGGTTGTCAATAGCATATCTTGCCCATTATTGGCTGGCAGATTATAAGGTAAAAATCAGGGATAAATCTGCCAGGGCAGGCGGAGTAGGACTGGGTTATGTTGGACTTCCTCTTGCCCTTGCTAGCTCTCATCTTTTTGAGGTATAGTTATTGCATTCAGCTTGCCTGAAGATGTTGTTTTGTTATGAGGATGAGGCTTCAAGATGAACTCCTGATTATAAACATCCTGGCGATTCCGCTCATTCTTACCGCCACCTTCTTCCCGTCTAGTGCTCTACGTATAGCCTTGGGGTCGCCCTTTGTACTTTTCTTCCCTGGATATGTACTGATGGCGGTGCTATTTCCCAGCAGAGATGCCTTGGGTAACATTGAAAGGTTGGCTTTGAGCTTTGGGCTCTCCATTGCCGTGGTTTCCCTTCTTGGAGTCATGATTAACTATACGGCTTGGGGCATCAGACTGTATCCAGTTCTCGTTTCACTCGTCGTTTTTATTGCTCTCATCTCATTTTTCGCCCAGTATCGGCGGAGTAAATTGGATGAGGCGGACAGGTTTACTGTTCCTTTCAATTGGAGGCTACCTTCGCTGAAAGGCCGAAGGTTGGTTGACAAGATTTTGTCTATTGCCCTCGTAGCGGCGATAGGGGGGGCTATAGGGACTGTAGGCTACGCTTTTGCCTCCCCCCGAATTGCGGAGAAATTTACCGAGTTTTATGTTCTGGACTCGGAGGGTGGGGTCATAGACTATCCTGTGGCGCTGAGGGTAGGGGAGGAAGGCAGTGTGATAGTTGGCATTATTAATCATGAACAGGAGACCGTGAACTACCGGGTAGAGACAAGGATAGATGGTGTGGCGAAAAATCAGCTGGGGCCGCTGGAATTGCAACAAGGTGAAAAGCGGGAGGAGTCAGTGAGTTTTACCCCGGATAGAGCGGGTTATAATCGGAAGGTGGAATTTTTATTGTATAAGGGTGGGGAGAGCGAGCCTTACTTGAAGCTTCACCTGTGGGTTGATGTGAGGAAGTAAAATGAAGGTTCTAGTCACTGGAGGAGCTGGGTTTATTGGCTCACATGTAGTTGATGCCCTGATTGAGCATGGTCATCAGGTAGTGGTCGTAGATAATTTAGCCAGCGGCTTTCCGGATAACATCAATCCCGGTGCCAGCTTCTATGAGGTGAACATCTGCGGCGAAGAGCTGGCTGATATCTTTGACAGGGAGGGTCCGGAGGTAGTTAGCCATCAGGCGGCTCAGACGGTCGTTAGTAGGTCAGTAAGCGACCCTGTCTTTGATGCGCGGGAGAACATCTTGGGCAGCCTCAATGTCATTCTCAACTGTGTTCGTTTTGGTGTTAAAAGGGTTATCTATGCTTCTTCTGGCGGAGCAGTCTACGGGGAGCCTCAGTACCTGCCTGTGGACGAGAGGCACCCTGTAAGTCCTGTTTCACAGTACGGTATTTCCAAGCATACCGTGGAGCATTACCTTTACCTTTATGGTCTTCAATACGGGCTTAACTATGTAGTGCTGAGGTATCCGAATGTCTATGGCCCAAGACAGAATCCTGAGGGGGAAGCTGGAGTGGTGGCTATCTTTGCCGGTCAAATGCTAAGGGGAGAGCAGCCAACTATCTATGGTTCTGGGGACAAGACCCGGGACTATACCCATGTTTCTGATGTGGTGGCGGCTAACCTGCTAGCTGTGGAACGGGGTGACAACGATATTTACAATATTGGTACGGGGGTAGAGACTTCCGACAGGGAGATATTTGACACCCTGGCCAAGGTACTTGGCTATTCTGGGAATCCCCGTTATGCACCAGTGCGACCGGGGGAGATTTACCGTATCTGTCTTAACTCCGGCAAGGCAAAAAGCGAGCTGGGCTGGGAGGCACGGCTCGCTCTCAGAGAAGGGCTGCTCCAGACAATCGGCTATTATCGGACCCGTTTCGGATTTTAAAAGTTCGGGTTGATAACCTCTCATCCTCCTCCGATTGCTACCGCCAGGAGAATGTTGTCGCCATCCTTAACCGGTTTGTTCAGCAGTTCTGGATAAGGCCTTTTCTTGTTGACATAAACATTGATGTAATCAAATAGTTTACCGTTCTTGTCGAACAGCGCTTCCTTTATGGCGGGGTACTTCTCGACTAGCTGGGCGAGGCATTGACCAACTGTGCTTCCCTCCACCTTGATTGTCTGCTCCCCGTCGGTATATTTATCCAGGATGGCGTAAACCTTTATCGTTACACTCATTTCTTACTCCTCATCAAACAAACGTCCTTTTCATTCAAGGCGTTGTCTCCTTCATCTCCCAGCGCAGGTCTGGTTTCCTGGCTGCCAGGACTTCGTCGAGCCGTCTGACCGGTGTGTTGTGGGGGGCTGTGTGCAAGATTTCAGGGGTTTCATCTGCCTCCTTAGCTATTTTTTTCATAGCGTCAATGTATGCATCCAGCGTTTCTTTGCTCTCTGTCTCGGTAGGTTCAGTCATGAGGGCTTCGTCAACTATCAATGGGAAATAAACGGTGGGGGGATGAATACCGTAATCAAGTAGACGCTTGGCAATGTCTATTGTATGGACGCCCTTTGCTTTCTGCCGTTTGCTGGAAAATACCACCTCATGCATACACGTGCGGTCATAGGGCAGATGGTAGAATGCCTTTAGCTCCTCCTTAAGGTAGTTGGCATTTATGACTGCGTTTTCGCTAATCTCTTTAAGCCCTTTTGCGCCAAGCGAGCGTATGTAGGCGTAAGCCTTGACCATCACCCCAAAGTTTCCATAGGCTGCTCCCAGGCTGCCTATAGACTTGGCTGGCGTACGGAGTGTATATCCCTTTCCATTCTTTGCCGCCAAAGGTGCTGGTAAGAAGTTGGCTAAATCTGACTTAACGCAAACAGGGCCCGACCCAGGCCCCCCGCCTCCATGGGGGGTGCTGAATGTCTTGTGAAGATTCAACTGGACACAGTCGAAACCCAGGTCTCCGAATTTCACTTTGCCCAGCATAGAGTTCAGGTTGGCTCCATCACCACACAGTAGCCCGCCTCTTTGATGCACGAGTTCGGTTATTTCAGCTATTTGCGGGTCAAATAACCCCAATGTATTTGGCAATGTCAATGTCAGGGCAGCGACTTTCTCATCCATCATGGACTCGAGGCTTGTCAGGTCTATATTGCCATCACTATCGGAGGGTACGGTGCTTATCTCAAAACCGCACATTGCAGCTGTGGCTGGATTTGTGCCATGTGCCGAGTCTGGCACCAGTATCTTGACGCGTGTCTTCTTCCCCTGGCTCTGATGATATGCCTTTACTATTAATATGCTGGCGAGCTCGCCTTGGGCCCCAGCCATGGGTGCCAAGCTGGCGGCATTCATGCCGGTAATCTCGGCCAGATACCCCTGCAACTCAAACATGAGCTGTAGTGCCCCTTGAACAGAACTTATTGGTTGGTAGGGATGAATTGAAGCAAAGCCGGGTAATCTGGCAATATCCTCATGCCATTTTGGATTATACTTCATGGTGCAACTACCTAGGGGGTAAAATCCGGTGTCTACTCCGTAATTGAGCTTGCTTAAAGCTGTAAAGTATCTCACCACCTCCACCTCGCTTATCTCAGGTAACTCAAGCTCTTGGCGAAGTAGTTCCTTGGGGGGTAACTCTGCTGGACTTACGTCGAGGGATGGAAGAGTGCATCCCGTCCTGTCTGGCTGGCTAATATCAGAAAGTAAATAATGCTGACCCATTTCTCACTCCTGTCTTAAAGTGCTGATAGAATTTCTACTAACCTGTCTATATCCTGCTTGGTGTTTACCTCGGTAACACAGAGCAACATGCCGCCTTCTATCGTGTCGCTGATATCCAGACCCCCGATTATTCTCTCCTTGAAAAGCGCTTTGTTTACCTGCTGGGGCTCTGTCGGGCAGCGCACGACAAATTCCTTAAAGAAAGGCTGCTGGAAAACGATGGAGTATCCTTTGAGCTTACCTATTGCCTCAGCAGCATAGTGAGCCTTGTAGTAGCAGAGTTCAGCTACCTGGCGCAGGCCTTTTTTGCCCAGGGTGGCGAGATAGATCGCTGCTGCTAGGGATACCAGAGCTTCGTTGGTGCAGATATTGGATGTAGCCCGTTCTCTTCTGATGTGCTGTTCCCGGGTTGCCATAGTCAATACGTATCCTGGCTTGCCGTCGATATCCACAGTCTTGCCTGCGAGCCTGCCTGGTATCTGGCGCACGTATTCCTTACGGCAGGCGAAGATGCCCACTCCCGGGCCCCCAAAGCTTATTGGACTGCCCAGAGCCTGACCCTCGGCAACAGCAATGTCAGCCCCATACTCTGCCGGCGGCTTAACCATACCCAGGGAAATGGGGTCAACTATGGAGATGAGCAATGCTCCGGTATCATGTGCTTTTTGTGTACATGTCCCCATGTCTTCAAAATAACCGAAGAAGTTAGGTTGCTGTGCTATCAAGCAGGCGCAGTCTGAGGGAAGATTAATCGAATCCGGCTCCATCTTCTCCATGAGGATGTTATGGCCACTGACATAAGTGTCTATGACGCTGCAATACCTTGGGTTCACTGTGGACAGGACGGCGACCTTGTCTCTTTTCGTGATTCGGCATGCCATCAGAGCAGCTTCAGCCACTGCTGTACTGCCATCGTACATCCCGGCGTTGCTCACTTCCATTCCGGTGAGCTGGCAAACCAGCGACTGATACTCGTAGATGGCTTGCAGTGTCCCCTGGCTCGCCTCAGCCTGGTATGGAGTGTAGGGTGTATAGAACTCGCTGCGCCCGGTGATATGACTAATCACACTGGGAATGAAGTGCTTGTAGTAGCCAGCCCCTAGAAAACAGACGTAGTCATCCAAATTCGCGTTATGGTTTGATAGCCGGCGAAGCTCGTCTTTGAGTTCTAGCTCGGAGAGAGGAGGGGGTAGCCTGAATTCGACATTGCGAAATTCTTTGGGTACATCTTGAAATAACTCATCAACGGAGCTGACTCCTATCGCTCGCAACATAGCGCTTCGGTCGGCATCGGTATTGGGTATATAAGGCGACGGCATCGTATTGATTCCCCCTTTGTCTTGTTCTGAGCTTTATTCGAAAAGTTTGGTTACATAATGTTATGTTTGTCGAGCACGTGGGAACAGCTCGGCAGGAATGAGTAATGCTCCTTTTGGAACGCGGGAGTTCACTCAATAAGTTAGTATCACCACGAATGAAGCCTCGCAATTAGATAATACTTTCAAGTCCTAATTGCTGCAGTTTTTCTTTCGTTGGTATTCCCGTCTCTTTGCTCCATCCTCTTGCTTCGTAATATTCGTCTAACATCTGCTCGTAGTTCCTGATTTCACATTCGGCGACTGAAGAATATTGACCAAACTCTGGTATCTGGCAAGCCCTTTCGGGAAGCTGGTCGTCTGCCCTTCTTACGCCTTCCCTCACGTTAATCATTCTTTGAAGATTGTAAACTCGTTCCCCTATATCCAAGAGTTCTTGCTCGCTTATGTCCCAGCCTGTTAATGAGGAGACGAGTTCAGCGAGTTCTGGGAGCAGTATGCCACTGTATGCGAAAAACTTGCATATCCCGACGATATCCGGCAATATGCCAAAGTCCTGCAAAGTTTTTGCTATTCTGCCTTTGCCTTCTTCGGCGAAACGTTCTAAAGTCTTAGGGTCGGGGACTCCGTAAGGAATTAGCCCAAAGTCATTTTTTAGACTATCAAACGCCATGCCTTCCAGGGGATGAATATGGCACATACCCCTGTTGCCTGTCCCATACATTATTGCCAGAGCCTTCCCGGATCTTCCGTCGTGGGCTGGCCCCTCAAGGCCCTTGACCTCTATCGCAAATCGGTCCGAGCCCTTGCCAATTTGCTTGGCAGCATGCCTGACCCCCTCACCCAGAACTCTCCCTATGCCCTTCCTGGCGGCTATTCTTCGCACCAGCTCAATTACCGTTTCCGTGTTTCCCCAGCTAAGATCCAGGCCATCGACCTCTTTCTTGCTCAGTATGCCGTGTTCGTAGCAGTCCATGGCAAAAGCAATAGCTGCGCCTGCAGATATCGTGTCCACACCATACTCGTTACACAGGTATGTACCATGTACGGCGGCATCCATATCGTCGTTTAAGACGAAGAATGTAAAAGCACAAATGCTTTCGTACTCGGAGCCTTCGTGTTCAGGGGTTTTCCACTTCCCGCTCTCTACTCCGGCGATTCTGCCGCACCGTAAAGCACATCCCTTGTAGCAAGGATTGGCTCTTATTAGATTTTTAGTTTCGAAGTGATGATAGAGCTCTTCCCCTTTCCCCCATGAGTTAGCCCTCCAGTTCCTTGTCGGAATATCGCCAAGCCGATCATTTTGAGGTATATCTCCTGTGGTGCCACCCGGAGCCCAGCCTACCCCAGCAGTATTGTCCAAGAGTTTTTTGTTTCCAGCCTTGACTGCTGTTTGAAACCTATCCGGTTTGGCAACGGGAATATTGCCGCTGCCTTTTACAGCAATGGCGAGCAAATTTTTTGAACCCATCACTGCCCCAGCCCCACATCTCCCAAAGGAGCGTCCTACAACCATGATGTTGGCAAATCTCACCAATTCCTCACCTGCAGGGCCTATAACTGCGATTTCGAGCCCTTTGTCTTTCAACTCTTCTTTGATAAGATTGTCTTTCTGGGACGTCGTTTTCCCTTTCAGCTTACCTGCAGGTCTTATCTCGATTTTACCATCGTCAATTGAAATGTATTTTGGCTCTTTGGCCTTTCCTTCTATGACCAGGAAGTCGTACCCCGCCTTCCTCAGGGTGCCACCCCATTCCCCCCCGCATTTTGATTCGGCCCAGACACCACCCAGTGGTGATTTGAAGCAAACTTCGGCAAAGCCTGCCCCGGGGGATTTCGTGCCGCTCAAGGGACCTGTGGTGAATATAATCTTGTTCTGCGGGCTTAAGGCATCGGCGCCTGCGGGGATTTCATCGTAATATAGTTTTGCGCCGTATCCAACCCCACCCAGAAACTTCCTTAACAATTCAGGGGCAATTTTTTCAGTACTAACTTTCCCTCCAGTTAAATCTATTCTCAATAGTTTGCCTGTATATCCGTATAATTGCTTCTTCGCCGTCGAGTTCGCCATAGCTATCCTCCTTTTAACATATTGTTCCCTTTGGCTATAAGGTTGCTAGAGGTTGATGGCTCCCCCTCCTTATAGTGTTATTACCGTAGCATCCTTCATTTTCTTTTTGGCATGCCATTTCACGCTACTTTTACCTTCAGGCCAATTTCTTTTCTCGAGCGGCGATAATCTTATCCAGCTCCTTCATCTCGTCATCTGAGAGTAGGGGAGGGACCTCCTCCTCAATTATCTGGTGTGCCTTCTCTTCCAGCTTCTGTTTTATTGTTTTGCCGCCCTTTGTTATTATTGAATGGAAGTGTTTCCTGTTCATTATCTGAGGGTGCCAGGTCTCTTGCTCCAGGAATTTCACGGTGTGTTTTTCCGTTAAGAAGTTACCGAGGGGGCCGACTTTATCAATCACATCTAAGGCGAGGGTTTCCTCATTAACCTCAATTCCGTTGGCGAAGTGACTGACAGCCGAGATAATCTCGTCAGCGAAGAGTAGTGACTCCAGACTAACAATTAGTCCCGAGTTCATATATCCCACATCATGACAGAGGTTGAGTCCGGCCAGGGCGTTTATTAGGGCCGACCACATTACCTCCGTGCCGAATTGGGCGTCGATGTCGGCTGAGTCAGTAACGCAGGCGAATCCAAAGGTTGGTATACCGTAAAATCTGCTTATTTGCCCTAGGGCTACCTGGGACTTCATAAGAACCGGCCCACCGTAGCAGCAAATTGTAGTATGCATATCCAGCATGCTGATGAAGGGTCCCCAGATGAACGGTGCCCCGGGATTATTAAGCTGGTGGACCACCAAGCTAGCCAGGGTTTCGGCGTTGCCCTGGGCGATGCCACCGGCTAAGGTCATCGGGCCGGTAGCGCCCATTTGAACCATAGGTGGAAATACGATGGGTATCTTGTATTCCGAGCAAACCAGGAGAACATCTGTGGCGTTCTGCTCAAGTGATAGGGGGGAAACAGGCTCCCCGTAAACGATAAGCGAGGGAGCCTGGGCGAGTTTCTCATAACTGCCGGCAAAAACTGTGGCCATGTCAATCAATGCTTTCATGTTCTTGCCGTTGGCGGCGGTAGTAAAGAATGGTTTGTCACAATAAGTACTTCCCGCCTTGTAATGATATAAGTCCTGCAACTCTGGCTTGACGTCGGAGGCGAGGCCTGAATTAGAGGTAAAGTCGATGTTCTCACACTTCTGAACAATCTTATTCATATTCTCAATATCTTTAAGCATTGTGAGGCGTATTTCGTGGGTGTAGGGGTCCATATGATATGGCACATCTGTTCCACAACCGTAATTGCTCACGTTTCGTTCCAGAAGCACCTTCCCATGGCCACGTCTGCCTGTTATAAGGCTCCTGGAGGGTGCGGTTCCGATTGCCTCCTCGACCATTGCCGGGGGGATGCGGACTCTATCGCCATCAACGTAGGCACCGCCCTCATTTAAGAGCTTCAGTGCCTTTTCATTGTGGCACCTGACTCCTGTCCTCTCTAAAATCTCCAGGGTAGCGGAATGGATGGAGTAAACTTGCTCTTCTGTTAAAATCTCTAGGTAGGGTGCCCTGCGATACTTGTGGTCTAGCTTTATCATTCTTTACAACTCCTATAAAAACTTACAGAGGCACTCGCCCTTAAGCTGACTGCCTCTGTCCTTTTTACCTGAGAGATTATCTGCACATTCTGCAGACTCACCCCTTCGGCGCCCCACCTATCGGGGGTCTCTCCAGAGAAACATCCCCATAATAGTCTTTTTGCCTGAGAGTTTCAAGACCTTACCTATATCGGCCTCTTTCACCTTCGGCTCCCTTTTACAGGGTATCTCCTACTATAGGGGTCACTGTTCCATATTTAATTGTTTTGCTGTGTAGGTGCTTATATAACATAATCCACCAACCTTGTCAACCACTGGAGCGATAAGGGATTATAAGCCTTCCGACCTATTGCGCTGCGATTTTAGAAGTTTTTGCTTTCCTATATAGTTCAGCCGCTCTAAAGGAGCTTCGTACCAGCGGCATAGAGGCTGCCTCAACAAACCCCATTTCCTTGGCGGTGACTCCCAATTCGTGAAACTCTTCAGGGGAGATATAGCGGGCGACGGGTAAATGTCTGGCCGAGGGTTGTAAGTACTGACCGAGAGTGAGCAAGTCGCAGTTTGCGTTTCTCAGGTCTTTCATTACTTCCAGCACTTCTTCGGTCTCTTCTCCCAAGCCTAGCATTAACCCGGATTTAGTAACTATTTTGGGGTTTAGCTTCTTTACGCTGGATAAGAGGTCTAGAGAGCGACTATAACCGGCTTCGGGTCTAACCTTTGGATAAAGACGGGGTACCGTTTCCAAATTATGGTTTATAACTTCGGGGTGAGATTCTACTAATGTTCTGATTGCTTCGCTGGAACCCAGGAAATCGGGAATGAGAACCTCTACGTAGGTGCCGGGCCTCTGTTTATGAAGCATACGAATCGCTTTAATAAATTGAGAAACCCCACCATCAGGAAGGTCGTCTCGAGTAGTAGAGGTTATGACAACATAGTTTAGATTCAATCTGTCTACTGCCTCCGCTAGATGCTGAGGTTCTTTATCATCTACCGGCAGGGGACAACCCTTCTTTACTGCGCAAAAATTACAGTGTCGTGTACAGATATCTCCCAAAATGAGGAAGGTCGCGGTCTTTCGTGAGAAGCAATCGGTAATGTTTGGGCAGAGAGCACTTTTGCAAACGGTGTTTAAGTTCAGTCTGTCCAGTAGCCCTTCTATTGGCAGCATGACTTCAGGCTCTGCGCGCCTTTGCTTGAACCATGAGGGCAGTCGGTCTCCCATGATAAACTCCGAACCTCATTAATTTACCCTTGTCTTCTAATTACTCTTTTTCTGAGCTTTCCTCTTCACATTGCATCATAAATTTATCATATTCGCTTTTATTCATTAAGGCATCCAGTTCTGAGAGGTTCTTGAGCTTTAACTTGACCAGCCAACCATCTCCGTATGGGTCTTTGTTGACTAGGCCAGGCTCATCGATGGCGGCTTGATTGGATTCCAATATTACTCCGCTTGCTGGGGAGAATATATCAGAGACTGCTTTTACCGATTCGACCTCACCTAACTTGCCGTACTGCCCTACTTCGCCGTCAGGTTCCGGCAGATCAAGAAATACTATGTCGCCCAAATGAGCTTGAGCGTAATAGGTGAGTCCTACCTTTCCTATATCACCGGACTCAAGGCTAATCCACTCGTGTTCCCGCGTAAATTTATATTCTGCCAGATTCATTTTACTCTCCTCTCACCTAGATAGATAAAGGCCTATTTACAAAAAATTAGAGGCAGCCGGTCTCCACCAACTGCCTCTGTCTTTTTACCTGAGAGATTACCTGCTTCCTCCGCAGACTTGCCCCTTCGGTGCCCCACCTGTTGAGGTCTCTCCAGAGGTCCAAATGCCGGTAGTCCTTTTGCCTGAGAGCTTCGAGGCGCGGATTAGTCCAGCCTCTTTCCCCTTCGGCTCCCCTTTCGGGTCTCTCCCACCGCTATTTGATTTACTGTTCGACTTTATGTATATTTCTATCATACGAGTTTGCCTCTGTCAAGACTTAGAAGAAAGAGACACTGGCTCGTTTGAGACAGTGTGGGTTCATAAAGAGCGCAGTAAGTGAGAGTACTTGTTACCGACTCGATAGCCCAAAAGGGTATTGACATTCTGCATCAGCATGCTGAAGTTGATGTGCGGCAGAGTCTGACTGCGGAGGAGTTGCAATCGGTCATTGGGGCATATGAGGCGTTGATAGTGCGCAGTCAGACCAGGGTAACAGCTGCCGTTATTGATGCCGCTGATAAGTTGCAGGTAATAGGCCGCGCCGGGGTTGGCGTAGATAACATTGATGTTGAGGCAGCTTCTCGCCGCGGCATACTGGTAATCAATTCTCCAGAGGGAAACATTGTCTCTGCTGCTGAACATACCATAGCCATGTTGCTGGCTCTGGCGCGTCAGATTCCCCGAGCGGATAGTCTACTCCGTGGTGGAGTTTGGAATCGCAGGCTGAATGGGGTTGAGATTCGTAATAAGGTCTTGGGTATCATTGGGCTGGGTAGAGTAGGCGTTCAGGTCGCTGAGATGGCTAAAGGGCTGCACATGAACGTTATTGCCTGTGACCCTATGGTCGCAGAAGACAGGGCTAAGCGGCTTGGTGTAGAAATGGTTTCCCTTGAGGATTTGCTGGCAGGTTCGGACTTTGTAACCATACATGTACCACTCAATTCTAAAACTAGGAAGTTAATCAGCCGGGGACAACTCAAGCTTATGAAACCGTCTGCTATGATTATCAACTGCGCACGCGGTGACATCGTAGACGAGCAGGCTCTCTGTGAAGCGCTCGACCAGGGTCGTTTGGCAGGTGCGGCTCTCGATGTTTTTAGTAAGGAACCGACGCGAGACAATATCCTCTTCAAGAGCGACAAAGTGGTTGCTACGCCCCATCTGGCAGGCTCGGCAATAGAGGCGGAGGAAAGTGCTAGCATAGATATCGCTGAACAGGTAACGGCGGTTCTCAGGGGTTATCTGCCAAAGTCTCCGGTAAATGCTCCTGCAATCTCTGCAGAAGCTATGTCGGTACTTGGTCCTTATCTTTCAGTGGGTACCGTCATCGGCATGATTGCGGCTCAGTTAGTACAGGGTCATTGGAAATCGCTGAATATCCGTTACCAGGGTGATATCGCTAAGGAAGATACCCGTCCCATTAAGGTTGCTGCGCTGGCTGGACTTCTGGGTACGGTGACAGAAGAGCGCGTTAATATGGTCAATGCCGATATTGTTGCTAGCAACCGTGGGTTGAGGGTCAGTGAAGAGAAGGACAGCACATGCGAGAACTATGCGAATATGATTACGGTGGAGATAGAAACAACATCGGGGCGCATTTTGGTATCTGGCTCTTCACTGCGGGGTAAGACTCACCTGACCCGGGTGAACGACTACTGGTTTGAAATAGAGCCATCGGGAGAGTATATGCTGTTCACTGAGCACAAAGACTGTCCGGGAATGATAGGGGTAGTGGGTACCATAATCGGCGATGCCAAGATCAATATTAGTCAGATGCAGGTGAGTCGAGATGTAGAGCACGGTAGGGGAGCAATGATGGTGCTTTGCTTGGATGAGCCTGTTCCCGCCGAGTGCTATCAGCAAATAGTGGCGGTGTCGGACATCTACAAAGCAATTGTTGTGAAGTTAACCAGGTAACACTGTCGTGCAGGACATCCCAGCAAGAATGGTTCAGGCTTGTGCTTCAGAGTACTCTCGGAAGATGAGAACCGAATTATGCCCACCGAAGCCAAAAGAATTAGACATAGCCGTGGTAATCTTGGCTCGGCGAGCTATATTTGGCACATAATCTAGATCGCATTCTGGGTCGGGGTGGGTAAGGTTTATGGTGGGTGGTATCACGCCGTTTTGGATAACCATATTGCATATTGCTGCTTCGACAGCACCTGCAGCGCCGATGAGATGCCCCGTCATTGACTTCGTTGAACTTATCGGGATGTGATAAGCGTGCTTGCCAAATACGCTTTTTAATATCATAGTCTCCACCTTGTCGTTTAGTCGGGTGGAGGTGCCGTGAGCATTGATATAATCAATCTCGGTAGAGGCGAGCCCTGCTTTAGTAAGTGCCGTTTGTATGGCTCGGATGGCATCGCTTCCATCCTTAGCCGGCTGGGTGATGTGATAGGCATCACTGCTGGCGCCGTAGCCTGTAATTTCAGTCAGGATGTCAGCCCCTCGCTTTTGAGCGAAGGCTAGGTTCTCTAGAATGAGAATGCCAGCCCCCTCGCTCATGACGAAGCCATCACGCTGGGCATCAAAGGGACGGGAGGCTAGCTGGGGCTCATTGTTTCGCCGGGAAATGGCTCGGCAGGCACCGAAGGCGGCGATGGCTATAGGGGTGACTGCTGCCTCGCTACCGCCGGCTATCATCGCTTGAGCATCACCGCGACTAATAATCTCATAAGCGGTGCCTATGGCATCCGAACCGCTAGCACAGGACGATGTGATGCAAAAGTTTGGCCCCTTTACTCCCAGAGCGATTGATATTTGGGCCGGGGCTACGTCAGACATCATTGTTGGTAACAGGAAAGGACTTACCTTACTTGCCCCCTTTTCAGCCAGCCTTTTTGTTTGATTTGATAGAGTAGCTATTCCCCCCAGACCAGTACCAACTATAACACCAATTTCATGCTGGCTATCGAGCCCAATTTTTAGCTTGGCGTGTTCTACTGCTTGTCGACTGGCGGCTACAGCCAGTTGGGTGAAACGGTCCATGTGACGCGCGTCTTTGCGGCTGATATAATCGGTGGGTTCAAAACCCTTTACCTCACCGGCGATTTTGGTATCGAAGGGCTCGGGGTCGAACAGGGTGATATGGTCAATGCCCGACTTGCCAGCAATAAGACCTTCCCATGTAGCAGAGTGATTTAGGCCAAGTGGGCATAAAACTCCTATGCCCGTAACCACCACTCTGTTGTTGCCGCTACTTACTGATCCCATACCATCCATAGTCGAAGTGCCTCTATTCTGATTCTTAATTTTTCAAGCCTTAGATAATCTTAAAGTTACACCGGGAAGGGAGTGATTCGTGTCCTGTGGACTCATTATCTCAGATATCCGCAGACTCAGCAACAGATTCCCCTGTTATCACGGCTCAGCTTAGTCCTCCCTGTGAGGCTGCTTGGTATACATGCCATGGGATAACAGAGTGCATTTTACCTGCGACAGGTATTATAATAGACATTGTTGAAGGAGAAAAATGACATGGACAAAGTCAGTGTATTTGCCCCTGCGTCGATTGGAAATGCTGGTTCATGCTATGACATCATGGGCTATGCCCTAGACTATGTGGGTGATTTCGTGACTGTAGAAAAGGTAGACAAAACAAGCGATGACATAATCTGGGGGGGCATCGGAGGGCCATATGCCAGTGAACTGGAAAGTGTCAACTACCACCAGAATGCTGCATGGCTTGTCGCCAGCCATATCTGGGTGAAGCTCTTTAGTGGGGCGACTGCTAATTTCTCGTTGCGCTTGAAGTTGCACAAGTATATGCCTGTTGGGAGCGGTATGGGTTCGTCAGCGGCGAGTTCTGTAGCTGCTGCTGCTGCTATGTTCAACATACTCGGTATAAGGGTGGAGGATGATACTCTGGTTGAATGCTTAGGAATTGGCGAAGAGGCTACAAGTGGTGCTGGTCATCTGGATAATGTTATCCCTTCATACTTCGGAGGCTTTTATATTTTTTATGAAGACCGTTACGAGCCTGCTTTACCGAGCAAAAGGCGCTATTTGAGAGTTGATGGGGGAGATAAGGTAACATCGGTGGTAGTACGTCCCGATATTTCAGTCGCGACTAGCAAAAGTCGAGAGGCTGTCAAGGATTATATCAGGCGGGTCTACCTTGGTTCCCCCAGCGCAGAGCCGGCTGACATTCTACCGCTTTTGAGAGAAGAGTCAGCGAAGGCTGCTCAGATGACTCACGCGGTGATGACAAACGACGTACGACTGATGGGAGGACTGTTTAGTAAAAACTATATGTTGGAGGCAGCGCGCTCAAAGTTTATCCCGCGTTTTGATGATGTTAAGGCAGCAGCATTAGAAGCCGGGGCCTATGGCTGCACCATATCGGGCTCTGGGCCAGCTATGGTAGCCATCACAGATAGTCGAGAGAAAGCTAATCGCATCCGAGACGCCATGGTTCTAGCCTTCGATGGGCTAGCACCCAGATGGTTGATTTCTCCTATTGGTAAGCAGGGTGCTCGTGTAGTGGACTCCATAGAGGATTTCGTTGTACGCTCAATCAGGCATCATAGTTTCTTTACCCTGTCGGCGAGCAAGCAGTGAAAACCTGTCACCAGTCATATGGGTAAATACAGGAGGTTGACATTTATGGAGAAACGTGTTAGCTTTTGACCCATCCGGTAGTAGGAGAGACCCGAAAGGGGAGCCGAAGGGGAAAAAGGCCGGGTTAATCCGTGTCTCGAAACTCTCAGGCAAAAGGACTACTCTGGATTGAGCTCTTGGAGAGACCCTCGTAGCAGGGAACCGAAGGGGCAAGTCTGCTGGTAAGGGTGGGCAATCTCTCAGGTAAAAGGACAAGGGCAACCAGTAATACTGGTTGCCCTTGTTTATTTATGCGACAGGGTAAGTAGCCATTGCTAAGGCTATAGAATAAATAGAAGGGAGGTTTCCCTTCGCCTTGATACCCAGTGCTGATTGGACTAATTGGAGGTAGCAACAATGAAACGCACTTCACTTTATGAAGAGCATCTTAAGTTAGGGGCCAAAATGGTTGAGTTTGGTGGGTGGGAGATGCCCCTCAATTACACTTCAGGCATTCTGGCAGAACACCTGGCAACAAGAAAATTCGGTGGCCTCTTTGATGTGTCCCATATGGGCAGATTTCGGATAAGTGGTCAAGATGCTCTGCCTTTTATGCAATATGTGTTGACTAACAATGCGGCAGCCCTGGAGCCAGGACAGGCTCAATATACCATAATACCGAATGAAACCGGAGGAGCGGTTGACGACAGTTTTCTATACAGAGTGGACGAAGAGGAATATTTGCTCGTAGTTAATGCTTCTAATACGGAAAAAGACTGGATGTGGCTCCAGAATTATAGGCGGGAATTTCCTCGACTGATTCTGGAAGACCATACTGCCAAGATTGCCATGTTGTCGTTACAGGGACCGAGAACAAAGGCAGTACTTGAAGCAATTGTGGGAGATGTCAGAAAACTTCCCGAGCCTACAAGAAACAGGCTGTCAATTATTGAGATGTTTGGTGCCAAGGTACCGGTAGCCAAAACAGGGTATACTGGTGAGCCTATAGGTTTCGAATTATTTCCACCCTCAGATATAGCTGTGCTGCTTTGCAAGGAGTTGCTGGAGAGCGGCAAAGAGGCGGGCATTGTGCCTGTCGGGCTGGGGGCAAGGGATACACTGAGGTTGGAAGCTGGTCTTCCCTTATATGGACATGAGCTTGGAATTGATGTGGAAGGAATGGACATTCCTGTATTTGCCCTGCCTGTAGCCAGATTTGGTGTGAGCTTTAGCAAAGTCAAGGGGAAATTTATCGGCCGACAGGCATTAATGAAACAATTCCGGGAAGTAAAACTGAGGGAGGAAGGTATACTCAACGTGCCAGAAGAGAGGCAATTAGTACCCAAAACTATAATGCCTCTTGCAATATCTGGCAGTGGTGTGGCGCGGGCGGGTTGCCCTGTCTATATGGATGGAAATCTGGTGGGGAATGTGACCAGCGGGACTATGATTCCTTATCGCAAGAGCGAAGGTATTGGTGTGATGTCGGAGCCTGGTGACGAATCTGATAGGAGAGCGATATGTCTGGCTTACCTCGATGCTGATTTGCAAGAGGGACAAAAAGCGAAGGTGGTTATTAGAGATAAAGAGGTTGAGGCAATTATTGTTGAGAGACATCTAGGCGGTGAGGCACCGCCATATGCCAGGCCTTTGTTGGTTGAAGAGCTGGAAAAACCTGTCACAGCCAGGCCTAAGGAGTCCGTGGAGAGTCTGGCTAAGGGTTTGGTAAGGAAAGCGCGAGAGAACACTATATGGAGACAAGTAAGCACTGTCAACCTTATACCATCTGAGCAGACCCCATCGCCGTTGGTTAAATTGCTGACAATAACCGACCCGTCGGGGAGGTATGCGGAGCATCGAAAAATCGAAGCCTTGGGTGATGTTGAGGTGTATTACTACCAGGGAACGGGATTCATTACCAGGGTGGAAGCGGAGTTAATTGAAGGTATAAAGGAGTTCCTTGGTTGCTCCGAAGTTGATGTCAGGCCAATTAGCGGCCAGATGGCCAACGCTACGGTGTTCAGTGGCCTTCTGGATTATTTCAACAGGGTGGATAGACGGGCGGAGCCGAGGAAACTAAGAAGTATTATCAATCATCATATCGGTCGGGGGGGGCACTTAAGCGCCCAGCCGCTGGGGGCATTAAGAGATTACATCTCCATTGACCCGGTTACAGAAAGATGGGCGGTAGTGAATTTCCCCCTTTCAGCAGATAATCCGTATGCTATTGACCTGCCCCAGACAGCGGAACTTATCCAGGAACACAGGCCAGAACTCATTATCTTCGGTAAGAGCATGATGCTGTACTCCGAGCCTGTTAAAGAGGTGGCTCAGATGATAGCTGGCATAAAACCGAGGCCGCTAATTATGTACGATGCTGCCCATGTTTTCGGTCTACTCGGCCCTTATTTTCAGGAGCCCCTGTCGGAAGGAGCGGACATTGTCACCGCTTCCACGCACAAGACCTTCTTCGGCACGCAGAGGGGGGTAATTGTCAGTAACATGAGTGAGGGGACGGACTACTTTGAACTGTGGGAAATGATAGTAAGGAGGGCCTTCCCTGGAAGCGTGAGCAACCATCATCTTGGCACACTGCTTGGACTGTTAATGGCAACCTACGAGATGAATGCCTATGGGCGTGATTACCAGAGGCAGGTAATTGCCAATGCTAAAGCCTTTGCTTCAGCTCTAAAAGCGCAGGGGTTACAGGTAGAGGGAGACCCTGGTGTCAACTATACCCAGACGCATCAAGTCATCTTGCGAGTGGGCTATACCAGAGGGGCGGAGATTGCCGATAGGTTGGAGAAGAATAACATCATAGTGAACTACCAGGCTTTACCCGATGATGAGGCTTTCTCTGCCAGCAGTGGTCTGAGGGTGGGTGTCCAAGAGATGACCAGGTTTGGCATGAAGGAGGAGGACTTCGGAGAGTTAGCCGAGTACATCGCGGAGGTGATACTTAGAGATAAGGATGTTGCTCAGCAGATATCCAATTTTAGACAGAGGTTCACTAAGAAGCAGTATTGTCTGCCCGACGAGCAGGCCAAGCCTTTAATCAATGCGCTCATCGGGAGTTTAACAAAATCTTAGTTCCTCTCCTGTGTGTTAAATATTGGCGAGGAAAGGAGGAGGTTGTTTATGTCTGATATTTCATACTTGGATATAAAACCGCCATATCGAATTCTACTCGGCCCAGGACCCAGCAATGTTCACCCCCGCGTCCAAAGGGCGATGATAGCACCCTTGGTGGGGCACCTTGACCCATACTTTGGCGCTATTATGGATGATACCATGAGCTTACTACGTTTCCTCTTCCAGACAAAGAATGAGCTTACCTTCCCTATCTCTGGTCCGGGCTCGGCGGGCAGAGAGGCCAGCCTTTGCAACCTGTTGGAACCGGGTGATGTTGCCGTCATCGGGGTTGGCGGTTTTTTCGCAGAAGTAGTGGCGGAAAACGCCCTGAGATGTGGTGCTAAAGTTGTCCGGGTAGATGCCGAATGGGGGCGAATCATCGACCCCCAAGCTATTGAAGCTGCGTTAAAAGCTCAGAAACGGGTGAAGCTTTTAGCTCTGGTTCATGGCGAGACCTCCACAGGCGTGCTTCAGCCCCTGACTGAAGCGTCCCGGCTGGCTAAGCAATATGGTGCCCTGTTTCTGGTGGATGCTGTTGCCTCTCTTGGGGGAGAGCAGCTAGCTGTGGATGAGTGGGGCATTGATATTTGCTTTAGTGGCTCTCAGAAGTGTATTAGCTCTCCTCCTGGTCTCGCCCCAATTACTGTCAGCCAAGCCGCTCTGGATATGATAAAAAGGCGAACCCACAAGGTGTCAAGCCTTTTTCTGGACCTTCTGGAGCTTTCTAAATATTGGGCGTATAACCGCGCTAAGGTGTATCATCACACCGCGCCAATTAACTTGGTCTATGCCCTCCATGAAGCCGTGGCATTAATCGCTGACGAGGGCCTAGAATCCCGCATTCAACGTCACCGCAGGCACGGTTTAGCCCTTCAGGCTGGATTGGAGGCTATGGGGCTGACACTCTATGCTCAGGATGGCTACCGAATGAACGTGCTGGCTTCAGTGCGTATCCCCCCTGGTATTGATGACATGAGGATAAGGCGGAGGCTGCTCGATGAGTATAGTATTGATATCTGGGGAGGGTTTGGAAAACTGAAGGGGAAAATCTGGCGTATTGGACTCATGGGGTCTTCGTCCACTGAGGAGAATGTGTTATTAATCCTTTTCGTCTTGGAGAAACTGCTGACTGAGGAAGGATATCCAGTAGAGCCGGAAGCAGGGGTGACAGCAGCCGTTCGAACCCTAAGGAAGAAATACTGCGCTGTTATTTAGAGTTAAGAAAATAGAATATTCTCGTATATGTATCCGAGCTTAAGGTTTTAACAAACCATATTGTACGGATAAATATAAGGAGGATGGCAATGAAACTAGCTAAGAGAATGGCTCGGTTGGGTACGGAGACTGCCTTTCGAGTTCTGGCTAAAGCCCAGGCTCTGGAAGCCAAGGGAATTGATGTGGTGCATCTTGAAATTGGTGAGCCCGACTTTGATACACCTGAAAACATCTCTGAGGCAGCTACCAAGGCTTTGGGTGGAGGTTACACCCACTATTGTAACTCTCAGGGTATAGTCCCTCTTCGTGCTGAGATTGCCAA
>CAZCAS010000003.1:23254-34915 GCA_964496725.1 uncultured Dehalococcoidales bacterium
TAGATGAGCTAAAGTCTAAAATAACCCCACACACCAGACTCATTATTATCAACTCTCCCCATAACCCTACCGGTGGGGTCCTGGAGATAGATGACATCCGCGCTATAGCTGAGATTGCCCAGAAGCATGATATTATTGTTCTTTCTGATGAAGTGTACGAGCACATTGTTTATGAAGGAGAGCCATCCAGCATCGCCAGCCTCCCTGGTATGCTGGATAGGACTATTCTCTTAAATGGCTTTTCCAAGACCTACGCCATGACTGGCTGGCGGCTGGGCTATGCCGTTGTGCCGCTAGGGCTGGTTGACCCTATCGTTGGTTTGATTGTGAACAGCGTATCCTGCACGGCAACTTTTATCCAACACGCAGGCACAGAGGCGCTGACAGGCCCGCAAGATAGCATAGCTAGCATGGTAGCTGAATTCAAGAAGCGACGTGACCTGATAGTTGACGGGTTAAATGCCATTCCCAACATAAGCTGTCGTCGTCCTAAGGGTGCCTTCTATGTGTTTCCCAACATCAAAAAGTTGGGTATGGATAGTAGCCAGGTAGCCAATTACCTCCTGAATGAAGCCGGGGTAGCAACGCTCTCCGGCACTGATTTCGGAAAGTACGGTGAAGGTTACCTCAGGTTATCTTATGCCAACTCAATGGAAAACCTCGGGAAGGCTTTGGAGAGAATAGAGATAGCGGTAGCGAAACTTAAAGCCTAGCCTGTATCTAAATAATATTGCTGAAGGAGGAAGAAAGATGGCAAAGCCGAAAGTCTATGTTACTCGTATGATAGCTCAAGAGGCGCTGGATATGATTGCCCAGGTCGCCGAGATGAAGGTATGGCCTGAGGAACTACCCCCGCCGTACGAGTTGCTCGTTAAAGAAGCCCGGGATGTTGATGGCTTGCTGACCCTGCTGACTGATAAGATTGACGCCTCAGTTATGCAGGCGGCGCCCAGGCTGAAGGTAATCAGCAACTTTGCGGTAGGATACGACAATATTGATGTCACCGAAGCGACCAAGCGTGGCATAGTAGTAGGGAACACACCGGGGGTGCTGACTGAGACCACTGCTGATTTTGCCTTTGCTTTGCTCATGGCTGCTGCTAGACGTGTGGTCGAGGCCGATGTCTTTGCCAGAAAGGGACGATGGAAGACTTGGGGACCTATGTTGCTGCTGGGACAGGATATCCATCATGCTACCTTGGGTATCATTGGGCTGGGGCGCATAGGTGTGGAGCTGGCCAAACGGGCCAAGGGGTTCGACATGAGGGTGCTATATTATGACGAAATAAGACGAAGCGAAAAGGAGGAAAAGCAATTCGGCATAGAATATGTGTCTGATCTGGCAGTGCTGCTTCCTCAGTCTGATTTTGTTAGCCTTCATGTACCGCTCCTGCCAACGACCCACCACCTGATTAGCACTGCCCAGTTTGCCCTGATGAAGCCAACGGCAATCTTAATCAACAACTCGCGTGGCCCAGTGGTCGACCAGAAGGCTCTCTACAAGGCACTGAAATCGCGTCAGATATCGGCTGCGGCTATAGATGTCACAGAGGTCGAACCGATACCCATGGAAGACCCATTGCTCACTTTGGATAACATCATTATTACCCCCCACATTGCCAGCGCCAGCGTCGCTACCCGAACCAAGATGGCTATCTTGGCGGCAGATAACATTATCGCCGGATTACGCGGGCAAATCCCCCCCAACTGTGTTAACCCTGAAGCAAGCAAGGGGTAAGGAACTTGGCTGATGCCAGTAATAGTAGCGGCTGGCACAAATATGCTTATTTGAAAAAATAGAAGACTTGCCACTTATTTGTGGAGGGGGATTGAGTGGTGGGGCCTTATGGAGTGGCGGTTACACTGCTGAAACTTTTATTGGGGACTTCTAGTATTACCTTTGTTCCTTTGTCTGCTTGGGAAAGTACTTCTAAATTACCCCCTAAAAGAAGGGCCCTCTCTCTCATCCCCATGAGCCCTAGTTTCCCTGCTTTGAGGAACTCTGAGCTTTCTCCGACATCACAGCCCTTCCCGTTATCGGTAATTGCGATGACGGTTTTCTCGGTATTGAACTCTATACTGAGTTCGGCCCTTGTTGCTGCGGAGTGTTTCCATATATTCCGCAGGGCTTCCTGGGCAATTCGATATATTAAGAGCTCTTCTTCTGAGTTAAAGCGGAGCTCCGGCCCTTTCATCTTTAACTTCACCTCTATTCCTGACTGCTCCTGTACTTGGGTCGCAAGTTCTCTTAAAGCGGCAACAAGGCCAAGGTACTCTAGGGTGGGGGGGCGGAGGTCCTGGGCAAAACGCCGTGTTCTGATTAAGGCTTTATCAATGTCCTCTCGAAGTTGTCCCAGCGATTTAAGTAACTCTTTTAGTGGTGCAGAATCTCTGGAGGCGATGTCATCGAGGCGGTGAGAAATAGCAATCATAGTCTGGATAGTATCATCGTGAAGTTCCCTGGCGATGCGCTTGCGTTCTTCTTCATGTGCTTGGCTAATTTGAGTAGCATAAAGCTCAAGGTCTTCCTGAAGCTTTCTCTCCTCAGTGATATCCCTGGCAATATGCTGGAAACCCACAAGCTGCCTGTTCTCAGTGACCAGACTGGTAGTCAGATTCAGAATGGCCTCGGTCTTATCCCTCCTGATTAAACGTTGCTCATAAGGTTGCTGTATTGCCTTGCCATGGGGTAGTTTCTGCACTACTACCTTAGCCAGATTACTAAGGTTCAGGAAGAGGAGCGCAAGCGTATTGCTCGTGACCTTCATGATGATACCAGTCAGACTCTTTATGCTCTTTCCCGCCAGTTGGACAATTTCACTCGCAATAATACGAAGCTGACGGCGGATACTGCTTCATTTCTGGAAGGTTTGCGCGAGCAGCTGAATAGTAACTTGGAGGGAATACGTCGCTTTACTCAGGAGTTGCGCCCACCTATGTTAGACGACCTGGGTCTCCTTGCCACGCTGCGATGGGGGGTTAGCGAACTTGAAAAACGGTCCGGGATGAAGGCAGAGTTAAGGGTGGTGGGGGGCGAGAGACGATTTTTAGCAGAGGTGGAGTTACTAATCTTCCGCATCGTTCAAGAAGCGTTGAGGAATGTTGAGAAGCATGCCCGGGCTTCGGAGGTAAAGGTCCAGGTAAAATTTGGCAAGGACAAAACAGATGTCTCCATTCGTGATAATGGTAAGGGATTTGACTTGAAGGGTAGTTTGGCAGACTTGCCCCGTGCTGGTAAGCTGGGGCTCGCCGGAATGGAAGAGAGGGTTCGTCTGCTGAATGGCAAAATGGACATTAAATCCGAGCGGGGCAAGGGTACAAGGGTTATGATAGAAGTGCCGGTATGAATACCCGGCAGTTCTTGGAATTACACAAAGGGGATAGTTTATTAGCTTTAGTAGGCCGTACAGGTTTCGAACCTGTGACACTTTTGATTGAACATTTCTGACTAAAGTGCGATTCTACCCAATGGACGATAACCCAGAATGTTGAGTAAAAACAGGGAAGATTAGTTCATCGCGTCACTCTTTCAACCATGGTTGGTAGAGTGCCTTCAAAAGAGCCACCTTGGAGATTCTCTAAGCCAAGAAGTTCCGAGTCTCTGTTGCTTAGAAGCCGCCTGAATATCTCATCACCAGCAGCAGGTGGCAGATGGCGATGACTATCAGCGTGGGGGGAACAGCGTAGTTCATGAATCTTCCCCAGGTCACCCGGTAGCCCGCCTTCTCGCTCATAGCGATGCTGACGACATTAGCCGAGGCTCCGATAGGGGTGGCGTTACCACCGATGCAGGCGCCCAGAGCTAAGGACCAAGCCAAAGTAGATTGTGTCCCCCCGGTAACTTGGGATAGATTGACTATCACCGGGACCATAATGGTGGTGAATGGGATGTTATCTACTATTGCCGAGGCAAAGGCGGAAACCCAGAGTACGATGATCATGGCGGTAGCCGGACTGCCTCCGGATACCCTGTTGATAAATTCGGCTAGCACCTGAAGAAGGCCGGTCTGCTCCAGCGCGGACGCGCATACAAAAAGCCCAAAGAAGAAAAGGAGCGTCTTCCAGTCTACACCTTTTATGAGCTCCAGTGCGCTTTTTCGGGCGGCGGCCAGCGTGGCCCCTGCGCCGATAAAGGCGACAGTGGCCACAGTGAGCCCGGTCTGGAATTGGGTAACGAGTAGGGCCACCGTCATCGCGAAGATAGCCACTTCTACCTTGAACAGGTTGCGGTTAACAATGGCCTCCCCGGGCTCCGGGTACTGCACCGCGGCGATACTTGCCCCGGACTCTCCGCTGAGTCTTTCTCTGCGGAAGCGGAGGTAGAAGTAGCCCAGGACCACTGCCATACCGACCCAAACGATAGGGGCGACATTGACCAGGAAGTCGTTGAAGTTATAGCCTAGGCTGGTGCCGATGATGATATTGGGTGGGTCGCCGATTAAGGTAGCCGTGCCCCCGACATTGGCGGCGCACACTTCGCCGATGATGAGAGGTATGGGGTCAACTTTGAGGAGTCGCGCAAGCTCAATGGTCACCGAACCCATAAAGAGCAGAACGGTAATGTTGTCAATGAACATAGATATCACTGCGGAAAGTAACATAAACAGAATGGTGATGGGGATGATGCGGTAGTTGACCATACGGGCGGCGGAGAGACACAGCCAGCGGAAGAAGCCCACCGCTCTCAGGCCCTCCACGATAACCATCATCCCGGCGATAAAGAAAATGGTCTGCCAGTTGACCCCGTGGGTCATGGCCGGCTCGTGACCGACCCAGAAAATGGGTCGACCAATCTCGGCAAAATTGAGAATGCCAATTGCCGTCTGCGGACTTCGCTCAATGCCGAGAAAGACAACGGTTATGGTGAGGAGGGCCCCAATCAGCGCTGGTATAAACCGGTGTACCTTGCCGGTTATGAGGGCGCTGAATACCCCGATGAAGATGGCGAGGGCGGCGATCTGGTTCAGACCAAGCACTATCTAGCGGCTTCTTTCTCCTTTGATTTAAGACCAGGGCATACTGATTCACGCGGTCAATTCCGCCTTACAGCTGGGCCACTCAGTGGTGGTGCGGCTGACCAGGAGGGCAACATTGCCAGCGTGCAGGATTTTGTCCGTTACGCTGCCGAAGACCCACCGTCCGGCGCCAGTTCTGCCGTGACTGGATACAGCGATAAGGTCTACGCCGTTATGCTCTGCGTACTTCATAATCTGGTTGGCGGCATCCCCAAAGATGACCTCACTCCTGACGTTCAGACCATCGTCCTTAAGTGGCTGGGCGACGCTGTCCAGGTAACTCATCAGCGCCTTCCTGACCGATTCGTCCTCGCGGATGCTGTAAGAGATGCCGGTGGCGCCCACCGTGCTTACCGGCTCAAAAACCTCTATCAAGACTATCTCGGCGGTCATCTTCTTTGCCAGCGCCACGGCATAACAGAGCGCCGCTTCCCCGGTCTTGGAGCCGTCCAGAGGTACCAAAATCCTGCGAATGAGGTTTCTTTGTTCTAGGGCCGTCTCTCTGGCTCGTTCTCTAATGAGCAACACCGGTCTGTCCGTTGCCCGCAGTACCTTGGCGGCGATGTTTCCCAGCAGCCAGGGGCCTTCCCCGGAGGAGCCGTGGCTAGCGAGGAGTATCAAGTCTATATTCTTTTCTGTGGCGCTCTTCAGTATCTGGTCGGCGGGTCTACCAGTGAGCACGTCACTCTGCACCGCCACCGTCTCACGCGTTCCCCATCCGTCAAGCTGGAGCCGCAGCTTCCTCGTGGCGTGCTTCAGGTAAGTGCGGTAGAGGTGGTTGGTGTCGGGGGCGACGGACTCAGACACGGTGACTAGGATGACTTCGGAGCCGAACCTTGAGGCCAATTCGGCGCTGTAGGGGAGCACCATCTCGGCGGTCTTAGAGCCATCAAGGGGCACCAGTATTCTTGCAAACATCTAGCGATATCTCCTGCGATGTCTATCGTGCCTATGACTTGCGTTTGTCAAAGTCGCCCAAGTCAAACTCATTGATAAAGCCTAGAAGGGGGAGAATCTCTTCTTCTCCTTGTTGCTCACTCTCCGGCATCTGTCCAGGTTTTGAAGGTAGCGGCCGGCATCCTTTTTTCCCGAAATAATCACTCATCTATGGTTCATCGGGCTTACGCGGATACTTCAATTCCGGCGTGGTGACTTACTCACCTCATAGATGTGATTATCGCATCCCTACCTAGCTACTTAGTTGGCACGAAACAAAAAAAGTGTTATATTCGGTAAATTTTGATTACATTAGTAATATCACATCAATGATGGGGTGTCAATAGCGAGCAATGAAATAGGGCCGGCGGACAAAGTGGGGGGCAGCCTTATTGAATATAAATCATCTGAAGTTTCAGGGGCAGAAGTTCAATAGTGACGTAGCCGCCGAATCTCGTAGACCGCCCAATGTTCAGGGTCAGGACAGGAGACATAGGTAATGTCTTTATCCTTGTCCCACGGATGTTTGCCACCAAGGCGAAAGGTCCGAATGGCAGGAGCTACCGAGTTATACGCGCCGGCGCACATCCCAATAGGTGTTTTCCCATCCTCGATAAGCCAGCTATCTCCCACCTTGAATCCTTGAGGACATTCACCTTTGGTTATGGAATGCACAGTCACCTTGACTTTATAGGGTACAGGCATAATACACCTCCCTTACAATATTGATTGTCACCTTACTTGTCGAAGGCAGCCAATCCTGCTACCAATCCAGGAACACCAGAGCCGAGGAAAGCCAGACGGATTGTCTCGATTATTTCCTCCTCAGTGGCACCTAGTGACCTTGCTCTTGCCACCAAAGCCTTCACTCCTTCAGGATGGCTGCCTGCTGCATCAAGGGCTAAAGTAATCAGGGCCTTGGTCTTCTGATCGAGGGCACCGGCTGCTTGAGCTTTGCTCATTATCGCATTTACTAAGTCAAAGAACTCCGGGTCATGCCCTCTAAGCTTCTCCATAAAGTTAGGTCTGTATGCCATCTCTCACCTCCACTATGGATTTATCAATCATCTAATTAAGCTCCGAAGAAATACACACTGACGATGGTCGGAGTGTCGATAGCAGCCCATGGCTGAACACGCTATTGACATTTTAATCAAACTAAGTTAAACTGTCAATAGCACCTTAACTAATAAAGGTTACTTGATGAGTGAGAAAGAAGCAGTAATAAACGAGGTTATCAAGCTACAGCGACGGGTAAACCGGACTCTGAGGCAGTATACTCCCAATGCTTGGATGGATTTGAATCTTACCATCGCCCAGCTTAAGAGCCTGTTTTTCATCGCCGAGGAAGGGAGTACTAACTTCAGAAGGCTGGCAGCAGCACTGGGGGTTACCCCATCCAACATGACCGGCATTGTTGACCGGCTGGTCAAGCAAGGGCTGGTGAGCCGCCAGGAGAGCCCTGAAGACCGCCGCATGCTGCTCTTGGAGACCACAGACAAAGGGAGAGCGCTGCTCGCTAAACTTAGAGAAAGCCGAATAACCCGTTTGTCCGATATCTTAGCACAATTAAGCCTGGCAGAACTTTCCGCTCTGGCTCAAGGTTTTGCCGCATTGGCAAGAGCGGCCGGGGGCAAGAAGGAGAAATTATAGAGATGGCCATAATAGAAGTTGAGGAGTTGTCCAAGAATTTCGGGCAGCTAGTCGCTGTTGACAAGGTTTCCTTTCAGGTAGCTGAGGGGGAAATATTCGGTTTTCTGGGGCCAAACGGGGCAGGTAAAACGACCACCATCAGCATGCTCTGCACCCTACTCAAACCCAGTGGGGGTAGGGCGATGGTCAATGGATACGATGTAGCCAGACAGCGCAGTGAGGTGCGGCGATCCATCGGGCTTGTCTTTCAGGACCCTACCCTCGACGAGTATCTGACTGCGGAACAAAACTTACGCTTCCACGCATATGCTTACAAAGTTCCCAGGGAGGGGAGGGAGAAGCGTATTGGCGAACTGCTGAAGCTGGTTGAATTGTCTGACCGCCGTAAGAACAAGGTGCGCACCTTTTCCGGGGGAATGAAAAGAAGGCTGGAAATAGCGCGGGGCTTACTGCATAGCCCGCGAGTCCTCTTTTTAGATGAGCCTACGCTGGGCTTAGACCCCCAGACTCGTCGCCACATCTGGGACCATATCTTGGCCCTGCGCAGACGCCATAATCTGACCATCTTCCTAACAACCCACTATATGGACGAAGCAGAGAACTGCGACCGCATAACTATTATAGATCACGGGCATATCATCGCCCTGGACACACCGGACAAACTCAAGGATTCGCTGGGTGGCGACATCGTAACGCTAAAAGCCGCGGATAATAGTGCCGCAGCGCTTGAGCTCAAGGAGAAGTACGATTTATCAGTCAAAATTCAGAATGGGATGATTACCCTGAATATCCCTCAAGGCGAGAAGTTCCTGCCCAAACTGATGCGTGGCTTTCAGACACCTCTCCTTTCGATAGGTGTACGCAGGCCCACCCTTGACGATGTATTTCTAGAACTAACCGGTCGCGCTATTCGCGAGGAAGAAGCAGGCTCAAAGGAACAGATGAAGGCAATGGCAAGGAGAAGGAGGGGCAGGAGGTAATCTATGGAAGAAGTTTTTCGCGGAATGTGGGTTGTAGCATACCGGGAATTGCTCAGGTTCGTTCAGGAGCGCTCTCGCATGGTTTCTTCCTTTGCCATGCCGCTGCTGTTCCTGGTCATCTTCGGCGCCGGCTTTAATCGCCTCATAGGGGCAGTGACACCTGGAGTTGACTTCATCCAGTTCATGTACCCTGGCATCATTGCCATGACCGTACTAATGAACTCGGTAATGTCAGGCTTGTCTGTAGTTTGGGACCGTGAGTTTGGATTCTTGAAAGAGATTCTGGTAGCCCCGATTGGGCGAAGCGGAATTGTACTGGGTAAGGCAGTCGGCAGCGCCGTAGTGGCTGTCATGCAGGGAGCTATCTTGCTTGCGCTGGCACCAATACTCAGGGTTTCTCTCAGCATGATGCTGGTAGCCAAGCTGATACCAATGCTGATTATTGTATCCGTATCCCTTTCCGGCTTAGGCATCATAATAGCTTCACGTATGCGGTCTCAGCAAGGATTTGGGATGGTTATCCAGCTTATCATCTTCCCGCTCATATTTCTATCCGGGGTGTTCTTCCCGGTGAATAATGTGCCTGGCTGGATGGAAATTATCTCAAGAATTAACCCGCTAACCTATGGTGTCGACGCCATTCGTCAGCTCTTCCTCGGCGGCGTTGCCAAAGAGGGGGGTTATGTCCTTGGTCTCACCATCTTTGGGCACACTATGACCATACTTCAGGAGATGCTGATAGTGGCAACCTTTGGCATCGCGTTGCTGTCAATTGCAGCATGGTCTTTCGGCAGACAGGAATAGCACCTTGCTGCTAGATTACTCACCTTGGCAACAGTGACACAGGAGGACTTCGAGCTTGTTATTCGATGATTGGAAATCAGAGCAGAATAAAAGCTGCCAAACCAGTGGAGTTTGCCAGGTAATGCTGTGAAACTAACCATGTGTAGGCTAAACTGATACCAAGCAAAGCAGGTAGTGTCTCATTGTAAGTAGTACTAAAAATGAGGGCAGCCCAAAGCCCGCGATTAAGAAGGTATTTCCTGCCTTAGCGGTGCCTGTCTTCTCTGCCATGCTGGGAGTGGGGATTATTGTTCCCCTCTTGCCCCTCTATGCCCACAGTCTGGGTGCCAGTGCGCTCTGGCTGGGGCTGATTATGGCAGCCTTCTCTATTTCCCGCACCATATTAACTCCTCTTATTGGCAGGCTATCTGACCAGCGAGGCAGGAAGTTTTTTATCTGCCTTGGGCTTGCCATCTATACCGTTGTCTCATTGGGTTACCTGTGGGCTCATACCACCCCGCAACTTATTCTCATTCGTCTCATTCAGGGGAGTGCGGGGGGGATGATTGTTCCCATTGCTCAGGCCTATGTGGGGGATATTTCACCTCCCGGCGAGGAAGGCAAGTGGACAGGATATTTTAATGCGGCTTTCTTTAGCGGTTTCGGCGTCGGACCATTCATTGGCGGAGTATTAAGCGGCCACTTTGGCATGGATGCTGCCTTCTATGCCATGGCAGGGGTTAATCTGGCTGCCTTTCTGGTTGCCTTTTCTCTTCTGCCTGAGATTAAGCCCCAGCGGGTAAGGCTAAATCCCTCCATCTCTTTGCGGCGGATAGGCTTAAGCAACATACTGAAAGGCGTTTTCAGTTTTAGATTAGCCTATGCCATTGGCAGAGGCGCCTTTGCTACCTTCTTGCCGCTTTTTGCTGTCCAGAGGATGAACTTGAGCTCTAGCCTTATCGGGGTGGTGATGGGGGTTAATATTATCCTCATGTCCAGCCTTCTTCCCGCCATGGGTAAGGTGGCTGATAGATTGAGCCGAAGAACCCTGGTCATCATCGGAGCGCTGGCAAGCGCAGCCTTTGTGGCGCTTATCCCCCTTACTCATAGTTTTGGTCAGCTATTAGGGTTGTGTTTTCTGGGTAGTGTTGGTGGAGCTATCTGTATGCCTGCTGCTTCTGCCTTGACCATTGATGAGGGGAGAAGGTTTGGTATGGGCTTGAGCATGGGGCTTTTCAATATGGCTATGAGCCTGGGGATGGTTATCGGACCACTTGGCGCTGGGATGGTTGTTCAGCAAGTGGGTCTAACCTCGGCATTCTACTCGGCAGCGATAATTGGGCTGGTTGGCTGTAGCCTCTTTGCCTGGTTTACCAGGACTTAACCTGCCAATATACCCTGCTTTGCTAAAATTGGTCCTGTGAGCCGCTAGCTCAAGTGGCAGAGCAAACCCCTTCGGCTTTCTATTACAGGTTTGTCCAGATTGTATGCTCAGGGATACTCAATTAACTCAACCTCTTGCTGAGGAATGGGACCAGGAAGTCAGTCGAGGTAGGAAAGATTATCTGTGGTGCAATGTGGTCCTGATACCTCGCCTTGTTTGGCCCGCTCTAAAGCCTGCTCAGCTGTAATCAATGGGCTAATTTCAAATTCAGAAAAGGAATGCATGGGCAGTTTGGATAGCAGTGTATCGAGCTCCTCCCTCGAGTTCACATTAAAGATAATGAAACCACCTGGGTGGTCTACATATCCATATGATTCCAAGACTTTGCCCTGTTGCCTAAAGTCAATGACAGTTTCCCATTCCTTGACCACATGGTCCAACAACTGTTCAGGAGAAAGTGGGGGTGGCCCACTTTTTGGTCCTCCCTTAACAAAGAATAATATAATTATCACCTCCTTTCATTCCAAGTGTATTCTAAACAATATAACACTTGCCTAATAGTGTCAATAGATATGGAAACCAGGGTAATGTATCAATTTGAACGCCGTTGCTCCGAAAATTACCTTGTTACTCGGTCACACCTTTTGACGAATTGTTCAATCATTCACACTTATGAGCAAACAGCCCTTACCTCCCTATCTCCTGGTACAGCCTCAAGCTCTCCTCAAACCTCACACTTCTGGTATACCTCAGCACCATATCCAAACTTTCCCAACCACCAAGCCTCATGATGTGCTCAATATCCAGCCCTCTCCTGTGCAGATTTGAAGCGAACGTCCTCCTGAACGTATGTGGATTGCAGGGAAGCCCGGT
The DNA here is from genome assembly GCA_964496725.1 of uncultured Dehalococcoidales bacterium. GTDB lineage: Bacteria > Chloroflexota > Dehalococcoidia > Dehalococcoidales > E44-bin46 > JAZGHN01. Next base: position 34,878 of record CAZCAS010000003.1, read on the forward strand.
CCTCTCCTGAAGCCGGTAGAGCATGATTTGAACACCCC
>CAZCAS010000004.1:0-28272 GCA_964496725.1 uncultured Dehalococcoidales bacterium
TTGGCATCAGTGATGGTTTTAATACTGAGATTGTATCTGGCCTTGATGAGGGTGAAATGGTGTTAGTTGGGGGGCAATCTGGAAAAGAAGAGTCTGGGCAGAGTTCCCTCTTCCACTAACGAGTTTAGCAGATATCAGCCATCGGGGTGAGGTATGATTGAGCTGGAGAATATTACCAAGGTTTACCATATGGGCAAGGTTGACGTTCACGCCCTTAGGGGGGTAACCCTCTCTGTTACCGAGGGGGAGATGCTGGCTATCACCGGTGCCTCGGGGTCGGGTAAATCAACCCTGCTAAATATAATTGGTTGTTTGGATAGACCTACCTCGGGGAGGTATGTGTTTGAAGGGGGAGATGTCAGCAAGCTTAGTGATAACCAGTTGGCCGAGATGAGAAATAAAAAGTTTGGTTTCGTCTTTCAGGACTTTAATCTCCTGCCCCGGGCTAGTGCCTTAGCCAATGTAGAACTGCCCCTTGTCTATAGCAGTGGGGTTCATCAGCGGCGGCAGCGTGCCACTGAGGCATTACGGCGGGTCGGCTTAGTGGAGCGGGCTAATCATAGGCCTGCCGAGCTGTCGGGAGGGCAGCAACAGCGGGTAGCCATTGCCAGGGCATTGATCAATAATCCTGCTCTGATTCTGGCTGATGAGCCGACGGGTGAACTTGACACTCATTCTTCTGATGAGATTATGTCTATTTTCCAGCAGCTTAACCAGGAGGGGATAACTATAATCCTGATTACCCATGAGGCGAATATTGCTGCTCAGGCACAGCGGATTATCCATATTCAGGACGGGAGGGTTTTCAGCCAGTGAGATTCAAAGACTCCGTGGCTGCAGCCATAAGGTCGCTGGCAGCTAATAAACTGCGTTCCGCACTAACCATGCTCGGTATAATAATTGGGGTAATGTCGGTGATAGGTCTGATGTCAATTGGACGGGGGGCACAGACTATGATTACCTCTACCTTTGAACAGATGGGCAGCAATGTGCTCTTCGTGCAGCCGCGCAATCCTGAGGCACCCGGTTTTGCCGGACTGTCGCCGGAATTTGCTATGCCTAGTCTCACCCTGGATGATGCCGAGGCTTTAACCGATATACCTTCGGTGTTACAGGTGGCTCCAACCAATGAGAACTTTGCCGAGGTGGTAGCTGATAATGAAAGTTATGCCACTATGATAGAGGGTGGTACGCCTGCCTACCTGGACACATATAATCACACTCTAGGCTGGGGCCAGTTTATCTCTGACAGGGATGTAGCCAGGAGAGATACGGTGGTAGTACTGGGTGATAATGTGGCTAAAGAGCTATTTGGTGATGCCGACCCTTTGGGCCAGGAGGTTAAGATTAAGGGGAAGCGGTTTACCGTTATCGGGGTTCTGGAGCCAAAAGGTGGGGGATTTATGGGGTTTAACATGGATGATATTGCGGTAGTACCCATAACTACCTTTCAGACTAAGTTATTTGCTCAGAAGATGGCTAGTGGAGAAGATGTGGTGGAGACCATTGGGGTTCAACTGGCCAGTGCTGATGCGGTGGATGCAGTCACTGAGGACATTGAGACTATCTTGAGGAAGCGCCATCATATTGAGTCAGGTGATGAGGATGACTTTGCTGTTGTCAGTCAGGAGCAGATAGTGAGCATGTTACAGCAGGTCACCGGGGTATTTACCATATTTCTGGGAGCTATTGCCGGCATTTCCCTTTTGGTTGGTGGTATAGGTATAATGAATATTATGCTGGTTTCGGTCACTGAGCGAACTCGGGAGATAGGCATTCGTAAGGCAGTGGGGGCGAAACGACGTGATATCCTAATCCAGTTCTTGCTGGAGTCGGCAATGATTAGCCTGGTCGGTAGCGGTATTGGTGTAATTGGCGGGTGGATTATATCACGTATGGTCTCTCGGATAAATGTCGGTGGTGAGGCCATTCCAGCCGTGATATCAGCAGACGTTGTAATTTTGGCGATATCGGTTGCCATTTTTATTGGCATTGTTTCTGGGATATACCCAGCGCTGAGAGCATCTCGGCTCAATCCCATTGATGCCCTTCATTATGGATGACGGAGTGGGTTAAATACGGTCAAGGAGGTGGTAACTGCTCGCTGATATGAATTGGATTGATATAGTTATCGTAGTAGCTATATGTGTTTCTGCCTTCATTGGGATGAGGAAGGGGATTATCAAGCTGACATTAACCCTCGTCGGGTTGGTGGTTGGTATAATTCTGGCTGGGCGTTATTATGCCTTCTTTTCCAGGTGGCTGTTTTTCATTCCTTGGCCGGGTTTATCTAGGGTTGCTGCCTTTGCCATAATATTTATCGGGGTGATGGTTCTTGCCACTTTGCTCGCCCGCTTACTGGAGCGGGCTGCTTCAGCGATAATGATGGGCTGGGTCAACCGTCTTGTCGGCGGTATTTTGGGGGTTGTAGTGGGAGCCATGTTTTGTGGTGCCTTTTTGGCTATGTGGGTCAGATTTCTGGGCGCAACGGGGGCCATAGCTAATTCAAAACTAGCCCCCATTTTATTAGACCGCTTCCCCCGAGTGCTGGCTCTGCTTCCTGGGGATTTTGGTGTGATACGCTCTTTCTTTCAATAATGAAGCGCTGGCGCTATTAACTTGGCTAATAGCGCCAGCACGCTAGCAATTAATCTAAGGGTTAATTGCTATTCGTTAACCAGGTTCGTTTTCCGTTGGTGTTTTGTCCTTAGTAGGTTCCTTCGGCCGGTTCCTCGCCTGGGTGCAACTTACGCCACTTTTCAAGAAGTTGCTCTTTGTTCTCGCTATGGCCTTCGTCGGCTATGCAACAGTCTACGGGGCAGACCTCAGCACACTTGGATGACTCATGGCTGCCAACACATTCAGTGCATTTAGCCGGGTCAATGATGTAGATTGTCTCCCCTTCACTTATTGCCTCGTTCGGGCACTCAGGCTCACAAGCTCCACAGCTGATGCAGTCATCCGTAATTTTATATGCCATATATTCCTCCTTCTTTTAGCCTCCTTACGGAATTGGTTTGTCTTGAATAACACTACCCGTTTGTAGATGGTGCCTATATTTTACCATGGACCTTCTTTTTTAGAGCTGCAGCTACGTGTTTAGGGACGAGGTCATCAATAACACCGCCCAGTCTGGCTGCCTCCTTGAGCAGGCTGGAGCTCAGGAACTGATATCTCAGGTCTGACATGAGACAGACTAATTCTACATCAGCGGATAACTTTTTGTACATCATGGCTAGGTCGAATTCTTTCTCGAAATCAGCACTCATTCTCAGCCCACGTACTATTACTTGTGCCTTTACCTTCTTGGCGAAGTCAACAGCCAACCCCGTGAAAACCGTCGTCTCCACATTGGGCAGGTTGACTGTTGCTTTCTTGACCATCTCTGCTCTCTCTTCGGCGGTGAAGAGAAGCTTTTTATCTGGCTTATCATAGATTCCGATGGTTAGCTTTTCGAACAGTTTCGCTGCTCTCCTGATGATGTCGAGATGCCCGTTAGTTATGGGATCGAAACTGCCCGGGTAAATAGCGGTACTCAATGCTTGCTCTCCTTCTGGTATATGGCGATGCAACTATCGCCGTGGCGGTGCTCTTTAATGAGATTTAATGTGGCATAGGTTGAATCTAGGTGGAGGTGGGGGGAATGTGTTACCACCACAATAGAGTTTGCCCCAACTAGTTTAGAGGTTGCTACTTTTGTTACTACGTCGCCTATGGACGAATTAGCGTAGGGCGGGTCCATCAGTATAATATTATACTCCTTGTCAAGAAAGGAAAGCGCTTTGGCTACACTGCAGCAATAGATATGAGCCTGCGCTGTTAACCTTGTCTTTTCTAAGTTCTGTTTAATTATATCACAACACTGGGGGTTATGTTCAACAAAGTCAACCCAGTCCGCACCTCGACTTAAAGCCTCAATGCCCAGGGCTCCGCTGCCGGAGAACAGATCGAGTACCTGTGACCAATCATTGGTCGAGGTTTCTAGGATAGAGAAAATTGCCCCGCGCACTAGGTCTGTTGCCGGACGAGTAGCAGTTCTCTTTGGTGCTTTGAGGTGGTGTCCTTTTACTTTGCCTGCAATGACTCGCATTGTTTATTGTTTATGGCCTCTCCCTGGTCGGGGAAGGTTAATCTTGGGCATAAAGCTGCTTTGTGCATTGTATTCAGGTCACTGTTGGTGGAGCGCAGCATGGTCCCTGCTCGGAGGGTGTGCCCTTTGATTTAGCGCCAGAGCCGACTAATTCTGGCGCTTTTCTCACCTTGGTGAAATCAGCCAGGGTATGAGATTCACAGGCATCTATGCATTTACCGCAGAGGGTGCATTTATCTTGAATAATCTGAGGTACAGCTTTGGTCTTGTCCCACTCTATCGCCTCGTCCTCACAGGCATTGAAGCACTTTCGGCAGTGGGTGCAGGCATAATCACATCTCTCCCTCCCCGGAATGTTCCTCAGTGGTTTGTAGTTACAGAGGAAGGCGATTTTTGTGTTCGCCGGAACCAGCTCGATGAGGTTCATTGTGCATTCAGTTACACAGAGTCCACATCCGTTACACTTCTCTCGGTTTACCACCGCCACCTTTTTTTCAGGGTCTATAAATATTGCATCCACGGGGCATATCTCAACACAGTCTCCAAGACCCAGGCAGGCAAAGGGACATTTCTTGTAGCCGCTAAGGAGTTGCGCCGCTGCTTTGCATGTATCTGCTCCGGAATATTGGTATAGAGCCTCTGAGTTCCCGTTGCAGTGGATGAGAGCCTTTTGGCTCATCGCTTCTGCATCCAGGCTTATACCAAGGGCTTTTTCCAGCTGCTCCAATCTCTCGGCGTCATGTAGCACCTGAGTGCATGGTGCCTTAGTGACTACATTCGGGTCATCTGTTAGCGCCTGAGCATAGGCAAAGCAACCAGGCTTGCCGCAGGCACCACAGTTCGCCCCGGGCAGGATGGAATTTATCCTCTCCGTTTTCTCCAGGCCTTTTACTTTTTGGGGAACCTTAATGTGCACCATATATATTACTAACCCGCAGGCTAGTCCTATGCCGATTAGCGCACCTATTGGAATCATATTTATAATATCCTCCGCCTATATTGTATCATCGCTTATATCATCCCTCCAAATCCAGAGAAGGCGAGACCGAGAAGCATGGCTATGAGAAATGCTATGGGCAAGCCTTTCATTGACTTAGGAGTCTTGGCTAGCTCCAGCTTCTGCCGTATCCCTGACATGATGGCTAAAACCAGGGTAAAGCCTAAGCCGCCGCCGATAGCAGCAACTACGGTTTGCCAGAAGGAGTATTCTTCTACTGTGTTTACTATCAGGGTAACGCCGAGCACAGCGCAGTTGGTGGTAATAAGAGGCAGGTATATGCCGAAGGCAAAGTAGAGCGGGGCGTTCGTCTTCTTTATGAATAGCTCTATTATCTGGACCAGGGTTGCTATCACCAGTATAAAGATGACTATATACATAAACCTGATATCGAAAGGAATGAGTATATAGTTGTAAATGAAATACGTGGCGATTGAGGCGATGGTCATGACGAAGGTGACGGCTACCCCCATACTGAGCGCCGGTCCTAGCTGCTTAGAGACGCCGAAGAAGGGGCAGAGGCCCAGGAACCTCACCAAGATGAAGTTGTTGATTAAGGCCATGCTGACGAATATGGCAATGAGTTCATTCACTCTTCATCACCCCCCTCCATCTGAATATAGCCATTAGTAGCCCTATGACTAAGAATGCTCCGGGTGGTTGGGTTAATATCGCTATGGGTTGCTTCCCGAGGATGGGCAGGGTGAAAAAGTGGTAGCCGAAAACTGTCAGCTCGCCACTCCCCAGCGATTGCCTTATCGCCGATATCATCAGCAGGGCTATCATGAAGCCGACGGTAATCCCTAAGGCATCGGCAATGGAGTAGAGTACTGGATTCTTGGAGGCAAATGCCTCAGCCCGCCCCAGGATTATACAGTTTACTACCACCAGGGGGAGGAATATGCCTAGCGATTCATGCAGGTCGGGGAAATTGGCGGCAAATATGAGATCGACTATGGTGACCAGGCTAGCAATAATGACGATGAATACGGGGATTCTGGTTATGTTCGGGACAAAGTTCCTTATCGCGGCTACTATTGCGTTCGCTCCAAGGAGGACAATGACAACTGCCAGGGTCATACCCAGCGCATTATCGATTGAGGTGGTAACGGCCAGCGTGGGGCATAAACCAAGGGCAAGAATAAAAACCGGATTGGTGATGATTAGACCTTTGGCAAACTCTTTTATGAATTTACCCATCTTTGCTCTCCTTACTCATCGTCCTCTATTAGCTTTACCTTTTCCATAGCGGTTTCTCTAACGGCGTTAATAACCGCTGTGGAACTTATCGTTGAGCCGGTTATGGCGTCTACCTCCCCACCCGCTTTCTTCAGAGCAACACTATCAATGTTTAAGCCGGCGAATTGGTCGGTGAAGGAACTCTCGGTTATCCTGCTGCCGAGTCCGGGGGTCTCCGTATGTGATACTATGCTGATCCCTTTTATCGTCGTCTTATTCTCAAGGCCGACCAGGATATCAATATCCCCTCCATATCCCTTGCCCACAGCAATGAAGGCATAACCAATCTTAGCCTCATCAGAGTATATGATATATATGTCATTATCAAGGTCATATCGGCTCATCTCCGGAAACATCCCGGTGAGTAACGTCTGTATTTTCTTTTGCTGTTGAGCTTCAATCTGAGGTCGGGTAAGCTTGTCAGCAAAGCTGAGCAAACTAACCGATATCGCCACCACTATGGTGAGCAGGATTACGGGGAAGGCTTTTTTCAAGGCGTTCTTATCCAGCACTTTTTGCCCTCTCTACCAGGCCGTACGGCCTGACCTTGGTATATCGGTCGATAAGGGGGGTAATGGCGTTCATGAACAGGATGGAGTAGCATACCCCTTCAGGCATGCCACCAAGCTGTCTTATCAGCACGGTTAGTACCCCGAGAGCCACGCTAAATATTACCTTCCCTCGATTGGTTAGGGGGGAGGTCACATAGTCTGTGGCCATGAAGAAGGCTCCGAGCATAAGCCCTCCGGCAAGGATGTGGAACAGGGGGTCTTGCCCGAAGGCACGGCTTATTAGGGCGACCGTCCCTATGTATATTGCTGGGATTCTCCAGTTTATTATGCCGCGGGCGAGAAGGAAACCGCCGCCGATTAGTATGAACAGGGCGGAGGTCTCACCTATGGTGCCGGCGATATTGCCGAAGAACATTGCCTGGTGTGCGGAGGGGTCGAACTGTTGCCACACAGAGACCCCACTCAGCGGTGTGGCTGTGGTTACCGCATCGGCGGCAAAGCCGGTGGGGTTCACCCATGTCGTCATCGGGACTGAGAAGCTGGCTGACATAAAAGCCCTCGCCCCCAGGGCGGGGTTAAATATGTTGTGTCCCAGGCCGCCGAAGGCTTCCTTGACGATGGCAATAGCAAACATAGCGCCGATTGCCACCATCCACAGGGATATCGTTGGCGGCAGGACCAGACCCAGCAGGATGCCGGTGACTACGGCACTCCCGTCCATTATGAAGGGCTGACCCCTTATTTTCTTTACCACGTACTCGGTAATGATGCATGTTCCCACGCTTAGCCCTATTACCGAAACGGCATAGTAGCCGAAGAAATATATCCCAGCGCCGGTGGGAAACATAAGGGCAATCACTACCAGATACATTATCTTGCTAACGGAGAGTTTCCCTCGGAGATGGGGGCCGGGCGCGATTAAAAATTCTCTCCCTTGGGTCATTTTTTAGCCGCCCTCTTCGCCAATTCTTTTTTAGCTACCTTTATATATTGCACTATTGGTATGTTTGCCGGACAGACATAAGCGCAGGCTCCGCATTCAAAGCAGTCCAGGATGTAAAAGCTTTGACACTCGTCGTAATTGCCAGATTTGGCGTGTCTGGCCAGAATAGTGGGCATAAGACGCATGGGACAGACCTCTATGCACTTGCCGCAGCTTATACAGTCCTGCTCTTTTATGGGGATACCCTTCTTCACTAGCACCGCGTTCGTTCCCTTGACTGTGGGAAAATCGAGCTCGAACTGGGAGAAGCCCATCATGGGTCCCCCAAGGACAACCTCGTTGGCTTCCCCCTCTATCCCTCCGCAGTAGTCTATAAGATGCCTCAAGGGGGTGCCGAACCTTGCCAGAAGGTTTTTCGGGCTCTTGACAGCGCCGGTGATGGTGACCACTCTCTCGACGAAGGGCTTGCCTTCAACTACGGCATCGTGAATCGCCTTAGCGGTGCTTACGTTGTGGACCACCGTGCCGACATCCAGGGGTAGCCCGCCGATGGGCACCTCCCTGCCTAGCAGCAATTCTGTCAGAATCTTCTCAGCTCCCATGGGATACTTCGATTTTAGAGGAACTATCTTTAACTCCCCGTGGAGCTCCATATCTGTTATCAACTTCTCCAAGTGGTCTATAGCGTCTTCCTTGTTGTCCTCTATGGCGATGTAGGTATTATCAGGTGAGATTACTTTCCTTATGATGTTTAATCCAGAGATTACCTTCTCTCCATATTCAAGCATTACCCTGTGGTCTGAGGTTATATAGGGCTCGCACTCGCAGCCGTTCAGGATGACGGTGTCTATCTTCTTATCCTTGGGCGGCGAGAGCTTAACATGGGTGGGGAAGGCGGCTCCTCCAAGCCCCACCATGCCTGCTGATCTTATCCTGTCTAAAATCTCCTTAACGGAGAGAGATTCGGGGTCCTTGGGTGGCTCAAGTGCTACCCATTCATCTTTGCCATCAGAGGTTATCACCAGAGCTTCGATTAACTGGGAGGTGGGTGGATTTACTATCGTGGCGGTGCCGGTTATTTCACCGGAAACGGTGGCGTGCACGGGGGCGTTGACATACTTGTCTGAGTCGCCTATCTTCTGGCCGGTCAGTACCTTATCCCCTTTCTTTACCACGGCCTCGCAGGGCGCTCCTATATTCTGATGGAGGGGGACAATTACAGCTTCAGGCAGAGGTGCTTGCTCAATGGGGTTTTGGGCACTAAGCTTGCTATGAGGCAGCTTCACTCCGTAACGTGTGCCCTTCTTTTTAAGCCTCAGGTTCAACTTGTTCATCTCATTGCCTTTCGCTTAGATACTGTGATAAACCAGAAGAGCGATGTATCGTTCTCTCGGCATCTACTATTAAACACTCCACATCATCCAGAGATTCAACCAGCTTCATGCCCTCATCGGGCCCCATTACAAAGACCCCGGTTGCTAGGGCATCAGCCTGTGTGCCACTATCTGCTATTATAGTGACGCTGATACAATCCTGTGCCGAAAAGCCTGTCTTTGGGTTGATGATGTGATTGACTTTCTTATCGGGACTGAAGTATCGTTCGTAATTTCCTGAGGTCGCCACCGACTTATCCGAGCAGTTGAAGGTGGCGAGGCTCTGGCTGGTATCATCCGGGTTTACTAGAGCAATGTTCCATGGCTCTCCATTTGGTTTAGAACCCAGCGCGCTCATATCTCCGCCGGCGTTTACCAGGGCATGTTTGATGCCCATTTGTTCAAGAACTTTTAGCGCTTCATCTACAGCATAGCCCTTGGCAATGCCGCCAAGGGTTATTTTCATCCCGTCCGTCTTGAAGTATATGCCGTCATCAATGCCTATTTTCTCCCAACCGACCAGTTTCATCGTCTCCTCTATCTTGCTTTTCTGGACCTCTTCACTCTCCTGCCACAGTCCACCTGCCCATAGGTCTAATAGTGGTTGAACCGTTATGTCGAAATAGCCATTCGTCATTCGACTGTAATCGGCGGACATGGCTAGCAATTCCATCAAATCAGCGGAGGGTGATTCCAGATACCCATCCCTATTAAGCTGGTACGCCTCGCTTTCTTCGTCAAATATTGAGGCTTCTTTTTCTATTTCTTCCATTCGGCTAAATGCCGCGTTTATCGCCTCTTGCGCCGTCTCCTCATCGGAGTAAACAGTGATGGTGACAAAGGTATCCATCAAAGAGCGGGTTTGCTCAAACTTGGTCAGGGGCTTTGCCGTACAGGAAATACCCCCAATTACTATGGCGAGGAGTATCAAAAGCCCCGCTCTAACTGCATGACATCCCTTCATATTCTATATTGCTATTACTCTGCTGCTAACTTGCGCTGCTACGTACTGATAAAATAAAAGCGCCTATAGCTCTTTGGGAGGGCTATAAACGCTTCGATATGGCTTTCGCTATTTTCACGGTACCTTTGCGGTATTCTAGCATAAAATAAAGGGAAATCCCATAGTTTATTTATGTGAGATTCTATAATTATTATTTTTAGTTTACAACCTTTGTCAAGTAGCTGGGAAGACCTCTGGTTCCCTTCCACAATTCTTGCCAATTAGCCTACTACCAGTTTGCGGTGTATAATAAATGGAGCATTGCTATAGCAGCCCAGCGGTTTTGGATAGTTATGGAACTGGTAATAATAATTGTCCTGGCGGTTAGTCTGGCGATTTCGGTCGGCTTCTTTGTCTGGAGCAAATCTAGAGAGCGATTGGCATTGAAGGAACAGGGTGATGCCTTGTCCAAGGTGGTGGGGGAGAAATTAGATGCTAGTCTGGTAGTTTTTGGCGACCTGCGGGAGCGGTTAGGTGAGCTGACGCAGAAGACGAAGAATATTGAGGAAGTCGGTAAGGACGTATCTAGTCTACAAGAGCTTCTGCGAGCACCAAAGTTCAGGGGTGGTTTTGGTGAACTTCTGCTGGAAAGGTTGTTGGCTGACATCCTGCCGCGAGGTGCTTACTCGCTGCAACATAGATTTAGAAGTGGTGAGACAGTAGATGCTGCTGTTCGAATTGGCGAGAATTTGGTTCCCATCGATTCCAAATTTCCCCTGGAGGACTTTCGGCGAATAACTACCGCAGAGTCCGAAGAGGAGCAAGCGGCCTTACGAAGGCAATTTGCTCGCGCTATTAAAAAACATATTGATAATATAGCCAAGTATATTCTGCCTGATGAGAAAACGTTTGATTTCGCCCTCATGTATATTCCGGCAGAGAATGTCTATTATGAGACGATAATTCGGGGCAGTGAGGAAAGTGACATATTTTCTTATGCTCTGGAAAAGAGGGTAATCCCTGTCTCGCCCAACAGCTTCTATGCCTATCTGCAGGTCATCGTCCAAGGCCTAAAGGGAATGCGCTTTGAGAAGGCGGCGGGTGAGATTCTTGCCTATGTGAAGCGTCTGCAAAGTGACCTTGACGATTTCCAGCAGGACTACGAGGTAATGGGGGGACATATTCGTCATGCTGCAACCAAATATGAGGAAGCGGGCAGAAAACTGGGTAGATTTGGAGATAGGTTACAGCGTGCCAGCGAGACTCCAGTAGAGAAATTACCAGAGGGTGATGAAGAAGGGGAGCAGGATAAGTCGCTGTGAATCGGACGAGAGGCTTTGTTAATCTGAATAAGTTTAAGTCGGGTAGAGGGATAAAAAGGCTGAGTAAGTCTGTTCAACCCAGGCGAGGTGGTAAACGGAAGAAAGGAGGGTGATATAAATGCCGAAAAAGCTATCACCTAAGCAATTTTTCCTCTTGCTATATCTATTGAGCGCGGGCTCTATGGCGGCCGGCCTCTTGTTACCCAATGTTTTGTTGCCGCCTATGGCTCCTAGACTATTTTGTGGCGTGCCTTACTTCATACTGCCTTTTATTGGCATTATTGCCACTTTCTTCGTTACAGCGGCTGTACCACATGTCCGGAATGCCCTTGGCAGGCTCGAAGTTCCGAAAAAGTATTCACCCAAGCATTTCTTGCTACTGCTGTGGCTGTCGGGGCAGGCTCTTATTCTGGATGCTGTTTTGCATAATGCCGTTTATGCCGCGTTTATTTTCTGCTTTGGCTGGGGTTTTTGGGATAGGTGGGGGGATGAAGCTTTCTTTTTCATCCTCGCTACTTTGGTCGTCCCCGCCGGTCTAATTGCCGGGGCGTTTGGTAGACTGTGGGATTGGTGTGTCACCCAGCCCATAGAGCAAATGAAGGCTAAAGGCATCCAGCTTCCGACTACTTGGCGCTATTTTGCCCCCTTCGGCAGCTACGTCTGGTTATGGAATTTCGGCAGGGGCATTGAGGCTATAACAGAGAGGAGAATACGGGCGGCGGGGGTTTTCGCCGCTGTCTTTTTCCTGGGTATTGTCGGCTTCTTTCTTGTCCAATACATTATTAAGCGCCGATTAGCCAAGGCAGCTATCTAGGGAGCTCTTCTGCGAAGCAATTAATCTTGGTCTCGGATGAACGAGCCTCTTAAGCTTGACGCTCCAGGTTGCCGATGTTATATTTTGCTTGTCCTCAGAAGTGACATCTTTATTTTTGTCGGAGAGTAATCTATGAAAAGGGTTGGCGTTCTCTATCACCCTCTCGTTGAGGCTGCCTTTAAGCTGGCGGAAAAACTGCAAAAGTTTTTGAGCTCGAGGGGCGTTTCTGTGTGGCTGTGCTCAGCCTGGGAGGGGGAAAAAGCGCGAGCTCAGGTGCATGGTACCGATTTGATTCTCAGCATTGGTGGCGATGGTACCATTCTACGGTCGGCTCAGGCTGTGGTTCCTCACCCCATTCCCATCACCGGGATAAATCTGGGCAATCTGGGGTTTATGACCGAGCTTCGTGCTGATGAGGTCATGGCTAAGCTACCTGCCTTATTGGGGGGGGAGGGTTGGATTGATGAGCGGGATTTGCTTGAGGCAGAGGTTTCGGTCTCTGATGAGAAGTCACCCTCGGTATTCTATGCCTTGAACGATGTGGTAATAGCGCGGGGGGTTATGGCTAGAACTATTCGTATCCAGACCAGCATTGATGGTGAGGCGCTGACCACCTATAAGGCTGACGGAGTGATTGTGGCTACCGCCACCGGTAGCACCGGTTATTCCCTGGCAGCCGGTGGGCCTATTCTTCATCCCCAGTCTGATGAGTTTATATTGTTGCCGATATTGCCTCATCTTAGTTCCACTTATTCTCTGGTATTACAGCCCACGGCGGTAGTTAAGATGTGCCTCGATGCTGCCCATCAGGCAGTACTGACTGTTGATGGGCACATAAATTTGCCTTTGTCAGGCGGTTCTGTTGCTACCGTGAAGCATAGCTCCAACAAGATGCGATTTTTGAGAATTCACCCCCAAGCCTCTTTCTATGCTTCTCTGGAGCAAAGGTTGAAAGGGAAACGTTAAATTGAAATCGGTAGAAAGGGCCAGAATCAGCGATGTCGCTCGGATGCACAAGTTAGTTAACTCCTTTGCTAATAAGGGCGAAATGCTTCCTCGCTCGCTAAGCGAGATATATGAGAATCTCAGGGATTACCTGGTTATCAGGGAAGGTGGGCAGGTGATTGCCTGTGCTGCCTTGCATGTCGTGTGGTCAGATATAGCTGAGATAAAGTCAGTGGCAGTGGCTGAGGTAAGTCAGGGACAGGGGATTGGAGCCCAATTGATACAGGCTTGTCTTAAGGAGGCTAAGGAACTTGGTATCACTACCGTTTTTTGTCTGACCTACAAACCAGCCTTTTTTGAGAGTGTTGGCTTTGTCCAGGTGGATAAAATGGAGTTGCCTCGCAAGATCTGGGGCGAGTGTTACCGATGTCCGAAATTCCCTGATTGTGATGAGGTAGCTCTTATCTATCATTTTGAGGGTTAATTTGGCTGAAGAAAAGATATTGTCTAGTCAATCGATTTACAGGGGGCGTGCAGTAAATCTGCGGGTTGATACTGTGCTGACGGCTGATGGCAGAGAAACTGAGCGGGAGATTGTGGAGCATAGTGATTGTGTGGCTATTGTCGCTGTTGATGCCGATAGCAATGTTTTACTGGTTAAACAATTTCGCAGCCCGGTCTCTAAAGAACTGTTGGAGATACCCGCTGGTGGCATTGACCCCGGTGAAGACCCCGGGACTGCTGTTCGCCGCGAGTTACAGGAGGAGACCGGCTATCTGCCGAGGAAGGTGGAGAGGTTGGGTGGTTTCTATTCCAGCCCCGGCTACTGCACTGAATACCTTTATCTTTATCTTGCCACTGACCTTGTTCCCAGCCAGCTCCACGCTGAGGATACCGAGAGCATCAGACTGGTCAGAATGCCTCTTGCTCAGATGCCTGAACTGCTCGCCTCGGGTGCCATCTGTGATGCCAAGAGCATTGCTGGCTTATTTGCCTTCTTGGAATATCGGAAAGGGCGCTAAGCTAGCCCAGCCGGCCTGAGAGCTTTCTTCCCCCCAGGAGGTGCATGTGGATGTGGGGTACCATCTGTCCTCCCTGCTCACCGCAGTTTATCGCTAGGCGATACCCCTTCTCCGTGATGCCTTCCTTTTCGGCTAGCTTATTTGCCACTTTTACCATATGTCCCACCAGAGACGACTCTTCTTCCGATAGATGGGCAAGGGAAGGAATATGCTTCCTGGGGATAATGATTATGTGAGTGGGTGACTGGGGATTGATATCAGGGAAGGCAATCACTTTTTCGTCCTGATAAAGGAGGTCACTGGGGATTTCCCCCGCTGCGATTTGACAGAAAATACAGTCCATTTTCATAGTGGAATGTTGCCGTGTTTCTTCCACGGGCGGTCTTCCTTTTTATTGATTAGGGGTTCCAGAGCCATGATAATCTCGTGGCGGGTGTCTCTGGCCTTGATGACCTTGTCGATATAGCCACCGGCGGCAGCAACGTAGGGGTTGTTAAATGTTTTGCGGTATAGTTCGCTCAGTTCCTTGCGCTTGGCCTCGGGGTCATCGCCCTCAGAGATTTCTCGGCGGAAGATTATAGCGGCAGCGCCTTCGGCACCCATTACCGCTAGCTCGGCTGTGGGCCATGCCATGTAGATGTCTGCCCCCACCGACCTGGAGCACATGGAAATCTCGGCACCACCATAAGCCTTATGGGTGCAGACGGTAATCTTGGGCACAGTGGCTTCGGAGTAGGCGGAAAGAACCTTAGCGCCGTGGCGGATAACCCCGCCAAACTCCTGCTGGGTACCGGGCATGTAGCCGGGGACGTCGACCAAAGTGACCAGAGGGATATTAAAGGCATCGCAGAAGCGGATGAATCTGGCTGCTTTATCTGAGGCATTGATATCAAGAACTCCTGCCATATAGCTGGGCTGATTAGCGATGATGCCTACTGCGTGCCCGTTGATACGGGCGAAGCAGACAATCATATTTGGAGCGAAGTGTTTGTGGGGTTCAAGAAACTCACCGTCATCTACAATAGCTTCGATTACCTTCTTCATGTCATAGACCTTGCGTGGGTCCTCAGGCACGATGACGTCAAGCTCAGGGCTGATGCGCTCGGGGGAATCGGTTGGCTTTTGGCAGGTGGAGTCCGGCTTGTCGTAGACGCTCTGAGGAAGGTAGCTCAGGAGCTGTTTGCAAGCGTTGATACAGTCGGCATCGCTGTTATAGATAAAGTGGGCTACACCGCTCTTGGTGTTATGCACCATAGGCCCACCCAGTTCCTCGTGAGTGACTTCCTCACTGGTGACCGCTTTAACTACATCTGGGCCAGTGACATACATAAAGCTTGAGCCCTTGACCATGAGAACCCAATCGGTGAGGGCGGGGGAATATACAGCACCGCCGGCGCAGGGCCCCATACTCAGGGTTATCTGGGGGATGATTCCCGAATACAGGGTATTGCGGTGGAAGATTTGACCGTAGCCGTCCAGGGCACTGATTCCTTCCTGAATGCGTGCACCTCCGGTATCTTGCATGCCGACCATGGGCACCTTCATCTTGGCTGCCAGGTCCATTGTCTTGGCTATCTTCCAGGCGTGCATCTCGCCCAGTGTGCCACCTCGTGAAGTAAAGTCTTGGGCGTAGCAACATACTGTGCGGCCATTGACCTTGCCAAAGCCGGTTACTACACCATCGGCCGGGATGTCCATCTTATCAAGGCCGAAGTTTTTGCAGCGGTGTTTGACGTGCATGCCGGTTTCCACGAAGGTGCCGGGGTCAAAGAGAAGTTCGATTCTCTCCCGGGCGTTCAGCTTATTCTGGGCGTGCTGTTTCTTGACTTTCTCCGCCCCGCCCATCTCTTTTATTTTGGCTTCTCGTGCCTCTAGGTCAGCGATAAGGTCTTCATTGGTAGGCATTATCAGTCCTCTACTTTATGCCGCCTTTCTATATTTGTTTGAAGCAGGCTCTTTTGACTTCAGAATACTAGCATAAACCATTTCCTGTTTCAAGGCGACCCTCTCAAAATGTTCCTGCAGCCCTCAACTATGGTACAATAAGGGGCTATAGGGAGACCATAGCTACGCCGGCAAGGCGCTTTGTCGGTGAGACGGTAAATATTGTATATTTAGGATACTTTATAATTATACTATACGGAGGATATCAGGGTGAACGATAAATTGCTGGAAGAAGTCTATCTTGGGCTTGGCTCAAATATGGGTGACCGTAAAGAGAACCTGAACAGGGCATTAGGCTTCCTCTCGCAGAAGTTGCAAGTAGCAAAGGTTTCGTCGGTGTATGATACCGCACCGGTGGGTAATGTCAACCAACCTCGCTTTCTTAACGTGGTATGTCAGGTTTATACCAGACTAGCTCCGGCGGCGCTATTTATTCTAGCCAAGGGGATTGAGAGCAAATTGGGTAGGGTAATCAAGGAATCTGGCGCCCCTCGTCCTATCGATATTGACATCCTCTTTTATGGTGCCCAGGTTATTAAGACCCCAAATCTGGTTATTCCTCACCCCAGAATTGCGGAGAGAGCCTTTGTTCTTGTTCCTCTGGCTGAGGTTGCTCCTACCCTTAGGCATCCAGTGCTTGGTAAGACTGTTGTGGAGTTATTAAAGGGAGTGAAGAGACAGGGCGTAGTTAAATTGGAGAGTGATTAAGGAGAATGTATGAGGTATCTGTAGAGCAGCATTTTGATGCCGCTCATTTTTTGCGGGGTTATCGGGGCAAGTGTGAGGCGCTCCACGGGCATCGTTTTCGGGTGGCGGTTAAGTTAATGGCTTCCCATGTTGATGATGTTGGCATGGCTTACGATTTCACGGAGTTGAAAAAGCATTTAGGGGATATTTTGTCCAGATTTGACCACACCTGTCTCAATGATGTCTCGCCCTTTGATGAGATAAACCCCTCTTCAGAGAATATTGCTGCTACCATCTATAATGAGCTTCAGCCTAAGCTGAGTGGTGCTCCTGTTTCTCTTGCCTGTGTGGAGGTGTGGGAGTCTCCCCAGAGCAGGGTGGCCTATAGCCCTGACTAACGGCGGAGGTCTGGTGGCAACAGATGAGGGATGGTCTCTGAAATAGGGTAATGCACGTCGCATTTGGGGCAGTATAGCGAGCCGGTGACTATCTCTTTCTCGTTTTCCTCTTCAACACTAAGCCCGAGCTTGCCTTTGCATACCGGGCATACCAGAAGGTCCGTCAGCTCCCGTTTCATAGCCTGATTATATCACATTGGTGCTGATAGGGTGCTCAGGGCTATAGGGGAAGGCATAGCCTGAAAGGGTTATGCCCTTTTTATCTCTGGCTACCTTTCCTCTATGCTTATCCGTATTATTCTATCCCCTTCAAAGTCTGGTTTACCGGAGAGCGGGTCTCTGGGGGTAAGGCTCTCCAGGACATCCATGCCCTCTATCAACTGGCCGAAGACGGTATGTTTACCGTCGAGATAGGGTTGTGGCTTGTAGGTTATGAAGAACTGGCAGCCATTAGTGTTGGGGCCGGAGTTGGCCATGGATAGAGCACCAGATGTATGGGTGTGCTCGGTGAATTCATCGACAAAGGTATAGCCGGGACTACCTGTTCCTGTTCCGGTGGGGTCTCCCCCCTGAGCCACAAAGTCTGGTATTACTCGATGAAAGGTGGTGCCATTATAGAACCCATCGCGGGCAAGGAAGACGAAGTTATTGACGGTGATGGGGGTGTCACTGGCGAATAGCTCCAGGACTATGTTTCCCTTCTCGGTTTCAATTGTGGCGGTGTATTCCTTGCTGGTATCGATTGTCATCGGTGGGGGTGATGAGTAGGTTTTTGGTCCCGGTGTTGCTGCCGGTGGTGTGGAGGATGTACAACTTATCATACCCGAGACCAGAACAAGGAGTGCCGTAATAAACAGCGGTAATCTTTTCATTTTGAGCCTCCTAAGCTTCACTGCCTTTGATACAGCGGGGTGCTTCCTGTCAGTGGGTTGCAATATAGCATTTATTGCTCGCCTTGTCAGCTATAAGAAAGCCTATTCGGCTGGTCTTTGACACTGGGGTTTTACAACTGGTAGGGTATAGCCAAATATTATTAGGAGGGTAATATGTCAGAGCTTAAGCGCATATCTCGGGTAACTAACTTTGATGAACTGAGACACTTTACTATGGATAGGAATAATCCGCCTGCCCTAGAGGTCGAGGTGGGAGAAAGCTTCGTTGCCGAGATAGAGGATGCTCTCCTGGGTATCTTTAGGGATAATCCGAATAACCTGTATCCTAGGGATGCTATGCCCTATTCAACGAGGGTTCCGGCCTGCTTGAATCCTCTTTGTGGCCCGATATACGTTAACGGTGTGGAGCCGGGAGACGTTCTGGTGGTTGATATAGAGAAAATAGACAAGCTGCTAAACGGTGCGACCTGTACTTTGCCGGGTGCGCACCATTTTGCCGGGCTTTGTGGCTGGGAGGAGTGTGATGAGATGTATACTGGCGTCATTGAACACGCTGGGAGCAGGGGAACCTGGCAATATGGGGAACACACTTACACTTGGGAGTTGAAACCTTTCTTGGGTACGTTTGCTACTGCCCCCGAGTGGGAAGCGCTCTCCAGCCTAGCTACCAGTTTTGGTTCTTCGCTGGCATGTGGAGGCAATCTGGACTGCCGGGATATCAGGGAGGGAACCAGGGTGTATCTGCAGTCTTTCAATAAGGGGGGGCTGTTATTCTTCGGTGACATGCATGCCTCTCAGGGGGATGGTGAGGTTACTGGTGTAGCTGACGAAGTGGCGGGGGAGGTGACGTTGAGGTGTGATGTTATCAAGAATAAGACGCTAAATAATGTTCGTCTGGAGACCAGGGAGTCCCTGATATCTGTCTATTGCTACCGACCGATAGAGGAGGCAATGAAACAGGCACTGAAGGACCTCATTCTATGGCTTGAGGAAGACTATGGTATGGCTAAGCGGGAGGCTTACGTCCTGTCGAGTATCTGTCCCGACTTCAGGGTTAACGTCTATCAAGCTTGTGGTAGCTTGGGCAGGCTGATGACCACAGTGGGGGCTGAGTTCCCCAAAAAGATGTTGCCTAGGTGAAGTTGCCAACTTGACTTGGGTCGGTGGTGCTTATATTATTGCACTATCTAATGATATCTATTACTAATAAAGGAGAAGGCAAGACAGACGGAAGATGAATGGAGGAAGGACCAGAGGGGGTCAGGTCAGAGTGGTATGGCTAATAAACTTTGGTGTCTTGTGAACGAGGGGGGAGATGTCTAACGGGGTGGGAGCTGTTAAGCTAGCTCGCGAGAAAGCTGAGCAACTGGCTGCTGAGAAGGCAAAGCTCAGAGCGAGGACGGCATGGTGGGACTTTACCATGGCGATAGGCTCTTATTCTATTTTGACCGCTGTTATATTGTTGAGACTTCAGGGGTTTGAACTTGAGGTCGTGGCGCCGGTTGCCATCTTGGGATTAGCTATTATCTTTCTCAGGGGCTCGCGAAAAGGAAGGCAGCTATACAAAATTTATTATGATGAAGAACTAAATAATCTTCGGGAGTTACCTCAAGGGGCCAAAGCTGGGCCTGTTATACCATCCCCTCTTACTCCAAGAGAAGGAGAGATTCTCAATTATATAGCTCGTGGCTACATAAATAAGCAGATTGCGGATAAACTTAATATTAGTGAGCAGACCGTTAAGAACCACATGAGCTCTATCCTGCGCAAGTTAGATGCCAGCGACCGTACTCAGGCTGTAGTGCTCGCTATGCAGAATGGCTGGATTTCCCCTGAGGTTGCGGAGTCTTCAGAATCTTCCGCTAGTAATAAGGATTAAGATTAGCACATACCAGCGAGTGGATAATGTATAAGATTTGAGGAAGGCTCATGAGAGATCTTGAACTCTGTTTGCAAATTCCTAGCTGTTTTCTCAACCGGGCAGCTTCCTTAGATTGCAGTCCTGGTTTCTAAACTTGGAAGCGATGTTGTTAACAGGGGAGTGGTGGTTTAAGGTTTAATTGAAGCACTTAGTGTGACGAGCGAAGGAGAGAGGTATATGGCGACTCCAAAGTCGGGTGGAAGTTTACGCCAGGTATTAATTGAGTCTGGTCTGGTTACTGCTGACCAATTAGCTGAGATAGAACAGGAGAGCGGGAGCAAGAAACTTAGCCAGTTGCTGGTGGAGAAGGGAATCATAACCGCACAGGAATTGGCTATGGTGATCGGATTGCAGTTGAACATACCTTGTGTAAATCTGAGCACTTATCAGATTCAGTCTGAGGCGTTACGGCTCGTTCCTGAATCAGTGGCTAGAAAGTATAATGTGATACCCCTGGCGGTAAGTGATAATACATTGCAGGTTGCCATGGCGGAGGCAGATAATGTCATGATACTCGAGGCGCTGAAAGCCCGGACCAAGATGAGAATTGAGCCAGCGGTAGCCCCCGCCGACGAGATTCGGGAGGCCATTGACCGCAACTACAAAGCCTTTAGTGAGATTGAAGCACAGCTTCATGATGTTGCTACTGTTGAGACCACTGAGGAGGCGATTTCTGTTGAAGCTGTTGCGGGGGCACCCGTAGTCCGTGCTTTGGACCTTCTCATTAGTGAGGCAGTTAAGAACAGGGCCTCTGATATTCACATAGAGCCACAGGGGGATAGGTTGCGAGTGCGCTACCGCATTGATGGCGTGTTGCATGATACTATGTCCTTGCCTATAAGTGCTCATGCCCCTCTTATCTCCAGGTTGAAGATTCTGGCCAATATGAATATTGCTGACCACCGGCCTCAAGATGGTCAGTTTTCGGTTAAGTCGAGAGACCGAGAGGTAGATATCAGGGTAGCTACTATTTACACTACATATGGTGAGATGGGAGTGCTCCGTATCTTAGACAAGTCATTTTCCGCCCTTAGCCTCAACGAGCTCGGGTTTTTACCTGATACCCTTAAGAAATATGAGAATATGCTGAAAACTCCCTTCGGCATGATATTGATTAGCGGCCCTACTGGTTCGGGTAAAACTACTACTCTTTATGCCTCTGTAAACCGTCTTGACAGGAAAGGGCGCAACATCATCACGGTGGAAGACCCGGTGGAATATCGCTTTAAAGATATCAATCAGATTCAGGTTAATCCTCGTGCCGGTCTAACCTTTGCTAGTGGCTTGCGTGCCATAATGCGGCATGACCCTGATGTTATATTGGTGGGTGAGATACGTGATTCTGAGACAGCAGAGATAGCGATTCAGGCAGCTCTCACCGGCCATGTCGTACTTTCTTCTGTTCATGCTAATGACACTGTAAGCACCCTTTTCCGATTGCTTGATTTGGGTGTAGGTCCGTTTCTCGTTGCGTCGGCGCTTATTGGTGTTGTTGCTCAGCGGATGGTGCGTCGTGTTTGTCCTTACTGCCGTAAGCCTGCTCATGCCTCGGCTGAGGAGCAGCTTGCTTATGCTAAAGAATTGGGTGAAGACCGGGCTGAGTTCCTTTATGGAACTGGCTGTAATTCCTGCGTCAATACCGGCTACCTGGGGCGCACGGCAGTTTTTGAAATCTTGGTGATGAGCGAAGAGACAAGGAGACTGCTGCTCACTGGAGCTAGCGCAGCGCAGATACGGGCTCAGGCAAAGGAAGAAGGTATGTTGTCAATGTGGCGTGATGGCATGCTCAAGGTAAAGGAAGGCATTACTACTCCTTCCGAAGTGTTGCGCAATGTATTTTCTATAGGCTGAGATTATGGATTTCAGTTACGTATGCTATACCGAGGATAAGAAAATAGTAGAAGGCACAATATCTGCTTCGAGTGAGAAAGTTGCGGAGCAGATTCTAGCTCGCAGTGGCTGTCGGGTTTTAAACCTGAAACGAGTGGTTTCTTTTTTGCCTAGCTGGGAAAAGATGTTCCCAGCTTTCTTTAAAGTAAAGCCAGAAGCGATAATCATGTTCTCTCGGCAGTTAGCTCTGCTTCTTGAAGCTGGCACCGATATCGTCACCTCCTTGGAACTATTGCGGTCGCAGACATCGGACCGCAACCTGAAAAGGGTGCTGGGAGAGGTAGTTGCTGACCTCCGCAGTGGTAATCGGCTCTCAGAAGCTTTAGGCAAGCACTCACACAGCTTCCCTTCGATTTACTGTCGGGCACTGAGTGTAGGCGAGCGAACTGGAGGCCTTGAGACGGTACTCAGACAGATGGCTGATTATATGGAGAAGGAAATCAAAGCGATAAAAAGCATGAAGGGTGCTTTAAGATATCCAATTATCGTTATTGTTGTGGCTATTGTAGTAGTAGGTCTGATGGTTTCCTTTGTTTTGCCCGCTTTTAGCAGTCTTTACGCCTCTCTTGGGATTGAACTGCCGGGTACTACTAGGACGCTCATGGCTATTGTTGGTTGGCTTGGTACGTATAAGCTTTATGTTATCGGGGGGGCACTTTCCATCGCTGGCGGCATCTTTCTATATCTTAAGACACCGGCGGGAAGGCTTCGGTGGGATAGCATGATTCTTAAAATACCATTATTGGGGAGAGTTAGACATCTTGGTGAACTGGCTCATTGTTGCCGAAGCATGGCGTTATTATTTCGGGCTGGTTTACCTTTGCCTGAGGTCATGACCTTGGTTGTTGAGAGTTGTGAGAATAGGGTAGTAAAGCAGGTGTTTACTGAGGTTCGGCAGGATATGATTAAGGGTGAGGGGTTATCCCGCCCAATGGCCAAGAGCCAGCTTTTTTTGCCATTGATGGTCCAGATGGTTGCGGTGGGTGAAGAAACCGGTAATCTTGATGTTACCCTGATGGCTGTAGCCCAGAACTTTGAGACTGAGGCTGAAGACAAGATGCAAGCCTTTGTCGCGCTTATTCAACCAGCTATAACCGGGATTATAGGTTTCATAGTTGCTTTTATTGCTCTATCCTTAATCTCAGCCATGTATTCTGTCTATGGGCAGCTTGGCTGATTTACATGGGCTGGAAGCACGGGGTTATGTGTATCCTAAGGAGATGAGACGAGTGCCTGGACAAAGAAAAATTGTAGTGGCACTTTTCAGGATTGCTAAAAAGCTGAAGGGCAGCGAGGCCGGCGTAACCCTTATCGAAACACTGGTGGCTCTGGCTGTCCTCGCTTCTATCGCCGTTGTCTTTCTCAGTGGCTTGGCTACTGCTGCCAGGGCTACCCTTATTGTTGATGAGAGAGCCACCGCCGAAAGCATAGCCCGAAGTGCGGTGGAAGATGTTAAGAACCAGAGTTACATCGATTATGGGGAGCATGAGACGATAACAGCCCAAGATGCCTATAGTATAGAGCTTACTGCTACACCTATTGATCCGGATACAGGATTGCCTTTGGCTGCTGGAGAAGACCTGGGCATTCAGAAGATAACGGTTGCGGTCAGTCATGGTGACAAATCGGTGCTCACGGTTGAGGACTATAAGGTGAACAGATGAAGCTAAGCGAGAGGGGTTTCACTCTGGTTGAACTGCTGGTGTCGGTTGCTATCATGTCTCTAATCACGCTTGGTGCCACCATGTCCACATTTCAGATAATTAATGTTACCCGGCAGAGCAATGACCGTGTAGTTGCTGTTCGGCAGGTTCAGAACGCTGGCTATTGGATTAGCCGTGATACCCAGATGGCGGAGGCTGTAGTTGTTGACGATGACCCGGAGACCCCGGAATTTCTGACTCTCAACTGGACTAAGTGGGATTACGATAAGAAGGAAAACTCGGAATATCATGAGGTTACCTATTCTTTCCAGGACTCGCCCGGTGGAGTCGGGAAGCTGCTGTGGCGAGAGCAATCAGTGAAGGTTGGCGATGGGGAACCGGAAATCCAGGAGAATCTTGTCGCTGAATATATTGATTATGACAATACTTATGCTACTTACGACGCTCCCGTGCTAACTGTGCAAATAAGCACCTCTGTCGGAGAGGCTACTGAGACCAGGGAGTATCAGGTTAAGCACCGCCCGGACTTTTAATTAACAGGATAAAGTGGTGAGAAGGTTTTGGCAGCAGATAATAAAGGATGAAAAGGGGCAGGCTCTGCCCATAGTTTTAGTTGTTCTGGTTATAGGTGGGCTGATGATTGCTCCTGCCCTTAATCTTGTCTCCACCAGCCTAAATGCTGGTAAGGTTGTTGAGGAGAATGTGGAAGGGGCTTATGCCGCTGAGGCTGGCGTGGAGGATGTCCTGTGGCAGCTAATAAAGGACCCGCCCGCTTCTTACCCTTATTCCTACCCGCTGCCTAAAGATGTAAATCAGATGGAAGTAGCAGTGGGAACCGAGGACAAGGGAGCTTATACTCTATATTATGGGGAATTAATAGAAGCCAAGCAGCACTATGATTGGCTTGGGGTGGAGATGGTTGGGGAGGAGGAGGCTGGGGCTTATAAATGTACTATTACGGCTACTTGGAGTGCCACACCAGGGAGCCCATCTATCAAGTTAACAGAGATAGGGATGAAGCTTCCAGCGGGCTATGAGTATGTAGAGGAATCAGCTGGTGACTTTGGGGAGAATCTTTCCACTGATGAGCCTGATATTGCTCAGGATTGGGATGGTGCCTATATGGTTAGCTGGGAAATGGGGTCGCCTCGCCCAGAGGTTTCAGAAGCGAGTCCAGTTCAAACACAGACCTTCTATATCTCTGGCGAGGGAGAGCTGGAAGGCGATTATGCCTGTATGGAAGCACAAAGCAGTGATATTGGGCAAATAGGTGAATTCGCGGGCACATTCTATAGCATTACCAGTAGAGCTTATGACAGCAGCGGGGCAGTTGCGGCTAAAATAGTGGCTGATGTGCTAGTGGATGCAACAGATGGTAAGATATATACTGTTCGTTGGGAAGTAACTCCGCAATAAGGCAGGTTAAGTGAAGAAATTAAGCAGAAGAGCCTTGATATTTCTGGTTGTTGGCATCCTCGTCGTTTTCGGGGCTAGCCTGGGCACGCTTTATACTCAGGATACTGAGGCGCAAAGCCAGCTGAGCCAGGAGCTGGATGCAGTTCAGATGAGGTTAAAAAAACTTTCGCCTGAAGAGTTTTCTTTCCAGCGGAGGGAGCTTGAATGGCGCGTTGCTCAGATTGAGGTACAGGTTGATTCTGCCAAAGAACGCCTTCGCCGGTCGGTCGATAACATTGAAGCCACTGAGACCTTGCTTCAGGTCGCTGCGAATAATGGTGTGGGGGTAGTTAGTATTAGCTCGCCGGGCTTGAGCAGTGAGAGCTTAGGTGCTGGTACCTATTCTGTTTTGTTGCTTACGGTGGTGGTTCAGGGAAGTGTGCCCAACCTGGTCAATTTTGTCGCTGAGGTGGGGAGGCAATTCTCCACCAGTATGGTTGACTCGGCAGAGATAACCGTTCCGGCAGTTATGGGGGGAGGGTCTTCGCCGCCAACGGCTACTGTTGACCTGCGTGTCTATAGTTATCAGGGTGATTAAATATGGCTAAGAAGGTTGTTACTTTATATGTTGACGATACTAGCCTTAGGCTGCTGGTAGCCCAGGGCGGTCGGGTTAAAAAGTGTGCCATCCTCCCGTTGGAGCCTGGTTTAGTTGAGGATGGCGTTGTTGTTGATGAGGCGAAGGTGGCCACCCTGATTAGAGGGTTCTTCAAAGCCCAGCGGGTGGGGGCAGGTAATATCGTTGCTGGTTTAAGTGGGCTTCATTGCCTGTCTCAGATGATTACCTTGCCTCATTTGCCTGAAGCCATGATGACTGAGGCGATAGAACGGGAGGCAGAGAGAGTGCTGCCTGTACCGATTGAGGAGCTTTATCTCTCATGGCAGATTCTTCCTGCCCCCGGGGAAGAGGTATCGATTTTCTTGGTCGCTTTGCCTCGCAAGGCAGCTGATGCCCTGATTAAGACGCTGCATCGGGCGGGTGTTAAGCCATATCTTATGGACTTGGCTCCTTTAGCCTTGGCTAGGGTGGTGGATGCGGACACCGCTGTAGCAGTTAACGTGCGGTCGGATGAAGTTGACATTGTGATTTTGGCGGAGGGGATTCCCCAGTTCATCCGTAGCCTGTCCCTTCCCGGTAAAGCCCGGTCTCCGGCGGAGAGGTTATCAGCCATAAAAGGGGAGCTTGAGCGCACCATTAAATTCTATAACTCAAGCCATGTCGATAAGCCTTTTGAACCCGGTGTGCCTGTTTTTGTCTCCGGAGAGCCGTTGGAGACAGCGGAAGCCTGTCAATCTCTGGCTGACAGCCTGAAGTATTCGGTTTCGCCTTTACCATTACCGATGCAGTGCGCTGAGGACATTGTTGCCAGCCAGTATCTGGTCAATATCGGGCTGGCACTCAGAGAGACTTTGCCGGGGGAATGGACTAGTCCTCTGGTGGTGAGCTTGAATGCTCTGCCCGAGGCATACCGTCCTAAAGCTCTTACTCTGGGCAGAATTCTTCTCCCCCTTGGCATGGTGGTGGGTATCGGGGCGATTATCTTCTTGTGGATGCTTGCGCAGGGTGCTACTGCCGATAGATATAGTCTGCAGGAGCAGGTAGACTTAAACAACAGTCTCCTGGAGATGAGAATGCAGAAGTGGCAGGAGCAAAATAATGCGGTTGTGGAGCTCCAGGGGCAGGTCGAAGAGTTAAGGAAAACCAGTGATGATTTAAATGCTGCGCTTGATAGGTTGAGGAGCCAGCAGGAGATGATTAATGGTGATTTGACGGCGGCAATATCTGCCACTAACAATCCGGGCAATGTGAGTCTGGGCAGCATTGTGCATACCAGTAGCGGGCTGACTATAAGTGGCATCTCTACCACTAATACGGCGATATTGGACTATGCTAAAGCCCTGCAAGACACCGGCAGGTTTTCCGAGGTCACTATCTCGAACCTTGAAAGCACCGAGGGTGGGGTAAGCTTTAGTCTGCAACTCAATGTCGGGGGGTATGAGTAATGGATATTTTTGCTCTGCTTAGTCTGGCGAAGGAGAAGGGTGCCTCTGACTTGCATCTGGTAGCCTATGCTCCGCCTATGTTACGCGTTAATGGCTCTCTTGAGCCGGTGGCGGATGTGCCGCAATTGACGCCTGATGACATAGACCAGGCATTTACTCAGATAACTACACCTGAAGAACAGGAAAGCTTCGCTCGCCAGCTGGAGCTGGATTTCGGCTATACCCTGGATGATAACAGTCGGGTGCGGTGCAACGCGGCCAGACAGCGCGGGGCTATCAGTCTTGCCATTCGGTTGTTGCCGCTAAAGATTCCGACGATAGATGAGCTGGGGTTGCCTGAGGTCTGCAAAGAGTTGATTCTCAGGCCCAGAGGGTTGGTGGTGATTGGTGGGCCTACCGGCAGTGGTAAATCTACCACGCTGGCGGCTATGCTCCAGCATTTGAATACCACTGAATCCCGCCATATAGTCACTATTGAAGACCCGATAGAGTATGTCCATTCCAGCATAAAGTGTGCTATAACCCAGCGTGAGCTGGGTGAGGATACCCTGTCATTCGCTGAGGCGCTGAAGCATGTGCTCAGGCAGGACCCGGATGTAATTCTGGTTGGTGAGATGAGGGACCCTGAAACGGCGGCGGCGGTGCTTACCGTGGCTGAGACCGGTCATCTGGTATTGACTACCGGTCATGCCCCAAGTGCCACCCAGGCTATGGAGCGCATAATAGACCTGTTCCCCCCCCATGAGCGCCATCTGGTTCAGGGGCGACTTGCCTCTTTGCTTCTCGGCGTTCTGTGTCAGACGCTTATCCCCAGGGCTGATGGCTCGGGGAGAGTGGCTGCGGTGGAGGTCATGATGGCTAACTCGGCGGTGAGGAACCTCATCAGGGAGGGCAAGATTTATCAGCTCCCCAATGTTATTCGTACCCATACTCAGGAAGGGATGGCGCTGCTTGACCAGATACTGGTCAGGCTTTATCGTCAGAAGATAATCAGCCGCGAACATATGCTTGCCTTCTGCAATAACCCTGATGAAGTGGAGAAGCTGGTTAGCGGCGTCGGGTTAGGGTAAAACCCCCCTGTAATCTGTATCTTCCCTTATCAGTCGCCCTTCGCCTATCCGTTATAAATGAAAAACTCATCGGGGAAGTCAGCATTTAACTTCACCGATAAGCCTTTCAGATTTGTTTTCGTTTCTGATTACGATTTTAAGCTGCT
>CAZCAS010000004.1:28372-33024 GCA_964496725.1 uncultured Dehalococcoidales bacterium
TCACCGATAAGCCTTTCAGATTTGTTTTCGTTTCTGATTACGATTTTAAGCTGCTAGCCTGTTAGGTACTCGCCGGGGTCATTCCGACCAGCCTGAGTACTCGGCATAGGTAAGGTCCTTCCATTTTCCGGTCGCTTCCGCGGTAGCGCTCTTTATGTGACCGTCTGTGCCGAGGTAGTAGGTTGCCTGCAGGTTGCCGCTAAAGTAGTCCTCTATGGTGAGTGCTGTGGTGCCGTCAGCTGCTTTGACGGTGGAGTCACGGTTGGGGCCGACCGTCCCGTTATCAGTCAGGCTGGCTGTGTTGGTGTCTGCCATAGCGGACATGACCGCTGTGCTGACATTGTGAGCCTCGGTATTGGCTGCCTCGACTGTGCCCCTGCCCATGAATTTGCCGACATTAGGGACGACCACGGCGGCGATGACGCCGATGATGGCAATCACCACCAGAAGCTCGACCAGGGTAAATCCCTTCTCCCCGTAACGGAACTGCTTCGTGAATCTCCTCATTAGCCTTTTCATTTCCCGTTGCCTCCTCTGAGTATTTAAATGTTTTGCCTGTGAATAATTAGATTTGCTTATAGTATCCCGTAGCTTCTGGCGGCGGTAAATAGCCTATTAGTCACCTTTTGGGTGAGAAGATAGTCCTAAATAGGCTGATTTCGAACCTTGAAACCCCTGATTCTCCTCAATTTGACTGTCTTCTGAAAAGCAGGCATACTGTAACATTATGGAAATCGTGCTAGCCGTCTTCTTCGCTGTGGTCGGCGCTTTTGTCGGAAGTTTCCTCAATGTTTGCATTGACCGTTTGCCGGCGGGGAAGTCGATAGTCTATCCGCCGTCGCACTGTGAGGTCTGCCGACACCGTCTGGCGCCGAGGGACCTCGTGCCGGTGTTTAGCTACTTGTGGTTGCGACGTCGTTGCCGCTACTGCCAGGCGCCCATTCCCCGTCGTCTGTTTTGGGTAGAGGTAGGTAGCGGACTCCTCTTCGCCTTTACCTATTGGCACTATGGCTTGAGTGCCGATTTTGCCATTGTTACTGCTTACTGCTGCCTGTTTATTGTAATTATGCTCATCGACTGGAAACACAAGCTTATCCTGAATAAGATAGTCTACCCCGCGATGATAGTGGCTCTGCTTGTTAGCATTTTTCTGCCCTCTTCGAGCATGGTCGGTTTCGCCTTATCCTGGCCCCCTCGTGTTAGCGGCATTATCGGTGGCGCTGCGGGTTTTGGCTTGCTTTTAATCCCGGCCCTTGTCTATCGTGGCGGGATAGGGTGGGGGGATGTTAAGCTGGCGGGGTTGATAGGTCTGGTTACCGGCTTCCCCTTGGTATTCGTTGCCTTGCTTGTGGGGGTGCTCATTGGTGGAGTGGTGGCTGGGGTTATGCTCTTGCTTAAAAGAAAGAAGCGAAAGGATACCATCGCCTTTGGCTCCTTCCTCTCGGTTGGAGCCATCATTGCCCTGCTGTGGGGCGGTAACATTCTTAGTTGGTATCTGGGCTTCTTTTAAGTATCTGTGGTAGCTGGGCTGAGCTTATAGTTGGTGGTGAGAGAGTGTTGACAACCGTATCCTGGGAAAGCTACACTCAGGGAACAGTATCTAGGACTGCTTGATTGATATCAAGGAAAGGAAGGTATTCGGATATGCCATTGTGGGCTGGTGTCGGTATTGCTATTGGTCTTGTAATATTTCTGGTGGTGCGCAGAAGGAAAGGTATCTAACCCTTCCCCCGGAGATGGGAAGACGTTCGTTCAGGTTTGATGTCTGGGTGTTATAGTGGCACTTCTATCATAACCCTCGTACCCTTGCCCCGCTCGGATTTAATGTCCATTTTGCCATTCAGCAGACGAACCCTCTCTTCCATTCCGGCGAGCCCCAGCTTACCAGCACGGGGCAAGTCTGCCAGGCTGCCCTTCAAGTCAAATCCCTTACCATTATCACGGATGGAGACCTCTGTTTTGTCCTTGCCAAATTTTACCTGAACCTTTACCTCCGAAGCTTGGGCATGCTTCTCAATATTGCTGAGCGCTTCCTGAACAATGCGGAATAGCAGCAACTCGGCTGTAGGCGGGAATCGCCTTTTTCTGCCTAGCACCTTTAGCTCTATATCTACACCATCAGACTCTTGCAGACTCTTTGTCAGCGACCTTAATGCCGGAATTAAACCCAGATCGTCTAGCACGGATAGGCGTAGAGCCTGACAGAAGCTATGCACGTTATGTACGCCGTGATTGAGTTGCGCTTGCAGGTCTTTGAGGAAGGAGCGTTCATCTGAGCCAAGGTCGCGCCTCTTCCGAATGAAGTTATCCAGCTGTCGCGATAGAGAACCTAGGAGCTGGGCTGTATCATCGTGAAGCTCGCGTGCAATACGTTTCCGCTCTTCCTCTTGGGCCTTGGTGATCTCCTGTAAATAATACCGCAGGTTTTCCTCTGCCCGCTTGCGTCTGGTGATGTCTGTAAGTAAACCGTCGGCGTAGTGCCTGCCATGCTTCTTATATGTACCGACCGACCTATCGTTTAACCAGATATACTGGCCATCCTTTCTTTTTAAGCGATATTCGATGTCATAATGCTTTCCATCTGTAATTAATGCCCTCATGGCGGCTTGAGCTTGTTTCATATCATCGGGATGGAGTCTATTGTCAAACCAGCTCAGCCAGTTGCCTAGCTGATATTCCTCCTCTCGGGTGTAGCCGGTAATGCGCTTTATATTGGGCCCCATGAACACGATGTGGTAGTTTTCATCTGACGTCCAGGCTACATCGGGGATATTAGCTATTAAGGAGCGATATTTCTCCTCGCTTTCTCTCAATGCATCCTCTGCTCTCTTACGCTCGGTGACATCCTGCAAGGTCTCTATTGCCCCTATTATCCCTCCCCTGCTGCCTTTGATAGGACTCGCCGTAAAATGAAGCCACCTGCCACTATCTCCAAGGTCCGGGTAGAAACCCTCAGCTTCGTAGGCATGGTCAATCAGGTCAGATTTCCTGCTTCTGTCTTGATAGTATCGCTCGATTTCACTGTCGGAGGCACCATCCACTATTAAATCAGCCATAACCGGTCTCTTCTCAGGCCAGAAGGCTCGCCATTGCTCGCTTGTTCCTACTATTTCCTGTTTTTTTATGCCGGTAAGAATCTCAACGGCCGTATTCCAGTGAGTAACTTCATGTTGCTTGTTGATTACAAATGCGGGAATAGAAGAGCCATCGATAATCTTGGCGAGTAATTCTTGATCTAATAAACTCTGAGCCATGTGTGCTATGCCCGCTAGCTCAAATCAAATGGGGGGTCAATACAATTCTTCCAGTTTGAACCAGCCCCTCCCTATCGCCTGTATCACTGCCTCGGTGCGGGAGCCGACTCCCAGCTTATTAAAGATAGCCCTCAGATTGCCTTCGACTGTTCGCCGGCTAAGGTGGAGTTCGTCGGCGATTTCCCGGTTGCTCATGCCTCTAGCTGCCAGCTTAATAATGCCCATCTCACGCTCGCTGATGGACTCGGTAGGTCTTATCGCCCGCGGCATCTTGTTAAGTGACCTGAAATGATTCACTACCTTGCGGGCGATTGTAGGAGCAAGCACAGTCTCACCTATATAGACGGCTCGGATGGCGCGGATCAGCTCATCTCCACTGGCAGTCTTCAGCAGATAGCCGGCAGCACCGGCCTCGAGCAGTCCAAAGACATACTCGTCATCATCATAAGCACTTAGTATCAGCACGGCAGTGGTGGGATGAATCAGCTTAATCTGCCTCGTGGCCTCAATGCCGTTGAGCTTGGGCATGGCAACGTCCATGATTACCACATCGGGTTTCTTTTCAGTGACCAGTTGTACAGCCTCCTCCCCATCGCCAGCCTCACCGACTATTGCCAGGTTTGCCTCATCCTTGAGAAGTCGGCAGATACCCTGCCGTGTTATCAGGTGGTCCTCGACCACGAGAACATTAATGACACTCATAAATTCATCCTCTTAGTGCATTATACTCGCATTAAGGCGGCGGCTTCAAGTATGAAATACCTGAGCAATTACCGTATATCAGGGTAGACTCACCTAGCGTAATATACTGGGCTGTTAGGACTTCATAGGTGTTATTTGCGGTCCAGAATGTCACTTTTCGAAGTAATTCTCGTAGCAAATTCGGGTGTCATAAGGGGTGGCGCTGGAATCTGAAGCAGGTAATATGAAATTGAGTAAGTTTGCCAGAGGTTAGTCGATGGAGCATGCGCTTGATTTACCGAAAGTCAAGGCTATTCTAGAGAGCTACTCGGAGAAGGTTGATGCTCTTATAGATGAATATGCCGGTAAGAAGGAACAGCTAATATCCCTGTTGCAAGATATTCAGGCTGAGTTTAATTACCTCCCACGAGATGTGCTGATAAGGGCCAGCCAGAAGCTGGATATCCCCTTAAGTCAGGTTTTCAGTGTAGCCACCTTTTTCCGTGCCTTCAGTTTAAAGCCCAGGGGGCGCCATCTCATAACCGTCTGCGCTGGTACCGCATGCCATGTGAGAGGGGGGCATAGGTTAATCGACAAGTTACAGAGGGATTACGGACTAAAACCCGGCGAAACGACAGAGGACCTCAGGTTCACCCTGGAGACGGTCAACTGCTTGGGTTGCTGTGCTCTTGGCCCGGTAGCAGTTATAGATGGTAA
>CAZCAS010000005.1:0-28568 GCA_964496725.1 uncultured Dehalococcoidales bacterium
ACCAGGTAGCTAATGTTACTATTGCCCAGCTTCTCTATCTGGAGCGAGAGGACCCAGACAAAGACATAAGCCTCTATATTCACTGTCCCGGCGGTATCATCAGCGCTGGCCTTGCCATCTACGACACCATGCAGCTACTCCACCCCGATATATCAACCATCTGTGTAGGGCTGGCAGCCAGTATGGGGACATTGCTCCTCGCAGCCGGAGCCAAAGGCAAGCGCTACGCCCTCCCCAACTCCACCATCCACCTGCACCAGGCAATCGGTGGCGCTCAAGGACAAGCGGCTGATATAGAAATCGCCGCCCGTGAGATTATGCGAATGCAAGAATTGATACGGAACATCTTGGTTAAACACACCGGTCAGAAAATGGACAAAATAACTCATGATACTGACCGGGACTTCTACCTCAATCCAGAGCAGGCGGTAGAATACGGCATAGTGGATGAAGTCCTCAGCAAACCGCCAAAATAACTACAACCGCTCATTATAGAACTGATGATAGCGCTGAACTAGCTGGTCAAGGGTTGGGAAACCCTGTCTTGTCCCCAGCTTGGCGATGGAGAAGCGAGCCACAATATCGCCCAGATACCCACACTCGCTGAGTTCTTTCCCCTTAAGAAAACCGTAGAGGAATCCAGTGGCGAAAGCGTCACCGGCACCGGTAGTATCTACTAGGGGAGCTATGTCCTGGTCGATAGGTTGAATAGCATGCTCAGAATCAGCATCCCTGATGTAACCGACAGCAGTAACTGTCTTACCTCCACTGCCCCTGCTCAACTCTAGCTTCAGTCCTCTGCCCAGGGTAACCACAATAACAGAGCATCCCTGCCTGAGACAGGTTTCAGCGCCCTTGATGACATCCTGCCCAGTCAATTGCTTTAATTCATCGCGGTTAACAAAGAGGATATGAGTCCTGCTTAATATCAGAGCCAGAGCCTCAAAACCCTTGGAGACATACAGTGCCCCGGGGGCAAAACTGAGCTTTGTGGATGGGGCTAATTTATCCATTAACCCCGGCAACATCTTGAACTGTTTGCCACCAACGATGGAGGAGACATGGAGCATCCCTACCTGTTTTATGTAACTCACATCTAAATCATCCATAGTTAGCAAGGCATTGGCGCCGGGAATGACATAGAGTGAACGCCTGCCCAGCCTGTCACTGAGGCACACCACTGAACCCGTCTTCGCCTCTGGCTTTACCCTGATTTGAGAGGTATCCACCCCTGCCTCCTGGAAATCCCGTATCATTAATTTACCCTCGGTATCACCACCAACAACACCGGTGAAGCCAGCGCTTACCCCAAGCTTAGCCAAGCCATAAATAGTATTAGCCGCTGAGCCGCCAGGGGATAATTTGGTCTCGGTTACTACGGTCTCCCCATCCTGAACAATACGCTCTACCTTATATAAAAGGTCTACATTCAGCGCACCCAATCCGATTATCTCAATGTCATTCATAACTCACCCCAGCTTGCCAGCACCCTCTCTGACCACACCTCTTATCCTTTTATGAATTTTAATGATTTCATCTATATCTTCTCTACCCGACAGCCAGTGAAAATAACCTCTATCCCCACTCCCCCCTCTCTCCTCCTTAGCCTTTACCACTTTCTCTACCGCCTTTCGCCTGCCCTTATGCCATGCCTCAAGCACCTCAGTCAGGTCACTGAGCATTGTTGATGCCAGACCTATTGTCGAATAGGGCAGGGCATACTCATTGGCATTAAAAGCGATGGCTACCCCTCCCGCATCCTCCACCGCCTGCAGCATCCTGAAATCGGTGATGCTATCACCTATCACCACCCAATCGGACAACGGCTGGGCATATTTATCGGCAAACCTGTTCAAAGCGGCCACCTTGCGCTGTCCACCCACCGGCTTTACCAGCTTTATCACCTCACCTATACCGGTGGCAGGGAGCTTCTTCCAGTAGAACTGGCCTAAACTCTGTTTAATTCTATCGTCATCGTCAACGGGACGCATGGTCAGAACTTCTTCCTCAGTCTGCCGCAGTAGGGCAGCATCCTCTTTACATAATGTTAAGCGCAATTTCTCCACAGGGAACGGGGTACAAGCGACATTATGAGCGAATATACCCAGCTTTTGGGTGATATGAAGGGCATACTGCTCGTAGCTGGTACTGATACAAAATACCTTCCAATTCTTAGTCTGAAGCCAGTCGATAAGTTTTCCAGCACCGCCGGTCAAGCCCGCTTCAGCAGCTAAGCCCGCGATGTTGTCTTCTGTGATGCCATGGAGGACGAGAAAGGGCACAATAAGAGCCAGAGTATCCCCAGGCTCATAATCCTCTCTTTCCTCCAGTGTCAGCAAATCATCGTAGCGACTAATAACCTCGAAAACCCTGTCTCCATTAGGGAAGAGCTTCATCAGTTCGTAGGCATTATCCTGAGGTGACAGTGGCCCCTCTAAATCGAAGCAGATAAAGTTCACAGTCGTCACACTCCTTCCACCAGTTTATTGATTTCATCGGTCAGGTCATAGCCCCCGATCGGCTTGCCAGTGGAATCGACAACTTTCCCCGCCGCTATCCTTACCTTGCCCTGGCTGAAAGCCCTCAGGGTAGATACTATCAGAGGAAATTCCCTGGACAGCTCATATTCGCGGATAAGCTTGAATAGAGGGTCGGCTTCAGCGCAACTCTGGGCAGTAATCGATGGCAGTTTCTCCCACTCCTGCCAATATCTATCAAACGGTTCGCCCCTGATAGGGAAGATACAGTAGGTTACCGGCGGTCCCTCATCCAGTTCAGGGGTTACCAGATGCATCATGACCCCTGTTTCTCTAGCCCTGTTATCAATTAGCTGCCAGATTACCTCCTGCCAGGTTCCCTTCGGCCCACCCGGAGCCGCAGGGTGGAGGTTAATCATATTGTATTTCCGACACATCTCCCCACCGACAATGAGCATATAACCAGCCAGAACACACAGGTCAGGATGGAAAGCCTGTAATCTACTCATCACCGCTTGGTCATAGTCAAGCCTCCATTGAGGCAAACCTCCCTGTTGCTGGCTGCAAGCAGTACCTTCTCTAGCCTTAAATTGCTGGTAGGAGAAAGTGACAAGAGGAATGCAATACTCCTCAACCAGTTTGCGGAACAGGTCACTTTCTTTTGATTCACCAAGCTCGCGGTCACAGAAGACAAAGGCTATCTCAGCCTTAATGTCACCACGCTCAATACTACGCTGCGCTACCTGTAACAGCTCCCTAGCCGCTTTATCCCTCCCTGTAGAAAACCAGCCGATTTGATACAAAGCTTACCCTTCTATCTTAATATTGCTTTTTAGCCTAGCCCAGACGCTATTGATATGAACTAAAGGATTTGTCCTGTGCCCAAAAACCTTGCCTTTAGCCAAGGCGTCCAGAAAATCACCCTTGCCGTTGAATTCAGGCATCTCCACATAGGCGTTGCCTATTTCAAGAGGAGTATGGGCATCACTGCCGGCACTGCCCGGGATGCCATGCTTTTCGGCGAAGACTCGTGCCTTAGCCGAAGAGCGGCGGAGAATACTTCTCGCATTAAATACTTCAATAATATCAACCTGCTCTATTATTTCTTCCAGTATCTCTGTATCCAGAGCGGAGGCTCTGAATACAGAGAAGGGGTGGGGGATACACACTAATCCGTCCTGAGCCTTGATTCTGGATATGGTCTCCTCCGCCGATAGGCCACTAGATATGCCCTTCCTAAGAAACATCCCCATAATCTCACCATGAGGGGTTAGTATTTCCTCAGCTACAATCACCGGGAAGGGGGCTATATCTTGCATCTTCAGCGCCCCCTCAACAGTACCATGGTCAGCTATGGCAATACAATTTATTCCAATCTCTTCACAGCGACTGACAATCTGCTCCAGGGATGTATTGCAGTCCAGTGAATATTTGGTATGAATATGAAGGTCGGCTTTCAACAATTTATCTCAACTGACCCTCTCCAGATAGCTACCGGTGCGAGTGTCAACCTTAATGATATCCCCCTTGTTGATGAACAGGGGCACCTGAATGGTAATGCCAGTCTCAAGTTTAGCAGGTTTATTGCCAGCGGAGGCTGTATCCCCCTTAAAACCAGGGCCGGTATCAACTACCTCAAGTTCAACGGTAATCGGCATCTCCACCCCTATCAACTCACCCTTATAACTTGATATCTGTAGAGACATGTTTTCCTTCAGATAATCAATGGCATCACCCAGCTGACCGCTATCGAGGGAAACCTGCTCAAAGTTCTCCTCATCCATAAAATAATACAAGTTGCCCTCATTATAGAGGTATTGCATACTGCGATATTCAAGGCGAGCCCGCTCGAATTTCTCAGTGGCCTGGAAGGTTCGCTCAATGGTATGACCACCACGAATATCACGGAGCCTGAGACGAACCTGGGCACTGCCACGCCCCATCTTAATATGCTGGTAGTCAAGGACCTGATATATTTGCCCTTCCAACTCGATTGTGATTCCCTTCCTTAATTCACCAGTAGTTATCATGTTATACTTATACCCCCATTTTGTGGGCTTTTGAGATAGCCCTGACTCTACTGTCTTCCATTATTACCACATCCTCAATTCTCACCCCACCCCAACCAGCAAGATAAATGCCGGGCTCAATAGTAAATACCACGCCCGAAGCAAGTTTGCCCACCGAACCCGGGCCAAGGCGCGGCAACTCGTGTGTCGCCAGCCCAATACCATGTCCCAGCGCATGCCCAAACGCCTCGCCATAGCCCGCTAGCTCGACGACTTTCCTGGCTGTCCTATCCGCCTCTTCACCAGTCATCCCCTCCCTGATTTCAGCCATTGCCGTCAGTTGAGCACCAAGCACAGCATCATATACCTTATTAAATGTCTCGTCAGGATTGCCAAGGCAGACGGTACGGGTGAGGTCGCTGGAGTAACCGCCAAACCTAGCTCCCATATCAATTATCACTGGCTCCCCAGATTGGATAAGACGCGATGAAGGTTTAGCGTGGGGTAGAGCCGAATTGGGCCCAGAAGCAACAATAATATCAAAGGGGACAGCCTCGCCACCATTTTCCCGGATAAACTTCTCTATTCCCCAGGCTATTTCCTTCTCACTCATGCCGACATCAATCTCGCCTTCAATATGCTCCAGGGCAGCATCACTTATGGCTACTGCCTTGGTTATCAACTCGACCTCCCCGGGCTCTTTTATCGCCCGGAGAGATTCCACCAGCCCGTCCACTGGGATAAGCCGGGGATGGGATGGCACTTCATTTAGTATATCAGATAACTGCTGATGGAGTGAAAAGGCGACGTGCCCAGCCTCAAATCCCAGCTTTTTCAAGTTTAACCCAGCCGTCAGGCTGGGAAACCAGTCCTCGATATCACCCTTTATCTGAAAAACCTCATAGTCAGGGGCTTGAATCCTGGCCTGCTCAATATAGCGGAAGTCAGTGGCTAAAATCGCAATTTGAGCCGTAATTAGCAGATAACCTGACGAACCATCAAAGCCAGAAAGGTAACGCCTGTTCTCCGGTTGCGAGATGAAGATAGCATCAATCTCCCTCTCAATGAGCCTTTGACGCAACCTTCGCAGTCTATTCTTCAAGCTCATCATCCTTCTTCGCCATAGGGTGAGCCGATAGATATACCTTCCTCGCCTGACTCTTGCTTATATGGGTATAGATCTGGGTGGAGGATAAACTGGCATGCCCCAGAAGCTCCTGGACCACTCTTAAATCAGCACCCCCATCAAGAAGATGGGTAGCAAAGGTATGCCGTAGCAGATGCGGGTGAATCCTCTTCTTTATGCCAGCCAAATCAGCATATTTCTGCAACATCCTCTGGACACTTCGCTCGGTGAGGCGCTTCCCGTATCGATTAACAAACAGGGCACTGCTCTTCCTAATGTCCAGAAGCCTGGCTCTACCCTGACTGAGATAGGTATTTAAAGC
Source organism: uncultured Dehalococcoidales bacterium (assembly GCA_964496725.1). Classification (GTDB taxonomy): domain Bacteria; phylum Chloroflexota; class Dehalococcoidia; order Dehalococcoidales; family E44-bin46; genus JAZGHN01. Next base: position 5,935 of record CAZCAS010000005.1, read on the forward strand.
CTCGGCTGCTGGCTCGCCCATCAGCACCACCCGCTCCTTGCTCCCCTTTCCCCAAACCCGAATCTCATTGGTATCGAGAGCTACCTGCCCCGTATCCAGTTTCACCAGCTCGCTTACCCTGAGACCGGAGGCATAAAGCAGCTCCATTATAGCCCGGTCGCGCTGCCCCACAGGGTCAGATGAATGGGGAGCACTGAGCAGACGCTTCATATCATCCACACTAAGAAAGGAGGGTAAGCGTTTATCCAACTTGGGCGAAGAGGTATCAGCCACCGGGCTGGTAGCCATCATCCCCTCCCGCAAAAGGTAACGACAAAAGGAACGGATAGCCGATAGCTTGCGGGCAATGCTGGGCTTGACCACTCCCTGCTGTGCAAGATAGGCAAGGTATTCACGCATGACAGCCCTGTCCACCTCATCCAGCGAATTCAATCCCTTTTCCTTGAGAAAGGTGAAGAACCCCTTTATATTTTTTGAGCCGAGCAGGTCGGTGGTGTAGTTGCGCACGGTGTAGGGGGAAGCATTCTTCTCCGCTTCAAGATAGTTTATATATTTATTAAAGGTTTCTTGCACAGAGTTAACTTTACAAGATTTCCTATATAATTAGCAAATGAATATGCCTTGATTATTCTGAAAGCAAGAGCTCAGATTCGGTTGATGATTCTGGCTTGCGTTTGGCTTTTCTTTTCTTCATACGTTCAGCGTGGAACCTGATCATCTCATCCAATTGGTCGTACATTTCTTCAGGGGAGTCACTTTCATCCCTAGCGAAGCGAGCCGCAATCGCCCTAAAGACAACTATCTCAATGCAATCCTCTTTTATTCCTTGTTCATATGCGGGGTGGTCAAGATTAACGAGTATGAGCGATTCCTGATGTCTTATATCGCATTCAGGCCAATCCTCACCTAAAGGATGGAGCTTTATTTCATAAGTTTGGTTCCTAAAGCGCAGGTGTCCTGAGCCAAGAATAGCTTTTATCTCTTTCATGAGCTTGGGCGGGATAGGTTGGTGCTCTCTATGTCTTCCCAACCGTCTTTTAGTTTCAATCTGCAGGTCAGGGCACATCTCTTTTCGCCCAGCCTCGTCCTCTCTCCCTCTTATCTGGCTTTCTTGCCTAGCTTTACTCTTCAGAAGTTCGTCATAGGCATTAAAATCTTCAGTGACTTGCCTTATAGCCTCATTAACTTTTGCTTTTTTCTCTGCTTCTTCCTTTTCTTGGTGTTTCTTCTCCTCTTCCCTGCATATGTCCGTAAGTAGTTTTTTCATATAATCGGCGCAGGCCACATATTTGGGATGGGTTTCAACAAAACCTTCTCTATCTGTTTTAATAACTGGCATCTCGTCAGTTCTATCCTCTGGATCAAAGCTTGCAACCTCTACTGAACCAGTTATCAAGTCACCGATGTGGTAAGTAAATGAAGTCGGTGATAAACCAAAGAGACTCGGCTCTCCAACAACGCGACCCCTTACCGTAGTGAAAACTCCAGGTCTTTTAAGCATTTTTGTGGCTACAATGATTTCTCCAACAATATGACCACAGACCGGATCTTTATGGTCTACAGTGATTTTCCTGCGAGCCGGAATGTATTTTGGTTCGCAAGGGCGACCGTTTACCATTACCCTAAAGTCTTTACCTAAAGGCAGCTCATGAGCCAAGTGAGCCATCACCCCTTCTCTACATCTATCCTGCCACACTCTGGCCTGAGTTTCCTGAGCGTTACCGTGGTTCCACTGGGCTCACCTTTGGCCTCAAACTCTTTCAACTCCATCGAGGCTCGGTCTAGGATGGGCTCTCTTAACTTTCCCATCTTCTCAGTGTTTCCAAGCTCATCTCGGTCTAGATAAAATTCAAAAGCTTGACCATTTTTGACTGTCCTAACTTCTATTCTCTTCGCGATACCAAAGCCAGCAAGCTTGCCGATCCCCTTGTTGCCAATAGGAAGGCGGTGAAAAATGGGAGTTCGTTTAGTAGCTCGTTTTTGCTCTGAGCCCAAGAACATATACCCTTCCCGAATATCTTGCTCATCCATTCCCTCGCCATTATCTTGAATGACGATCTTACCCTGCCCCTTATCTCCAAAGACAGCGCATGCAAGCTTTTCCTCCGGAGTAAGTCCTGACCCAGCTTTAATATTAACGGTTACATAGCTAGCATCAGCGTCATAACCATTTACTACTAGCTCGCCAATAGCCTTAGGATATTTGCTATACATACTGACACTAAAATGGTCTAACGCTCTTGTTGCCACGATGAACTTTAGATCGTGTAGCCTGTGACCTGACGTTTTTCCTCCGCTCATTTTTGCTCCTCCCCCTCTTTAAAGTTTAAACTTTTCTTTTTTCTTAGAGTCGAATTTTGCTCTGACTTCTTTAAGCTGTTTATTTATAGCAGAGAAGATTTTGTTTATATCCTCCTCCGTATAGCTATATGCCTTCTTATTGGAAAGATTGCCTAATATCCTGATTTTATCTAGGATAGCGTTAGCTCTTAATGTAGCTATTCTCTTAAATCTCTCTTCCGCGGTTTCATTATTATTTACTCGCCTCATCGAAGCCTCCTTGGGAAAATATCTACTCGCCGAGTGGTTATTCTAACACAATATTTGGCAAATGTCAAGATTATTTACCATTTTTAGCAAAATAAAATGAAAAATCTTACCACTAGAACTATAAATTTTAGAGGTATAGGAGACGAAAAAATAGGGGAAATACTATTTTTTACCTGTGGATGTTTCAGATTCTTGGAGTCTGCCTTGATACCGGCACTTGGTGCACTTCGCCCACTTCCCCCTATACTCGGTGAGGAGTCCACCGCAGGTAGGGCAGGGGTAGGGGAGGGGTTTAAAATTGCTGGCAAATTTACAATCGGGGTAGTTACTGCAGCCATAAAAGGTGCGCTTCTTTTTATTTACCTTCTGCACCAGCTCACTGCCGCACTCTGGGCAGCTGACGCCAATCTTAATCCGGAATGGTTTGGTAAATTTACACTCAGGGAAACCACTACAGGCGAGGAATTTCCCGTAACGTCCTATCTTTACCGCCAACGGCTTGTCACATTTAGGACAGGTTTCCTCGACCAGCTCCTGGGGTAGCCTCACCTTCTCCATAAGCTGGGAGGCATCATTGAGGTCTTTTTCAAAGGGGGTATAGAAGCCCCGAACCACGTTCACCCAATCCCTGTTCTCGCTGGCTATTTCATCCAGCTCATCCTCCATATGGGCGGTAAATTTGACATCAATAATGTCAGGGAAATGTTCAACGAGGAGGTCATTAACCACATACCCCAGCTCAGTGGGCTGAAATCTCCCCTTAATTTTATTAACATAATCCCGCTCCTGGATGGTGGACAGAATGGGAGCGTAGGTGCTGGGGCGCCCGATGCCCCACTGCTCCAACATCTTGATAAGCGTGGCCTCAGTAAAACGGGGGGGAGGCTGGGTAAAACGCTGCTCGGGGAAAAGCCCAATAAGCTTAAGTTCATCCCCTTTCTCCAGGTGGGGGAGGGGTGGCCTTTTCTTTCCCTCCTCCTCGCCCTCGTCCCGGCTCTCGGTATAAAGAATCATAAATCCGGGGAAGGTGGTGACAGAGCTTGAAGTTCTAAGCAGGTATTTAGACTTGGCATATGGACGTTTTGCCTCAATATCAACAGTCGTATTATCAAATAGCGCCGCTGCCATCTGGCTGGTCACCATTCGCTTCCAGATAAGCTCATATAGCTTAAACTGAGTGGCGCTAAGATACGGCTTAATCAGGGAAGGTTCTCGCCAGACCTTGGTGGGGCGGATAGCCTCATGGGCCTCCTGCGCCCCTTTTACCATAGTGGCAAAGGAGCGAGCGCGGGGTGGAACAAATTGAGCGCCATATCTATCGGTGATGAATTCTCTGGCTTCAGCCACAGCGGGACGGGCTACACGGGTGGAATCAGTGCGCATATAGGTGATAAGCCCCACACTGCCTTCATTGCCGATGGGCAAACCTTCATAAAGTTGCTGGGCAATAGCCATAGTCTGCTTGGCACTGAAGCGAAACTTACGCCAGGCTTCCTGCTGCATGGTGCTGGTAATAAACGGTGGAGCTGGCTGACGGGTTGCTTTCTTCGTCTTGACTTTAGCCACGCTGTAAGCGGCTTGCTTGAGTTCATCGCAAACTTCAGTCGCTTTCTTCTCATTACAGATGTCCAGCTTGGTGCCGTCACTGAGACCGACCAGTGTCGCCCGAAAGGTCGGTGCCTGGGCAGGTGCTTTCTGAACTAACTCCGCCTCAATGACCCAATATTCCTCTGGAACGAACTTCTCAATCTCCCGCTCCCGCTCAACAATAATCCTTAATGCCACCGACTGAACTCTGCCCGCAGAAAGTCCTCTCCTCACCTTCCGCCAGAGCAGGGGACTGAGCTTATAGCCAACCAGCCTATCCAGGATGCGCCGTGCCTGCTGGGCGTTGACCAACTGCATATCTATGGAGCGGGGGTTTTTGAAGGCATGCTTAATAGCCTCTCCGGTCAGCTCATGAAAGACGACGCGGAAGAAAGGCGTTTTATCCGACTTAGTTACCTCCAGTAAATGCCAGGAGATAGCTTCTCCCTCACGGTCGGGGTCTGTGGCCAGATATATATTAGACGCTGCTCTGGCTGCCTGCTTAAGCTCCGCCACCGTCTTTCTCTTCTCCCTGGAGACCACATATTTAGGCGCAAAGCTATGCTCTATATCTACTCCCAACCGACTCTTGGGCAGGTCTCTTACGTGACCCATTGAAGCCTTGAGACTATAGCCCTTACCCAAAATCTTACCCAGCGTTCTAGCTTTGGCCGGCGATTCAACTATAACCAAGTTCTTCATAGCCCCTAATCCACCTTTACCCTGTATGCTTCTCTTGCTTCTCGAGCCAGAGTATAATTCATACTCCCAACCTGCTTCACCATACCCTTAAGTTCCATCATAGCCAGGGTGCTACTGATTTCCGATATCGAAAGACCGGTTGAGCGGCAAAGCTCGTCGATATGAGCTGGCTCAGCGCTTAGTTGCTTGAGCAACAATGCCTCGGTATCAGAAGCAGGAACAATCGCCCTGATTTCCATCTGATGCGCTACCGCCGTCAGGTTCAACTCCTCCAGGATATCATTATAGTCGCTAACCAGCTTAGCCCCTTCCTGGATAAGATGGTTGGTGCCATTACTGGCCGGCGAGAGGATACTGCCAGGAATAGCAAACACATCCCTATTTTGCTCCAGTGCCAGATTGGCGGTAATCATAGCCCCGCTAGTCTTCCCCGCCTCAGTAACGAGCACTCCCAGACTCAGCCCACTCATTATGCGGTTGCGCCGTGGGAAGTTATCAGCCCTGGGTCGAGTGCCCAGCGGATACTCACTTATCAACGCCCCCTGCTGAATAATCCTGCGAGCCAGCCCGGCATTCTCGGCAGGGTAAACAATATCAAGCCCACAGCCGCATACGGCAATAGTCCTGCCACCGGCTTCCAAAGCACTCCGATGGGCTATGGAATCAATCCCTCTGGCTAAACCACTCACGATAGTGATTTTATTCCGAGCAAGGTCAGCTACTATCTCTTCAGTTACCTGCCTCCCATAAACGGTAGCCCGACGGGTACCTACCACCGCCAAGCACCACTCATCCTCAGGGAGCAGGGAGCCTCTGACATAAAGTACTGGAGGGTAATCATGTATTTCCTTGATGCGAGGAGGATAATCAGGGTCATGCCAGGTAAGCACTTTTACCCCGTAGCGGTCCAGCTTATCCATCTCCGCTTCCAGAGAGATCTGAGGTCGCCGCGATGTAATGGCGCGGACCGAGCTACTATCCAACCCTGACTTCTTCAAATCAGCCGACCCGGCACGCCATGCCTTCTCCAAGTCACCAAAGTGGTTTTCCAATCGGGTCAGTCTCACATGGCCGATGCCCGGTATCAGGCTAAAGCCCACCCAGTATTTAACGTCCTTGTCGCTCACTCCGAGAGCATTCTAGCACAGAGATGGACTACTGACAATTGACATAGGGAAGGCTCCTAATAAAAAATAAGAAGCGGAGAGGGTGGGATTCGAACCCACGGTAACCTTACGGCTACACGCGCTCTCCAGGCGCGCCTGTTAGACCACTCCAGCACCTCTCCACAATAAAAGGGAAGAAATCACAAAGATTTTCTTACTATTGGCACTTAGTCTATATCATAATGATACAATATCGATTCCCCTAAGTGTTTCACAAAAAATCCCATGTAAATAATAACTTTAGTTTGACCACCTAAGTCCTCTTGTGTTTTCCCGAATAACCGTTGGTTGAATACATCTGCCACTACCCATAACGGAGTTGATGGGTGTTCCGTTTCCCTAGCCTTACCGTATTCAGCGTATCTGGCAGCAATTGACATCATCCAATCGCTAAAACTTTTCTCCTCTTTTCCAAGATAACGGCCATACTCCAAATGGTGAAATATATCTAAACATTCATTCCGTTTACCTTCATCTTCAAATATTATTCGTTCACAAGTGTAAACTATCAGCCACATATCTAGAATAAACAGTTCTTCAAATATTTTAATAAAATCCTTTTTGTTTCTAATCTTAAAACCGAAATCTTTGGCAGTTTTTTTGACAGCCTTCTCACTCAAAAAGCCCCATAGCCAATAGTCCAATAGTCCCGCAAATTGTTGTTTTGATACTTTTACTTTTTTGTTATTAGAGTTTGGCATATTTTCTCATTCCGCAGGCTGGCGGAGAGGGTGGGATTCGAACCCACGCTCCGCTAACGCGGAGACCGCTTTTCGAGAGCGGCACCTTAAACCACTCGGACACCTCTCCACCCCGATTATTTTAATGTAAATAGAACTAAAATGGAAGGATAGATAGCTGGCATTTGGGACACAAGATAGTATAATAGGGCATATGGGAGCCCATCTTTGGTCTGGTTAAAGTTTACCGCCTGTGTCATTATCATATTATTCGCCGGGACAAGGCTAGCCCGATACGGTGATGCTATTGCTGAGAAGACAGGGCTGGGGAGGTTATGGATAGGGCTGGTGCTCCTGGCAGCTATTACCTCTATACCTGAGCTAGTTACGGGGATAAGCGCCGCCGCTTTAGTCAAGCTCCCCGACTTAGCCCTGGGTAACCTCTTGGGAAGTTGCACCTTCAATATTGCCATACTAGCTATAGTGGACATCCTCCACCGCCCTGTTCCCATATTGAGCCAAGCAAGCCCAAGACATATGGTATCAGCAAGTATAGGCATATTACTTATGGCCATCGCTGCTGGAAGCATACTCGCCGGAGCAAGGTTCCCCGGATTCGCCGTAGCAGGAGTAGGAGGCCCCAGTATCATCATCTCACTGTTATATCTAGGAGGGGTCTGGTGGATATTCCGCTCTGAGCGCGATATTCAAGCACAACTAGCAGAGGCTATCCCCCTTCAATATGCTGGGCTCCCCCTAAAGACAGTGTATCGCAGATTCGCCCTAGCAGCGGCAGCCGTTATCGGTGCAGGAATATGGTTGGCATTCATCGGTGATGAGCTTGCTGTCACCTACAGCTGGCATGCCAGCTTTGTGGGTACTCTATTTCTGGCAATCTCCACCTCGCTGCCAGAATTGGTGGTTACCATCGCCGCCCTCCGTTTGGGGGCGATAGACATGGCGGTAGCCAACATACTGGGCAGCAACATGTTTAACATTGCCATTATCGCACCGGTGGACCTCGCCTATAGGCAGGGAGCTCTCCTCTCCCTAGTCTCATCGGCACACCTTATTACCACAGCAGTAGCCATAATTATGAGCCTGATCGTCATCCTTGGCCTCCGACTCCACCGGAAACGTCAGGTCTTAACCATTAGCTGGTACACCCCAGTCTTAATCGGGCTCTATATCTTTGGTGCCTATGCTTTATTCAGAGGCATAGTTCTGGGGTAAGCCATCAGGAGAGACGAAGGTGATGAAGGTAGGATTCAAACTCGTGACCTTTGGCGGCGTCTGATTATCAGTGCTACAACAACAGCGGCGGTTGACCCAGCTATAATACCAATGAGTTGTCCGGTGGTCACTTTGGGCACCAACTTAACCTCCAGTGTCCCTGATAAATCGTCAACCGATATCGAGTAGGTTCCAGCGACATCCTGGGTAGTGGTGAAAGGCACTGTCTTACTCGCACCACCCTCTAAGGTTATCTCTTCGGTAGCTACCGCCACCCCGTCTATCTTAAGGACTACATCGTAGCTTCCACTCAGGTTGCTGGTATTGGTAACAAGAATACTGATGGTTGCTTCTTCTCCAGCATCAACCTCAGATGGAGCTATGGACAGGTTATCGACAGCAAAGGTTGCCGGTGTCTCCACTGGTTCGACAACTCCAGTTACTGGTGATTCCGATTCTACCGGTTCATATTTAACAGTACCTACTACTTCAGATGTGGGCAAACCAGAGGTGACCTCAATCCACCCAAATGACGTGTCGATTTCAGCCTTGATAAGTTTGGCCTCTAAATTGTATATTCCAGGCTCGCTTTCACTGGGGAACACCAGAGGAACGTGCTCGTTAAACTGAGTGCCTTCACCTACCCTGCTAGGGAACGGCTCTATGTCAACTCTATAGCTCTGGTTCAGGGTCACCACGATATGGTCCTCCTGATGTTCAGCTACAACACTGGATATCATGTATCCCTCAGTTACCCTCACCGGGAGGTTCTTTTTGCAAGTTACCCCGCCGCCGAGCGTGGCATAAAAGGGTTCACCTCCAGAGATACTAGTCCGGCTGAGTCCTATGTCATAGTCAATGTCCAGATAGCGCTCAAAGCTGTAAGCAAATACCGGGCTAGGGCCGACAGCGATTAGGCAGACTGCTAAGATTAGCGCAATTAATAAGCACCGCGCTATAACACCCTTAAATATCTTCCGTCTCATCAGGGTATAGTTCACCCTCACATTTTCCCTCTTTTAGCTATTATCACCCACTAAACAGCCTATTGCAATAGGGTATAGGTACCAACGCAGTGGTTAATAAGTACCACCACAACGGCTGGATTCTAATGGCTTTGTAAAAATATCAGCGTTGCGTTATTGTAACACCATCACCTGTAAAGCAGCTACACAGCAACCACTGAATCAAGTGGACATTATCGTGGAAAAACCTTATTATCTATAGTCAGAGCTATGGAGATTAAGCTTGCATTTTTAGGAGCAGCAAAAACTGTTACCGGCTCGCGGTATTTCCTCGAGTGCAATGACACTCGACTCCTGATTGACTGCGGGCTCTTCCAGGAAAGGGAATACAGGGATAGAAACTGGTACCCCTTTCTTATCCCACCCGATACCATAGATGCAGTCCTGTTAACCCATGCGCACCTTGACCACAACGGGTTGTTACCCAAGCTGGTTCGTGATGGCTTCCAAGGGAAAGTCTACTGTACTGGCGCCACCTCTGACATCTCTGAAATTATGCTACTTGATTCTGCCAAGATTCAAGAAGAAGACGCCGAATTCAAGCGCAAAAGGCACGAGCGCGAAGGGAGAAAGGCTCCCTTCCCCGAGATCCCGCTCTACACCTCTGAGGAAGCAAAGGATTGCTTATCTTTATTCACACCTGTGCAATACGGAGAGGCTATTCAAGTAGGCAACGGAATTGAGGCTAAATTCCACGATGCTGGTCATGTTTTCGGTTCATCGATGATAAAGGTTTCGATTAACCAGGGTGCTCAAAAAAGAACAATACTATTCTCAGGAGATGTGGGCAGGTGGGACACCCCGATATTACGAAACCCCACCATCTTCAGCGACGCCGACTATGTTATTGTAGAGTCCACATATGGCGACAGGATACATGAAAACATGAGGGAGAATGGCAATCTACTCGCTCAAGCAATTAATTCGACCCTGGAAGCCGGGGGCAATATAGTTGTGCCAAGCTTCGCTCTCGAACGAGCCCAGGAAATACTCTACTACATGAATGAACTACTTATGGAAGGACGCATACCACGATTGCCAGTCTTTCTTGACAGCCCAATGGCAGTAAGCATTACAAAGGTGTTTCAGCAGCACCCCAACCTATTTGACAGGGAGATGGCTGAACTGGTTCATAATGGTAACTCACCCTTTGACTTTCCCGGTTTACAGATGGTCAGGACAGTGGACGAGTCAAAGGCAATCAATGACATAGAAAGCGGCGCCATGATAATTGCTGGCTCAGGGATGTGTACCGGAGGGAGAATAAAACACCATCTGATTAAAAATATTGACAAGCCAGCTAATACCATACTTTTTGTAGGGTATCAGGCAGCGGGCACACTGGGCAGGGAAATCATTGAGGGGGCAGAGAAGGTAAGGATTTTAGGCAACTACTATCCCGTCCGAGCCAAAGTAGCCCAGATACACGGCTTTTCTGCTCATGCCGATAGAGATGAACTTTTCAGATGGCTTTCCGGCTTAAAGAAGAACCCTGTAAGGACTTTTGTCACTCACGGGGAGGCTGAAGCATCCCAAAACTTTAGCATCTTCCTGCAGAAGAAAACAGGCTGGAACACATCAGTACCAGAGTATAGAGCAGAAGTTGTGTTGGAGTAACAACAAAGGTCCATTGTATTTCGGAGGGTGACATGAAGTACGAATATGAAATAAATGAATTGGCTAAAGAAGAATCGTGGCGAATGTTCCGCATAATAGGCGAGCTGGTAGAAGGATTTGATGAACTTGCTGGCATAGAGCCGGCGGTTAGTATATATGGCTCAGCGCGGATAAGAGCTGGGGATGAGCTCTATGGGCAAACAGAGGAGATAGCACATCGCTTAGGTAAGATAGGCTTCTCAATCATAACAGGTGGCGGACCGGGTGTTATGGAAGCAGCCAACAAAGGTGCCCAAAAAGCAGGGGTCAAGTCAATTGGACTGAACATTAAGCTACCGGAGGAGCAAATCTGTAATCCTTATACTACACATTCAATAACATTCGATCACTTCTTTGTTCGCAAGATTATGCTGGTGAAGTACGCCTCGGCATTTGTTATGATGCCCGGTGGATTAGGCACACTTGACGAAGTGACCGAGGTACTTACCCTGATGCAAACGCATAAGATAAAACCCTTCCCTGTAGTATTGTTCGATAGCGACTACTGGAATGGATTCCTGGAGTGGTTAAGGAGTTGTGTCCTGGTCAGAGGTTTCATTTCTGAAAATGACTTCGACCTGCTGGTAGTTCAAGACAATCCCGATGGGGTAGCGGAGGCTGTTCAGAGGTGGTATGAGAAGCAGGAGGTTATTGGCAGGAGAGCTCTATATCAGTGAAAGCTGCTAGACCTGCTAGATCTCACTGCTCCGCACCCGGGTGTAACCACATTAGATCACAATGAATAATCGGTTACGGCAGGTGAGCAATGATTTTCTTGTATTCATCCTCACCGAAGGCACGAAGGGTTTCAGTACGCATGTTGCCTAGCGAATCAAGAGTGAGGGCAGCCTTGGCTATAGTTTCATAGTTGCGTGCTTCAACTATGAAGACCATATCATAGTGGCCCATTAATATATAAAAGTCTTTTACCTTTGCCCCCAAGTCATTAAAAATTTCCTTGGCTGTGTCAATAAAGCTAGGACTATCCTTAATGTTGCGTACGCCTGCCCCCGTAAGATTGAACAACATTATATAAGTAGACATTGCTCTATCTCCTCTGTCATAAAATTTCTAACCTATATATTTTCAGGGTAATCTTTTTTGGCAGTTAGGGCAAAAATCCCAGCTCTTGTGGTCTGTGTCTCCAAGGGTATCGGAAAAATGCATTACGCAGGTGGCATCAGAGCAGTGCCCCAACCCATAGGTATGCCCTAACTCGTGAACCGCCTCCTTAACCGCCCTCCCCCAAAAGAGTTCCTCGTCTTTGGGCAAGCCATAGAACTCCTGCCTCAATCGTCGCAGAGAGATGAGGGCTCTTCTGCCTGCGGTATCCGCTATGCCAAAGGCGAAATTAAGGCCGGGAGAAAAAATATCAACGTCAGCCACTCCAAGAGTCCTGCTACCAGGGTCGGGTAGGGGAATGAGGGAGAGCAAAGCGGAGGCAAGATACTGGTCGCGGCTATGGTTGTAGACTTCCTCAGGCATAGTTATTTCATCACCCATCCGCGTCTCCTGGCCAAATACCTCTGCCAAAACCAGCCGCAAGGACTTCAGGATGGTCTCCTCTACATTTTCTATCGGAGTGAGCGTTATCACTTCCCACCCCCTAAGCCCATTCTAGCCCAGAAACATGGTAACAGCAAGTTCACCTGGGTGAAATCGCACGGGAACTGAGAACGATGGCTTGACTGTAAAAGTCGCAGACAATATAATTTATCCGATAAACAAGTTACCATTACCTGCCTTTTTCACCTTGCGGGCTCGTAGCTCAGTGGCAGAGCGGTCGGCTCATAACCGATTGGTCGTAGGTTCGAACCCTACCGAGCCCACTTTTATTTTCCCCAACAGGGTATCCTAGAATAATTGACATAATATTTTGCCCATTTTCTCTTTGCTTTCTGGGGTAGCCGCCGCTCAGCCGACCGGTTATTATCTGGCAACGCAATAAGTAATAAAGGTTAAAGAAAAGACACAGACGGCATTTGTTACCAATCTATGTCTTTTCTTGTTTTCTATTATGTTAGCAGGGAAGTGGCCATTTCAGGGTTTTAGCCTCGTTCTGCCTATTTATTTCACATAACATATATAGTGCGACGCAAATTTATCTCTGCTCAGCTTTCCCCGAATTCCGCAACTATGCCCCCGGGCTTTAAATCAAAAATACACCAGCGTTTCCCTGCGTATATGCCACCGGCTATCATCTTCATACCTTTCTTTTTAAAACGCTCAACAGTTTCTTCCCAGTTAGGAAGGCTATAATAAAAGCTGAACAACCCTTCTCCTTTAGTTTTCAGGAAGTCAGCCCAGATGGTCTTTCCCTCTACCGGTTGGGTAAGCTGCAGAATTAATGACCCCAGCTTAGTAAAGGCAAAGTTCAACTTAAACGGCTCACCCACAAGCAGTTCATCCTTGGTTGGAGCATATTCATCTCTCTCCCATGGGCCGATACCCCATTTTGACGAAAGCATCTCGATTGTCTTGTCTATATCCCTCACCACAACAATCACACTTTCGGGAGATGGTAGCTTAACATTAGCGATATCTTTTGAAGACTCCGACATACGTTCTACCTCCAGGCATTTTGTCAGTATATTTATTATAGTTTCTTCCGAGCTGCTGCAGCAATAACAGCACCTTTGTCAAATGCTCTGGTTATTATGTAAAGTTATTACCCAACCCTTTTACCGGATGTGTCTCGACAAAACATGCCCCGGCGGAAAGGGAAAAGAACAGCAAAAATACGGGGCCGATTTTTAAATACTACCTCCAGAGGTATAAAAACACTCGAAAGAATTTTTAGGGGCTTAAATTTCGATTACAGCGCGTCTTTTTTAGGGAGAGGTCTCAAACGGGTTTAGCCGTTTCGTCCAGGGTGCAACCGATTAACCGCAAAAGCCTGGTTAGCCCCCAACCCCTGACAGAAGAAATAAGCACCGTACTTTCATCCAAAGGAGCGCGTCCATCAGCAAGATAACCTACCGCTTCCTCCCCACCCCAATCCTTGTCGGCATCCAGCAGCAGGTCAATCTTATTCAGTGCCGTAATCCTCGGCTTATCCGCTATATTAAGGTCGGCAAGAATATCCTCCACTGTTTGACATTGCTCTGCGGCATTATGACAAGTCAAATCAACCACATGGACCAGCATGCTGGCTTCAGCCAACTCCTCAAGGGTTGCCCGGAACGCAGTTACAATAGCGGGCGGCAATTTTCTGATAAAGCCAACGGTGTCGGTTATTAACACTGTCCTGTTATCGGAAAGAGCCAGTCGCCTGGTAGTCGGATCCAAAGTGGCAAAGAGTTTGCCCTCCACAAACACATCAGCCCGACTCAGAGCATTGAGCAAGGTGCTTTTACCAGCATTGGTATAACCTACTAAGGCTACTACCGGAATATTGCTTTTCCTGCGCTGCTGGCGATAGAGGGCACGATGTTTCCTTATCTCTTCAAGCCGCGCTTTCAAGCGATGTATCTTCTGGTTGATAAGTCGCTTGTCAGTCTCAAGCTGTGACTCTCCGGGGCCCCGTGTGCCGATGCCACCACCCAGCCTCTCCAAGTGACTCCACTGACCAGCAAGGCGAGGCAAAAGGTATTGGTGCTGAGCCAGCTCTACCTGTAACTGCCCCTCACGGGTTCTGGCCCGCCTAGCAAAGATATCCAGAATCAAAGCGGAACGGTCAATTACCTTTACCTGTAGAATGCTCTCCAGATTTCGCTGCTGGAGCGGTGAGAGCTCATCATCAAAAATCACCACATTATAGCTGGTGCTATCCTTCAGGGCTAATAATTCGTCCAGCTTGCCTCTGCCCAGATAATGTGTTTTTGAAGGTGCATATAACCGCTGACTGAGTTTTCCGGCTACCTCAACCCCGGCTGTGCCGGCTAATTGAGCCAGCTCCTCTAATGAATCCTCCACCTGCCATCTATCGGTGCCCCCTTTGGCCGCTACCGCCACTAGAAACGCCCTCTCCGGAGGCGTTCGGGTAACAACTGTCCTTCCCGTAATAATAACCCTCCTACCTTATGTCAAGTTGACTCCCGTCTCCTCGACTTAAGCCCCACTTTTTTACGGTCGCGCCACTCACTCAGCCGCGACAATGCCTTAACCAGCACCGCATCCGGGATGGTTAAGGCTAATCGCACATACCCTTCACCACCCTTACCGTAACCTACTCCAGGGGTTACTACCACTCCAACCTGCCCCAACAGGTCGTTAGCAAATTCCACAGAAGTATATCCTTCGGGGACTTTAGCCCAGACATAAAGTCCCGCCTTAGGCGCTCTAGCGCTAAGCCCCATCCTGTTCAACTTATCAACCACTATATCACGGCGCTTCTGATAGATATCATTATGCTTCTGAATGCAATCCTGGGGTCCGGTCAAAGCCTCAGTAGCAGCGTATTGAATTGCCTGGGGAATCCCCGAATCCAGATTAGACTTAACCCTTCTCAGGGCATCTACCATGGTGGCGTTACCCACCATCATCCCTACCCGCCAGCCGGTCATGTTGTAGCTCTTGGATAGAGAGTGAAACTCCACGCCCACTTCCTTAGCCCCATCTGCCTGCATAAAGCTAACCGGGCGGTAACCATCGTAGGCAACTTCCGTATATGGCCCATCATGGCAGACAGCCAGATTATGCTGGCCAGCAAATTTAACCACCTTATTGAAAAAGCCAAGGTCAGCCACAGCACCGGTGGGGTTATTAGGATAATTTATCCACAACAGTTTAGCTTGTTTGAGGATATGGGCCGGAATAGCACCCAAGTCAGGGAGAAAATTATTCTCCGCGGTAAGCGGCATATAATAAGGCCTGCCACCAGCTAGAATAGTACCCATGGCATAAGGTGGATAGGATGGATCTGGCACCAGAGCAATATCCCCAGTATCAGTAAAACATAAGGGAATATGAGCAATGCCCTCCTTAGCACCGATGAGAGGCAATACCTCTTTATCAGCATCAAGAGAAACGCCAAATCGCTTCTTATACCATTCGGCTATAGCCTGACGCAATTGCAGTAGTCCCGCGGTCTCCGGGTAGCGATGATTAGGCGGGTCTTGTGCCGCCTGACACAGCCTCTCAATTATGTTGGGGGGAGTAGCCATATCGGGATCACCAATGGCAAAGCTAAAGACCTCCTCACCCTTAGCCGTTTTCTCCTCAATCTTCCGAGTAATCTCCACAAAAAGGTAAGGTGGCAGCTTTTCTATTCGCCTGGCTAATCTCATTTATCTACACCTCGCTTAACCATTCTCCACGGAATACTATTGTGGCAGGAGCACTAATGAATACCTCCCCCACCCCATCCCACTTGACCTCCAGCACGCCTCCGGCTAGTTTTATCTCTACTTCATTATCAATATAGCCGTGCAGTTGGGCGGCAACAGCCATAGCACAAGCACCAGTGCCACAAGCCATGGTCTCTCCTGCCCCTCTCTCCCAAACACGAGCCTCTATTCGCCGTCGGCTCACCACGTTGACTACCTCAAAATTTATCCGATTTGGAAATATGGATAGATGCTCAACCTTTGGCCCAATCTCCAACAAAGGGAAATCAGATACCGGCTGCTGATAAAAGTAAACAGCGTGGGGATTTCCCATAGAGACCAAGTTCAGAGGCAGCTCTCTGCCCGCTACAGTAACCGTACAGCTCAGCATTGACTTTATGTCAACTAATCCTCCGCCACCCTCCTCTACTACCACCGGAATGTCTTCAGCCACAAACCTCGGCGCCCCCATACTGACCTGAATCTTAGCTAGCTTACCCTTTACCCTACAAATCCTGGCTCTCCTTATGCCAGCCATTGTTTCTACCAATATTTCCTGGGCTTCGCTGTTTACCAGCCCTCTATTTACCACATATTCAACCAGGCACCTCAAGCCATTGCCACAGGCTTCAGCCTCGGAGCCGTCAGGGTTAAATATGCGCATCCGGAAATCAGCGTTATCCGAGGACAACAGCAGCAATAAGCCATCGGCGCCAACGCCAAAGTGGTGGTCACATATAGCCACCGCTACCTTAGGCCAGTTGCGCCGGGTATCATCGGTCTCCACCAGGACAAAATCATTGCCGACACTCTGCAGTTTGGTAAATTCCATAGTTTATGACCAAATATATCTTGCTATCTAGTTGCAACAAACCTGTAAATGAATAATAGCCTAGAACAGAAGGTTAATTCAAGGGTCAAATATTGCTAGGATTAGCTATAAATAGCAGCCTGTAAGATAGATGTCTCCCACTGCTGACAGGATTACCAAACACATCCAGAACAGCCTACCAGGCAAACCAAG
The DNA here is from genome assembly GCA_964496725.1 of uncultured Dehalococcoidales bacterium. Lineage (GTDB taxonomy): Bacteria > Chloroflexota > Dehalococcoidia > Dehalococcoidales > E44-bin46 > JAZGHN01. The sequence continues at coordinate 22,825 of CAZCAS010000005.1, forward strand.
CTCAATCTTGGGGGAGCCTCAGCCGACAATGTCAGACAGTAAATGGCTGACAAGCTTGTCCTTTTTAGTAGGGTGACGCAATGACTTCTTGCGGTTAACTTGGTATCGATTCTGCCTCCCCACCTTTTCCTTTGTTATATACCCTCCCAAATTTAAATCAGCCACAATCCTCTGGACAGAGCGCTCAGCTATACCTAACTCGGCTGCTATTTCCCGAGTTGTATCATGAGGCTTCTCGGCTATGAAAAGAAGAACAAGGCCATGATTGCTGAGCAAAGCCCACTCTGGCATAATCTCTCCAAAACTATTGTTTTTACGACATAAATATCATATAATATGTACGACAAAGATGTCATATTTATATCATTATAAATTTTGCTATGTATACATTTTATGCCGTGATTGCCCAGAATGCAAGCTAGAACCTAGCGGGCACTAAGGAGGAAAAATGTTTTGGAAAAAGAAGCCAGCAGTCTCAACAGAGGCTAAACCTCAGAAGGCGCCAAAACCCGCGGGGAAGAAGTTATCCCCAAAGGACATTTTGGCCAGCCAGATAGAGCAGCTCGGCCCGGGACAGAGCATCAGACATCAGCTACCAGAATTCTACGGAGGCGACTTAGTCATCATTGAGCCGAACCCTAACTACCCCAGCAAGGGACGAAAGTACACCATGAACATACAGAAAATGGTGAATGGCAAGCCCGTGGGGGAGGCAAACCTTTTCTGGGAGTCTAACAAGCCACGGGATATAGCTGCCTGGATTGTAGACCGGAATGGCGCGCTGGTAAGTTAAGTGAGGTCGGGTGTTATCTCCCCGCCAACGAATTTGGCCAGGGTGGCCGTGATTTCTGAATCCACATCACGCTCTGTATCAAACCACGCAATCCTGCGGTCTTTCAACCTGAACCAAGCATACTGATGTCTGGCAACGCGGTGGGTCTCACCCTTCATTTGCTGGGTGGCAGCATCCAGGCTTAGCTCACCTTTAATAAACATGCCAATCTGCTTATAACCTATGCTAGACATAGAGGGCAGGTCAAGGTCATAACCCATATTCAGTAGCTTATTTACTTCAGCTACCAGGCCTCGCTCTATCATCTGGTCAACCCTTAAATCGATTCCCCGATACAGCCTGGCCCTGTCCATAGTTAGACCTATTATAAGGGTATCAAAAAGCGGCTCCTTCTTATATTGAACTTGAGAGAGCGAAGCCTCTGTACCTTTATGCACCTCAAGGGCCCGAATAATCCGGCGCACATTATGTCGGTCAATTCTCCTCGCCACCAGCGGGGCAACCCTCGCCAACTCCTGATAAAGCTCATCCACGCCCACCCTGGCTGCCTTCTCCTCCAAGATATGCCTGAACTTTACATCGGGAGGTACCCGTGGTATTCTCCATCCTTCCAGCACCGACCATACATATTGCCCACTGCCGCCCGCCAGGATAGCCAATCTGCTGCGTTGCTGGATGCCCTTGATAGCCCGGTAGGCCAGCTGTTGGTATCGAGCCAGACTGAAATCGTCATCAGGATCGACTATGTCGATGAGGTGGTGAGGAATAAGAAATAGTTCTTCAGGGGTCAGCTTTGCTGTACCAATATCCATATAGCGGTATATCTGTCGGCTATCAGCACTTACTATCTCACCATCAAAACCCTGGGCCAGTCGGATGGCTAGATGGCTCTTACCTACGCCAGTAGGACCAACTATAGCCACAAGACGATTCATCTTGCCTGTCTAATTTCCGATGCTACTTGCACAATGCGCAAGAACTCACTGGCTTTTAGGCTGGCTCCGCCAACCAAGGCACCATCTATCTCAGGTTGACTGATAAACTCGGAGGCATTAGCAGCATTAACACTGCCGCCATAGAGAATACGCATCTTTTTAGCAATGCGCTCATTGTACAATCGGGCAACGCTGTAGCGAATAAAGCCGATGGTATCATTTGCCTGTTTGCCTATGGCTGCCTTGCCTGTACCAATAGCCCAAACCGGTTCATAGGCTATAATCAAGCTATCAACAGAACCTATCCCAGATAGAGACGAGCCTAGCTGCTCAGCTATTACTTCCTCTGTCTTCCCCACCTCATTCTCCTCCAATCTTTCGCCGATACAGAGAATGGGTTTAAGCCTAACTCTCAGCGCCGCCCGGACCTTCCTGTTAACAATCTCTCCCGTCTCTCTAAAATACTGTCTGCGCTCAGAGTGCCCTATGATAACAAAATCACACAGGCCGGCAAGCATCAAAGGCGAAACCTCTCCCGTATAAGCACCCTTTTCCTCGAAGTACAGGTTCTGTGCCCCCAACTTTATCGAGCTTCCCTTGAGCACCTCCTTCACCGCTGCCAGAGAAATAAACGGTGGGCATACTACCTTCTCAACACCGACGACTTCATCAAGTCCCCGGCGCATTTCACCGACCAATTCCACCGCCTCCCCTATCGTCGTATTCATCTTCCAATTACCGGCAATAAAAGGTACCCGCATCTTATCCTCTCAAGCACCAAACTTAGTTAGCTTCAGGGCATTAGCCATAGCCAACATCATAACATGAATCGCTGGGAACCGCCCCAGCCCACCACCAGAACAAGCCGACTCAGAAAACTGGCACACCTTGTCGGGACGGCACCACTCAGAACGTAGGAGGATAGGCACCGGGTGCCAGCTATGCCCCTTAAGCAAGGCTGGTGTGGAATGGTCCCCGGTAACCACAAGAACATCGGGCTTAATATCCACCAAGGTAGGTAAAGCTCTATCCAGCTCCTCTATAATCTTAACCTTTCGGTCAAAGTCACCATCTTCACCAGCAGCATCAGCACCCTTTACATGTACAAAGAAAAAGTCGTAATCGGCATAGTTCTTTTTCAGGGTCAAAAGCTCATCTTCAACGCTGGCTCCCGTCTTCAGAACATCCATGCCCACCAGTCCGGCCAGTCCCCGGTACATAGGATAACTGGCAATAGCTGCTGGCCTTAATTTATAAATCTCGCCTATGGTGGGAAACTGTGGGCACTGGGAAAAGCCACGGAGGAGAATCATATTGGCCGGATGATGCCCAGCAAGGGTTAGTTTAGCCTGAGCTACAAATTGATTAGCAATACTAGCAGTTCTAGCCGCCATCGCATGGATAGGGGCAATCTCCCTGGGAGCCACCCCTGTCTGTTGCGGGTCAGAATCAGTGAGTTCAGCACGAAGTTCCCCACCTCCCCGAAATACCACTATAAAACGATGCTCCTTTACCGGAGAAACAAAGATTTTTACATTATCTATTACCAAGCCATCAAGCAAACGGCTCAGCTCAGTACACTTGTCGGTGGAGAGACGTCCTGCCCGTCGGTCAGTAACTAAACCAGCATCATCTACGGTACAGAAATTCCCACGAGCGGCTATATCCTGCGGTTCAAGAGAAAAATCCACCCCCACTGCCTCTAGCACACCCCGCCCAACATTATAGGTAAAAGGATTATAACCAAATAGAGCTAAGTGACCCGGGGCGCTTCCTGGAGTTATCCCCGGACTTACCGTGTCAATAACACCGCATATAGCCTCGGTCGCCAACTGGTCAAGGTTTGGTGTATTAGCCGTCTCCAGTTCCGTCTTGCCTGTTTGAGGACGCGGCAATCCCCCCAGCCCATCAATAACCAATAACACAATCCTAGCTGGTGAAGGTCTGGTTATTGTCTTTACCAGTTCCAAATCAGGTAATAACAACGTCATATAAGAAACCCCTTTAAGATTTCTCTTGTCGTGAATCTTTATCCAACAAGACTTCGACCCCCGGCAACGCTCTGCCTGACAGAAACTTGAGCGAGGCACCACCACCCGTAGAGATGAAATCCATCTTATGGGCCAGCCCTGACTTAGTTACTATCTCAGCTGTGGAACCTCCCCCGATAACAGTAGTGGCTTCAAGAGCAGCTATAAGTTCAGTCATATCCTGGGTGCCCCTAGAAAACTGAGGTATCTCATATATACCCATGGGACCATTCCAAAAAACTGTTCTACTCATTTGCAATACCTTGCCGAAGGTTTCTATAGTTTGGGTGCCTATATCTACAATCCTCGCTTGGGGTGGTATTTTCTCCACAGATACAATATCGACCTTGGCCTTAGGGCTAATCTCATCAGCAACAACCACATCAACAGGTAACAGAAAACATCTCTCCTCCTTGGCAACCTCTCCCTCCAATTTTGCCGCCATTTCTACCATATCCTCCTCCACCAAAGATAAGCCCACTTCGTAAGATTCAGCTTTTAAAAAGGTAGCAGCCATGCCACCACCAATCAAAACACAGTCTACCTTATCCATAATATTCTCTATCAGAGCAATCTTGTCACTTATCTTGGCTCCACCCAGAACTGCGATGAAAGGGTGGTCAGGATTCTTCAGAATACCGCTCAGGGTCTTGATCTCCTTCTCCAGTAGCAGCCCGGCTACCGCTGGCAGATAACTAGCAACGCCGACCACTGAGGCATGGTTTCGATGGGCGGCACCGAAAGCATCGTTAACATATACATCAGCCAACCGGGCTAAAGACTGAGCAAAGGTAGCGTCATTCCTTTCTTCCTCAGGGTAGAAGCGAACGTTCTCCAGAAGTAAAACATTGCCATTGCTTAAATTTCCCACCGCTTTCTCCACCTCAGAACCAACACACTCTCTGACAAACTCGACTTTATGTCCTAAAATCTGGGACAGGCGTTGGACTACAACGGCTAATCGCAGTTTTTCAACAACCTTTCCTTTGGGCCGACCCAGATGGGAGCATAGAATAATCTTAGCCCCTCGGTCAATAAGATACTTAATAGTAGGTACTACAGCTCGAATTCGACTATCATCAGTAATAACTCCTGATTCCTCGTCTAGTGGGACATTAAAATCAACTCTAACCAAGACCCGTTTATCGCTAACATCTATGTCCCTGATAGTCTTTTTTTCACTCATTTTACCCCCAAAGTTGAATTAAGAAACCCACCAATACTAACAGTGAAACTGACGGTTGTCAAACTAACCGCCATAAGCTAGTTTGACGCCATCACGTTCATTTGCTACACTCGCTAAGTACCGTCTTCGGACAAAACTACAATTATGAGGAATAAATACTAGGGAAAACGTGTTTCTGGACAGTATTCTCAATACCCTTTTCAATCTAGGTTTCTCGAAGGAACTTATAGTAACTGCCGTCTCCGCCTCACCGATAGTCGAGCTCCGAGGGGCGATACCACTGGCGATAAACAAGTTTGGCTTCTCCTGGCACTATGCCCTCCCCATGGCTATTGCCGGCAACTTTATCCCTGTGCCCTTCCTGATGTTGTTCTTCGGCGCTATATCCAAGCGTCTTAGCAAAATCGGCATCTTTAAAAGATGGTTTAACTGGCTAGAGGAGCGCACCAGAAGACGGGGAAAGATCGTAAACAAGTATGAGCGAATTGGGCTGGCATTATTTGTGGCTATTCCCCTCCCGGGAAGTGGTGCCTGGACAGGCTCGCTTGCTGCTACAATTTTTAGAATGAAGTTCAAGCAGGCCCTATTATCTATCTTTATCGGAATTTGTATCGCAGGAGCAATTGTTACCTACTTCTCTCTCCTCGCCGAAAGGGGAGCATAACTACAAGCACCCGGAACTCAGGGCTAAAAGCATTTATCTTGACCTCGCCTTCAGCTCGTGCTACATTTTAATATAAATAAACCGTCCCTGTAGCTCAGTGGATAGAGCGGCTGCCTTCTAAGCAGCGGGTCGTGGG
>CAZCAS010000006.1:0-28550 GCA_964496725.1 uncultured Dehalococcoidales bacterium
AGCCTGGACTATGGCTTTGGGGGCAAATATTGGGGGTAATGCTACCCCTATCGGAGCCTCAGCCAACGTGGTGGGAACAGCCATTGCTAGAAGGGAGGGTTACCCTATTACCTGGAAGAGGTTTCTCAAATATGCGCTCCCACCCACGATTATGGTGGTTGCTCTATCTCAGCTGATGTTGTTTGTAAGATATGCTTGATAGCAAAGAGTTCAGTGTGAGCTGACAGCGATTGAAATAGTGAAACTGCTAAATCTTGCTTGAATTAGCAGCTTTTTGAACTTTTATGATCTATTTTTAGAGAATCTCGAGGGTGGCCCTGGTACCTGCTTTGGCTGCTTTTACCCTGATTAGGGCGCGTATAGCTTGTGCTATTCGCCCTTGCTTGCCAATGACTCTACCTTTATCGTCATCAGCGACCTGCAACTTAAGTGTTATGCCGTTTTCGTCGCTTTCCTCAGTGACTACTACGTCGTCGGGTGAGTTGACTATTGATTTGGCTATGTACTCTACTAGTTCTTTCATGATTTCTCCTTGCCTGTTTTGAATTTTTCAGTGATGCCTGCTTTTGCCAATAACCTATTGACAGTTGCAGTTGGCTGTGCCCCCTGTTTCAGCCAATGCAATGCTTTTTCCTCGTCGATGACTATTGTTTCTGGCTCGGCTAGGGGATCGTAGTGACCAATAATAGCAATAAATGCTCCATCGCGGGGAGCTCGGGCATCAGCTACTACTAGTCGATAACTTGGCCTTTTTTTTGCGCCTGTGCGTCGTAGTCTAATCTTTACCATGCTGGCGGTCCTGTTGCAGTCCTTATTATGCGATATAATTGCTCAGCTGTCAACAATGCATGCCCCACTTTTAAAAGTGTAGTTGTCAGAAGGTTATACGGTAGCTATAATCAGGGTGTGAAAGTAAACAGATTGCATGGGTGGCAGGTTAGTACCACTCAAGCTTCAGAGATACAGGCCCGGCTGGCGGCGCAGGTGTCTAGAGATAGCGAGGTGGTTGCTCCTCGCTTTATAGCCGGTGTAGATATATCGGCGGAGAGAGGACAGGGTAGGGCCACCGGTGCTGTGGTTGTCCTGCAGTATCCCGAACTTAGACTGGTGGAGACAAAGGTAGTAAGCGGCAAGCTGGATTTCCCCTACATCCCTGGCTTTTTGTCTTTCAGGGAATCGCCACTGCTCCTCGACGCTTGCGAGCAACTCGGTATCACCCCTGACCTCGTCTTGGTTGATGGTCAGGGAATTGCCCATCCCCGGCGATTCGGGCTTGCCTCTCACTTAGGGCTGTGTTTGGGTTTGCCCACTATCGGCTGCGCTAAATCTCTGTTATGCGGTGTACATGGAACGCCGGGTACCGAGCCAGGTAGCTATGCTGAAATAGCGGATAGGTGTGATATTATAGGAGTAGCCCTGCGCACCAAGCTGGGGGTGAAGCCTGTTTATGTCTCTATAGGGCATAAGATTGACCTTAAAACTGCTATTCACTGGGTTATGAATTGCTGCCGAGGTTACCGCTTGCCTGAGCCTACTCGACTGGCTCACTTGGCAGCGGGAGGAAATTTAATGCCCGAGGAGGGCTATCAAGGGAGGCTTTTTACTGAGGACAGATGCAAGAATTAAGGGACAAACTAAAGGATTTACAGTCTAGGATATCTATGGCGTTGGTGTATCTTTGACATTGCTGCCAGGGAGAAGAAAATTGTCGATTTGGAGAAGCAATCGGCGCAGCCCGATTTTTGGTCAGACCAGGTTAAAGCGCAGGATATCATGCGTCAGTTAGCTGAGGAGAAGAAGCTTGTGGGAAAGTGGCGTGGGCTTGAGAAAGAGGTGGCTGATATCGCTGAATTAGCCTCACTGGCGGAGGGGGATGAGTCGCTCTGGGAGGAGATTCAGCCTGAAGTAGATAAGGTAGCTTCCTACCTTGATTCCCTGGAACTGGAGATGGCTTTTACCAGTGAGTACGATGCCAGAAATGCCATACTGGCTCTTCATGCCGGCGCTGGAGGTACGGAATCCCAGGATTGGACGGAGATGCTGCTGAGGATGTATCTTCGCTGGGCGGAGCGGTGCGGTTATAAGGCTGAGGTATTGGATGTTTCCCCTGGGGATGAGGCGGGGATAAAAAGCGCCGTCGTTAGCATCAGTGGCGATTACGCCTGTGGCTACCTGAGGTCGGAGCACGGGGTCCATCGTCTGGTTCGGCTCTCTCCCTTTGATGCCGATTATGCTCGGCATACCTCCTTTTCGCTGGTTGAGGTGATGCCTGAAGCGGAAACCGATGTCGATGTCAAAATAGCCCCCGATGATTTGAAGATTGAGGTATTTAGGTCTAGTGGGCCGGGGGGACAGCACATGCAGAAAACCAGCAGTGCTGTCAGGATGACCCATCTGCCCACGGGATTGGCGGCTACCTGTCAGAGCGAGCGCTCTCAGCATCAGAACAAGGAAATTGCTTTAAAGATACTCCGCTCCCGACTTCTGGAGCTGGAGCTGGAGAAGAGGGCTGAGGAGAGAGCCAAGCTTAAGGGGGAGCGTATCGCTGCTGGGTGGGGTAACCAGATTAGAAGTTATGTCCTCCATCCCTATAAGATGGTCAAGGACCATAGAACTAATTATGAAACAAGCGATACCGTTGCGGTATTGGATGGGGAGTTAGATGGCTTTATCACTGCCTATCTTCGAGCGCATATGGGTGAGGAGAGATGATTAGGAAACTCAGCATACTGGCTTTAGTCGCTTGTCTCTCTCTCCCGTTATTGAGTCCTGCTTTGGCTCAGGCTCAGGGTGGGCTAGCCGTAGTGGACAGCTCGGTTCAGGCGGATTTCCCCCATACGCTCAACTTTAGTCTATCGGCGGAGAGCGACGTCAACATTACCGATGTTCGCCTCCACTATCGGGTTGACCAGGCAAGCTTCGCTCGGGTAACCAGTGAAGTACGTATTGAGGTTGACCCTGATACCAGTGTTGATGGGGATTGGTCTTGGGATATGAGGAAAACGGGTGGTCTCCCCCCTGGGTCCCATGTGACTTATTGGTGGACGGTGGAGGATGCCAGAGGCGATAGGGTTGCCACTGAGCCAGTTCAGGTCGATTTCGACGATGACCGCTATCCCTGGCGTAGTTTAACTGAGGGTGGAGTGAGCATATATTGGTATGAGGGAGATGATTCCTTCGCTCAGCAGGTGATGGAGGCGGCTCAAGAGGCATTGGTTCGGCTGGCTGAGGACACTGGCACCGAGCTTGAGAAGCAGGTTGAGATTTATGTCTACGCTGATTCCCAGGACCTGCAGGGGGCGATGATTTTCCCTCAAGAGTGGACGGGAGGGGCAGCCTTTAGCAGATTTGGTATTATCACTATCGGCATATCTCCAGATAAGCTTGATTGGGGGAGGAGGGCGGTTGCCCATGAACTGACCCATCTGGTCGTACATCAGGTGACACTTAACCCTTATAGTGACCTTCCTACCTGGCTTGATGAGGGGTTAGCTATGTATATGGAGGGGGAGCTTGAGTCGGTATTTGTCGCCACTCTCAACAATGCCATAGCCGGGGGCCAGCTTATCTCGGTGCGCAGCCTGTCGAGCCCCTTTTCCGCTTATGCTGAGGAGTCCGCCCTTTCCTATGCTCAAAGCTATAGTCTGGTCGATTTTCTTATCACCAGTTATGGGCGGGGAAAGATGCTGGAGTTATTGAATACCTTTAGCCAGGGCAGCAGCTATGACGGAGCTCTGGAAAAGGTTTATGGTTTTGATATGGATGGCTTGGATGCCTTGTGGCAGGGTTGGATTGCTGAATGATACGGTCGTTAAACAGGCATCTAACATTGGCGGGTGTTGTCGAGTAACAGCCTGGAGGCAATGATGACAAAGAAAGCGATTATAGGTGTCTCGGTATTGTTGGTTTTATTGTTTTCCCTGTCCTCTTGCCTTTCTGGAGTGTCCCGGGAGGAATACAGCGCATTACAGAGCAGTATGGACAGTGCACAGGGTGAAATTGACACCCTGCAGGCAGACTTGGCGGCACTTCAGGGTGACTATGATGGATTGCAGGGTGATTACGAGAGCTTGCAAGCCAGCTTTGCCAGCTTGCAGGACGACTATACGGACTTGCAAACCGATTACGAGAATTCTCTGGAGAGGCTGAAGCAATCTGATTTGGAAGACCCGACCCGGTCGGAGCTGAAGAAATTCCTTGAGCTGGATGATACTGATACACTGTCCTATACTGAGAACAGTTTTGATTGTACCGGGTTTGCCATAACCCTCCGAGACCGTGCCTGGAGATATGGTATGAGGTGTGCCTATGTGGAGCTGGGCTTTTCCAGTGGGGGTGGGCACGCCCTCAATGCTTTTGACACCACTGATGAGGGGCTAATCTATGTGGATAATACCGGGGCTGACACGATAGCGTACGTCAAGACAGGTCAGCCATATGGGCTAATCTATTTAGACGCGGTGAAGTCCAAGTACATCGCCTGTACCGGGGACCCGGATGAGTTCTGGGGTTCGCTGACCTATGCCACCCGTTCTGGCCTCTTCAGCTACGATTATTATACGGACTATCACAGACGAGCCCAGTTCTATAAGGAAAGCATGGACGCCTACAATGAGGCGCTGGAGGAATATAAGAGTGGCGGTGGTAGTTTGACACCCTCTCAGCTAAATAGCTGGCGTGGGAATATCGAGGCGCTGAAAGAAGACCTGGGCTCTATTCTTTTTGAGCCGTCGGAGGTGGTTGAAACCGTTGAAGTTTATTGGGACTAGTCAGAGAGGCGAGCTTGGTAAAGAAGTCGTTTACCATTCGTGATTTACCCCTTTCTGAGCGACCGCGAGAGCGGTTGCAGAAATTGGGAGTAGAAGCCCTGTCGGCTCAGGAGATTCTGGCTCTGATTCTGGGTCGTGGCGTCTCCGGCGAGTCGGTGATGGTAACTGCCCAGAGGCTGTTATCTCAGTTCGGCAGTCTTAGAGGAATAGCCGGTGCCTCAGTGGAGGAGCTATCTCAGGTGAGGGGGATAGGGCTGGCTAAGGCTGCCCAGATTAAGGCTGCTTTTGAGCTGGCTAACCGACTGGAAGGCTATGCGGAGGCTGGCGACAAGCCGGTGGTAAAGGTACCTGAGGATGTGGTGAGCTTGGTGAGGGGCAGGCTGAAGGGCAGGAAAAAGGAGCACTTTCTGGAGCTTCTGCTGGATACCAGAAGTCGGTTGATAAAGGTGGCAGAGATTTCGGTGGGGAGCCTGGATAGCAGCATTGTTCACCCCAGGGAGGTGTTTAAGGAAGCGATATCTGCCACTGCCTCCTCGGTAATCTTTGTTCATAATCACCCCTCCGGCGACCCCGCCGCCTCAGAGGACGACGTGATGCTGAGCAAAAGGTTGGCTGAGGCGGGGGAGATTGTGGGCATAGATGTCCTCGACCACATCATTATTTGCGATAATAAATACCTCAGCCTGAAACGGGAGGGGTTATTTTGATGGTTGGCTAAATGATGAGAAAAATCGTATATATACTCCTTTCCACGGTTTTGTTATGTAGCCTGCTAGTTGTTGGCTGCCAGTGTAAGACGGAGGCGCCTGCCCCTGTTGCTGGAGAAGTCCTCAACCTGTATGGCACTGACCCACATACCCTTGACCCGGCAATCTCCAGTGAGATGGCTTCCCACGAATATATAATGCAGCTATTCAGTGGGTTGGTTCGACTTGGCGATGACCTGGAGCCGGTGCCTGATATCGCCAAAAGCTGGAAGGTCAGCGACGACGGCAGGACTTATACCTTCTATCTCCGCGACGATGTCAGATTCCAAGATGGCAGGGGGGTTAAGGCTGATGATGTCAGGTATTCCTGGGAGAGAGCCTGCGACCCTGCCACCGGCTCTCAGACGGCCCCCGCCTATCTGGGGGATATTGTCGGCGTGGGGGAGGTGTTGGCTGGTGAAAGCGAGGACATCAGCGGGGTCAGGGTTATTGATGATTATACCCTTCAGGTGACCATAGACGAGCCTAAATCTTACTTCCTGTACAAGCTCGCCTATCCCACCGCCTTTGTTGTTGATAGAGCTAATGTGCAGTCGGGAGGGGAGTGGTGGCGCCACCCCAATGGCACCGGCCCGTTTAAGCTTAAGCAGTGGGAGGAGGGGAATTTGCTGGTTCTGGAGAGGAACGAGCTTTACTACGGCGATGTAGCCGGGGTCGATTCTGTGGTCTTCCAATTGTTGGGTGGGGTGCCCATGAATATGTATGAGCTGGGCCAGATTGATGTGACCAGTGTCTCTATCAGCTATATCGACCGTGTTACCGACGAGCGGGGCCCATTTTATAAAGACCTGACCGTCTCCCCTGAGCTTAGCTTCAGCTATATCGGTTTCAATTGTGAGGAACCGCCGTTTGATGATGCCAACATCCGGCGTGCCTTCTCTCATGCTATTGATAAGGATAAGCTGGTCTCTCTGGTGTTTAGGGACATGCAGCAGCGGGCGGATGGCATTCTCCCCCCGGGCATACCCGGTTTCAATGAGGATTTGGTGGGGCTGGATTATGATGTAGAGAAGGCGAGGGAACTAATCGCCGCCTCGCGGTATGGCGATGTATCCAATCTGCCGCCCATCACCATTACCACTATGGGCTGGGGAGGGACAATACCAGGCGGGCTGGAAGCTATCATCGCTGAGTGGCGCAACAATCTGGGGGTAGAGGTAGAGGTAAGGCAGCTGGAGCCGCAGGTGTTCCTGTATAACCTCGCCGAGGAAAAGGATGAGATGTTTTATCTCGGCTGGATTGCTGACTACCCCCACCCCCAGGATTTTCTGGATATTTTGTTCCATAGTGGTGTGGAGAATAACTATGGTGGATATAGCAATCCTGAGGTGGATGCCTTGCTGGAGAGGGCAAATGTGGAACTGGAAGGTGAGGCCAGTCTGGCCTTATATCAGCAGGCGGAGCAGATTATAGTGGATGACGCTGCCTGTATCCCGTTGTGGTTCGGTGAAAACTATGTGCTGGTCAAGCCCTATGTCAGAGGCTACGAGCTGAATCCGATGGGTATTGCCATGCTGAATAAGGTGTCTATTGAACCTCACTGATGGCGGAGGGGGTGGGATTCGAACCCACGGTCCCCAGAAGGGAACAGCGGTTTTCAAGACCGCCTCCTTAGACCACTCGGACACCCCTCCCCAACAGTTATTATACTGGGAAGCTGGGCAAATTGCTATAATTGGAAGCTGGCAAAGGTCGCTCTACTGCAGATGGACTGAGGGATGAAGTGAAGAAGACAGGTTTATTTCTATCAGCCGTTATTGGTTTATCGCTGATAGTGGCAGGGTTGTTTGTAACGGGTGGTTGCGCTGCTAAGTCACAGGAAAGTAGCAGCGAAGCTATAGAGTACCCGTATTATGATGAGATTCATACCGGCCCAACTGATGCTCTCGCCGTGACACTGGAGAAGGGAGAGAGGTTTAAAGCTCGTTTGTGGATTTGGAAGGCGGGCAGATTTGCCTTTTTTGAGGCGCGGGGATGGCGTATCCCGGCAACTCTGGTGTTCTACGTAGAGGCCCCGAATGGTGAGAAAGTAATTGATGCCGGCCGCATTGGGGGCGGATATGAAGGATATGAGTTTGATTTTACCGCCGAGGTCGCCGGCGACTATAAGCTGGTTTTTGATGACAGGGATGGCTGGTGTGCAGTCCAGATATGGTATAATAGCCCCCACCCGCTGCGTGATGTTACTGTTCCTTGAACAGCCCTTTCCCCATAGGGCTGGGTGATTTCAGGTATTATTTACTAATCATTATCTGGTGATAGCGTAGTAATATTCGCTCATTAGTCTGGCTATGGTGCGGGTTTGGCCATCGAGGTTCCGTAGTTGCTCGATGGCTTGATTAGGGGTCACACCTTTATCGTTGGCGTAGGTCATAATAGCATCCACGGCTTGGTCCTTTATAAAGGGGAGAAAGATAAAGGTGTATCCATAGCCTCCGAATAGCTCGTTTTTCTCTAGACCGAACAATTCATGCAGTCTTACCTCTTCTACCCAGTATGCCTTGATGGGTTCGTCCGTAATCACGAACAGTTTGGGGAATCTGAGATGAAGCAGTGTGGAGGCATTGGTTGGTCCTGTGATAATCGTTAGCTTGTCATACATCCGTTGTATCGCTTGCCCCGCACACCCCACCCCGAACGCCTCCTTGTCTTCCGCTTTGAGCATGCCATGTCGCTCCAGGTGCACCTCCTCAACACAGTCAGCCAGCGGCTCAACTGTTTCCACTAACACCTGCTCAACTTTCCTCTTATCTATTCGACTCCCCTGTGGTTTGTCCAGGAGGTTACAGCATATTTCGATGTTGTTAGGAATCTGTTCGTGCTTGTCCCATTTTAATTGAGCCAGTGCCTGCAAGTAGTGGGTGTCTGACCATAAACCTTCATCGACGTGGGCAGATTTGGTTATCTTTTCCTGCAGTTCTTTCCAGCGCATTATAGCCTCCTGTACCTGTGTGGATTGGGGCAGAGTGGTCTAATAAGCCGATGGCTATTGAGGATTGTCTTACTTTATTATCTTCTCCCCCACATAAGGCTGGAGGGCTTCGGGTATTTGGATGCTGCCATCAGCGTTCTGGTAGTTTTCCATGATGGAGATAAGGATGCGGGGCAGGGCCAGTCCTGAGCCGTTCAGGGTATGGACGAATTGCGGCTTTTCCTCGGCGGAGGTACGATAGCGGATGTTAGCTCGCCGCGCTTGAAAATCACCGCAGTTGGAGCAGGAGGATACCTCCAGCCACTCCTCACACCCCGGAGCCCAGACTTCAATGTCATAGGATTTGGTGGAGGCGAAGCCGAGTTCAGCGGTGCACAGCTGGGCAATACGGTAGGACAGCCCCAGCTTCTGGCAGACCTCTTCCGCGTCGTTGACCAGTTTCTCCAGTTCGTCATTGGAGGTCTCTGGTTCGGTGAATTTGTAAAGCTCTACCTTGTCGAACTGGTGTCCCCGCTTTATTCCCCGGGTGTCCTTTCCCGCTGACATCTTCTCTCTGCGGAAGCAGGCGGTATAGGCGACATAGTAGATAGGTAATTTCCCCGGAGGGATGATTTCGTCACGGTAGAAGTTGGTGAGGGGCACCTCTGCTGTGGGGACAAACCACAGGTCGTCCGCTTCGTCGTGGTAGAGGTTGTCGGCAAATTTGGGCAGGTTGCCCGAAGCTACCATCCCTTCCCTCTTCACCATAAACGGTGGATATATCTCCTTGTAGCCGTGCTTGGTGGTGTGGAGGTCGAGCATGAAGCTGATAAGGGCTCTCTGAAGTCGGGCGCCTATCCCCTTGAGAACATAAAAGCGGGTGCCTGATAGCTTTACCCCGCGGTCAAAGTCGATGATGCCCAGCTTCTCCCCCAGTTTCCAGTGAGGGGCTGGTTTGAAATCAAATGCTTTCGGCTCTCCCCAGGAGCGCACCACCACATTATTCTCTTCGCCCTCGCCTACCGGCACTGTGGGCTGGGGGATATTTGGCACCTGGAGCAGGAGCATGTTCAGTTGCTCATCCAGGTTTCTCACCTCTGCTTCCAGACTTCTTATCATAACACGCAGGTCGCGCCCTTCCTCCACCGTTTCCTCATCCCTGTCCCTTTCTTGAGCAACCCTTTTTCTTTCGTGCCTCAGGCTCTCCAGCTCCAGTAGCTTCTGGCGACGCTCCGAGTCGAGCTGCAGGATTTCATCCACCGGGGCGCTGTCCTGACGGTTGGCTACCGCTTCCTTTACTAAGTCGGCATTGTCGCGGATAAATTTAATGTCGAGCATAATTGCTTATCTACCTCTCCCCCTGTGTCCCCCTCTCCTTTGAAGGAGAGGGGGGATTGGTTATGTAAGAGAGGCGAAGCCTCTCTTTAACTCTCCTTACGGTATATTTTTCTAAAACTGTCAAAGGTTGAATGGTCGTAGTTTGGGTCTTTTGCCTTCTCTAATGGCTCAACGACGTCCAGCAGCGTATCCACTTGGTCAGGTTGTACCAATTTCTTTACAAAATCCTCATCTACAACTCCACAATCTAGCAAGCTCTTTATTTGATGGAAGTAATGAGAAACCCGCCTTCTATCTTCATTAAGCTGGTCTGTGATATTATTTGGTTCCCTCATTCCCTTCTCAAACAACTGAGCAAAATCTTGTGGATGTTTATTTCTCCAATCGTGGAGCCTTTTTACACTTTCACCCATATCAGGTGCGCTATAGGCGCTAGTGATTTGCATCACTATTTGTGCCAATACTGTTTTCCTCGTTGCCTTGGCAGACCGCCATGCAGCAATAGCGGCGCAAACCGCCCCTGTAGCTCCTATTATTGATATTATCCATGCCTCCATTTTAATTTCTTGCTTTGCTCAGACTTCCCTTGATAAACTACTTCTACTCCTTCTCCTTTAGCTGGGGGAACAGGATTACCTGGCGGATTGATTGCTGGCCGGTGAGCACCATCACCAGTCGGTCGATGCCCACCCCCAGCCCCCCGGTAGGGGGCATGCCGTACTCCAGCGCCTGCAGGAAATCTTCATCAACGGTCTCATCTTCCCCCTGGCGCTGCTTCTGCTGGTGGAGGAAGCGTTTTCTCTGCTCAGTGGGGTCGTTGAGTTCGGTAAAGGCGTTGGCAATCTCCATTCCGCCGGCAAAGGCCTCAAAGCGCTCTACCAGACGGTCGTTATCAGGCTTTGTCTTGGCTAGGGGCGACATCTCAATGGGGTAGTCGATGAGAAAGGTGGGCTGGATAAGGTTCGGCTCGACAAAGGTGGAGAGAAGCTCGTCAACGAGCCTGCCCCTGTCCTTCTGCGGGTCAACCTCCATGTCGAGCTTCCGCATCTCTGCCCTGAGGGAATCAGCATCGGGGTACTTTTCAAAGTCGATGCCGCTGTATTTTTCGATTGCCTTGCGTAATTTTAACCGCTGCCACGGCGGTTTCAGGTTTATAGTATCATCGCCAAACTCGACCCTGTCTGTACCCAGAACCTTCTTCCCGACGCTGTGCACCATTTTCTCCAGCATTTTCATCACATCATTGTAGTCGGCATAGGTTTCATAGCTTTCCAACATGGTGAACTCAGGGTTGTGCTTGGTGGAGAGGCCCTCATTGCGGAAGGTGCGCCCCAGTTCATAGACCTTATCGAAACCACCGATTATCAATCGCTTCAGATGAAGCTCAAGTGCGATGCGCAGGTACAGGTCGCGGTCAAGGGCGTGATGGTGGGTGATGAACGGTTGGGCTAGAGCACCCCCGGCCGATGGGTGCAGCACCGGTGTTTCTACCTCGATAAATCCTCGTTGGTCCAAGAATTGGCGTATGCCGCTGACTATCTGGCTGCGTATCTGGAAGATTTCCTTAGCCTCGACGTTGGCGATGAGGTCGAGGTAGCGTTGTCGATATCGTTTATCAACATCGCTAAGCCCGTGCCACTTTTCTGGCAGGGGCTGGAGTGACTTGGCCAGCAAAGTAAGCTGTTCTACCTCAACAGTGGGTTCTCCCCTCTTGGTTCGATAGACCTTGCCGCTAACCCCGATAATATCGCCGATGTCTAAGTCCTTAAGCAGTTTAACATTGTCTTCATCCATCTGGTCTTGGTGAAAGGATAGCTGAATCTTTCCTGAACCATCGCGGATATCGAGAAAGGCAATCTTGCCCATAGGGCGATAGGCGGTAACACGGCCGGCAATATTGACTGCCTGTGCTTCAGCCTCGCCAGAGCTTTCTTCTTGCTGCTTGAGTAGAGCCACCGCTTGTTCTGTGGTGTGGCTGCGGTGATAGCGGTGAGGATAGGGGTCGATGCCGCGGGCACGGACCCTCTCCAGCTTTTCTCGTCGATTTTCAGTTATACGCTCTAGTCTTGAGGTCATCTTTTATATAGGTATTATATGGTTTCTTGTGGTGTTAGGCAACCGATGGCATCAAGTGTGTCTATACACGAAGGCTGGGGCGTTCATGTAATATAAGAAGGAAACTAAATTATCTTTGCCCCCATTAGCCCACGCGAGCGCTGGGGGCAAAGATAATAACATATCGTCCAACTTTATCAGGATTCGAAGTCGTTCTTAGTTGTGCGTAGCCCGACTGGTTTTTCATGGACCGAGTGAGGATATACCCACGCTGATAGCTATAGCAGCAATTATTGCCCCGCCAACGGCCAGCGCTATCATAAGCAGGAATTCCCTGGAGCCAATGACTTGCTTCACCAATTTTGGCACTAAGTCAATCTTGGCTGTTGCCTCCTTAACTGCTTCCTCGGCTTTTCTGGTAGCTTCGGCAGCTGCCTCCTCGGAGGTCTTCACGGCTTTCTCTACTGCTTCCTTAGCCTGTCTCGCTGCTGCTACCGCTCTGGTACCAGCCTCTTCGGCGGCTTTTTTAGCCTCCTCGGCTTTGGCGGCGGCTTCAGCACCAACCGCCTTCATTGTTGCCTCAGCTGCTTCCTTGGCTGCATGCGATGCCTTGGTTGCTGCAGCCGCAGCCGCTTCGGCAGCCTTGGCTAGCTCTTCTGCCTTGCCTATTAGCTTATGCAAGGCTTGGGCTGCCGCATCGACGGCTTCATCCCCAGCGATATCAGCTTGCTCAGCCTTCTTAGTAATCCTGTCGGATACTTTAAAGCCGCTGGTCGCTGCATCCTTAGCGTCTCTTCCTGCCTCATCAACCCTCTCGGAGAGGACGCCTGAGACCTCAGCTGCTGCTGCGATAGCTTCATCGCCGGCTATATCAGCCAGTTCAGCCTTTCTGCTCAGTTCCTCAGCAGCTCGAAAGGCAGCCGCGGCTGCCTTTTTGGTCTTTCTGCCTGTCTCCTCAGCCTTGGAGGCAGTTTCTGCGGTCAACTGTTTTAATAATTCTGCGGTAGCACTTCTGGCTGCCTTCGCGCTTTCATCAGCCTGCTTGCCAGCAGTTTCGGCAGCTTCGATAGCCTCCTCAACAGCTCCTTTGGCTGCTCTCGCTTTGTCCTCAGCCCTGACTGCTACCTCCTCAGCTGTTTTGGCAGCAAGTGCGGCAGCTGCTCTGGCGGCTAGGTCAACCTCCTCGGCTTTAGCGGTGGCTTCTTCGGCAGCATACTTGGCTCCCCGGGCTGTTTCCTCGGCTTTGTTTGCTGCCTCTTCAGCTCTTTCGGCAGCCTCCTCAGCTAATCGAGTGGCCTCCTCGGCCTTTCTTGCCGCCTCTTCAGCAGCCTCTTCAGCAGCCTTCATTGCTGCCTCGGCGGCTTGTTTGGCGGCAGCGGCAGCCCCATGGGAGGTCTTCATTGCTGCCTCGGCGGCTGCTCTAGCGGCGGCTGCTGCCTCTTCGGATTTTCTCCCTGCTTCCGCTGCCGCTTTCGTGGCTGCCCGGGCTGTCTCCTCAGCCTTGGCTGCGGATTCAGCAGCAGCCTTGGTAGCCTCCTCAGCTGCCCTCTCCCCGGCAGTTCGGGCCTCTTCAGCTCTCTTTGCCGCCTCATCCGATGCCTTGGTGGCAGAGACGGCAGCTTGCCGGGCTAGCTTAGCTGCCTCTTCGGCTCTTCGTGCTGCTTCTGCAGCTGCCCTGATATTCGCTTCCATATCATCTAAGATTTGGGGAAGCGGTCTGGTCATGATCTTGGGTCGCTCTTCTGGGTTGCTTGCTTCAGGTGACCTAGGATTTCCCTTAACCATTTTCCTGGCCTCCTTTCATAAGTGTTCCTCTCCCCTGTAACACTTCCTATTTACTTTGTGATGCCCTTATCTTAACTCACCACCCCTGTGTAGGCAAATAATCTCAGCCCAGCTCGTTGGTTATACTGATTAACTGTATTTGGGCACCCTTTAGCTCTGTTTACCCGAGATCTTTTTCTCTAGAACACTGGTTGCCTCAAGGAGTGCCGACTTTAATAGCTCAGCCAGTTGCAGGGCGCTTTTGGCCCTTTGGTCGACCTTGCTAATCGCCTCAGCAGCCACTCTGGCGGCCTCGTTAGCCGCTTTCTCTCCAGCCTTGCGGGCTTCTTCTGCCGCGTTTCGAGCATCTTTAGCTGCCGCATTAGCTAATTTGATGCTCTCCTCAATCTCATCCAGAATTTGAGGAAGTGGTTTTGTCATAATCTTGGAGCGTTCCACTGGTTTTGCCTCTGCTGTCGCTTCTGCTTTCGCCTCTTTAGGTAGCTCCTCTCTTTTCTCAGCCATATCTCTCCTTTCTTGTCACTTATATATTATACAATACATGGCAATACATGCTTTATATTTTATATGATGACTTAGGTTGTAGAACAAACAATTGGTGAAATGCTATTCATGAAAATAATATCATTCATCTGCTACCTTGTCGAGAAGCTTTAGGGATATCTACGGAAGCTAGGCGGTGAATTCTCCAATAGAGCCATGCCCTTGCTTTGCCCTCTCAAGCTATCTCGCCATACAGCTGATTTTATCTCTCTTTCTAGAAGGTATATAATGTAGCTTCTCATCACCTCCTCTAGCTCTTGAAATAGTTCTGGGTTCATTCTTAGTCGGCTGCTGGTTTCGTAATCGTTGTTCTGAAAAAATCTCAGCACCTTTAAGGCGTTGACAGATAAGGGGTAGGCCAGATGACTCTGGCTGCAGTCGGGACAGAGCACACCGCCGGCGCCGGGGGCGAATGCGTTGACCACGGGTTTCAGGGGTGAGTGGCAGGAGACGCAGTTAAGCAATTGAGGTCGGTAGCCCACATCGTTTAATAGGTGAAGCTCAAAGAAACGCAGGGTTAGTTCATTCTTGCTCCGTTGGCATAGGTTGTGTAAAGTCTCCAGCAGCAGTTGAAACAGGGGCTGGTTTTCCTCAGCATCGGCGGTGAACTGGTCAACTAACTCCACCGTATAAAGGGCTTGGGCAGTAAGCTCCAGGTCGCTTTTTAAGGGGAGGAAGCTGTCGATGGTCTGGGTTCCGGTTACTGTATCCAGATTGCGCCCGCGCGCCAGCGATATAAGGCTGTGGGTTAATAGCTCAAGGTGCCCCGCCATCTTGCTTCTGGGGCGCCTCACCCCCTTGGCTACCGCCTGAATCTTGCCCAGACGAGGGGTGTAGAGGGTGAGGATTCTGTCTGCCTCCCCCAGCTTGGTCTTCTTGATAATAATTGCTTCCGTCTGATAACTTCGAGGCTTACTCATAGGCGACAATGGTCGGGTAGGTTTTTACGGGTCTATTCATTTTATTTGCCGTTTTGGTTATGCTGATAATTCCACGGTTTAGACATTTCTATGAATAAGTATGAGTAATATTACTAGCTCACATGCTTTAAGGTAAGTTTCCACTACTGATTCGATGCTACTTCCGTACATGTGTGCTTCACTATTTAATTTTTCAAGGGTCATTTCCGTAGCCTTAGCTACTGAATCAATAAAATTAACTGTTGATTTACTTGTCATTTGACTATGTCCACTCAAAATATAACGAACTCTCATCTTTCTTATAACTTTGGGACTTTCAGATGGTTCAGAGTACCATGGTGCTTCCTTTACATCCTCATCTGGTGCCAGTATATCTAGTAATTGTCTCAAAACTTCCCTCATACTATGTGATGCTTGAGCTATTTTATCGGGACTTGTACCTTTAAATGTAACCCACGCCCCAATCCGTTTATCTTCTAAAGAAGAATCGACCGAATTTAACAAATCCGATAATTCTGCTGTATTATATTCACCAGTCTCAACAGGCCTAATTGCATGTTTCGCTGGGACTGTTCTTGAATTTCTAATTAGAAACTGTAACGGAGTCTCTTGTTCCTTTACAAGTTCTGGAGCTAATCCTCTTAATTTATGACGGAAATGAAGATAAATAGGATTGTCTTTGCCTCTGACCATTCCTAAATAATCGATTTTTCCTTTTACAACTCGTTTGAAGCTGGGTGGTTGTCTTAAAGGATTTCGTAGCCGAGGATTATAATACCGATTTAGAAATTCGGTCTCCGCAGCCTCCAAACCGAATTTTTCCCATGCATGAAGCATAGCACGTATTTTCCGTACGTATTCGCGCCTTACATTGGGAAACTCATTTATAACAAGGCCAGTTACTATCTGACGCCTATCCTTATTTCGTAGCGTTACTTTATCGCGATTAATTTCAAAACTGTTAGTGCTAATTATTTCTTTGAGTTCATCGCCCACTTCCAATTGTCCATCTGTATTGAATTTTACTATGGCGGTAGGAAAACTATCTTCTGTAGAAAATGTAATATCATCTGCGTATCTCGTGTAGTTACAATCGTATTTCCTTGCAAGTTGTGATAGCTCCTTGTCCATTTTTGCGCAAATCATATTAGATATGATGGGAGACGTTGGTGCTCCTTGCGGAAGTGCTCTATTAAAGCAACAAATCTGGGCTAGGGTCTTTGCTACAATCGGGTCACAATTAAGAGGTGAATGTTTGAACAACCCTATAACCCTTCCTAAATGAATCGACGGGAAAAAGTCTTTCAAATCGATATTAAATATAAGAACATTTGGTGAGTGCTTACTAACATTTGAAAGTATACTTTTATGGTGTATATAGCTATGAACTGCATTTCTTGGCTTGTATATGCCTTGTAAAACTTGGTTTAGTTTTCGCTGGATGATTTTAAGTGTTGTTACTGGGGCAGAAATTGTGCGAGTACCACCGAGATTCTTAGGAATTTCAAATGTTTTATAACGCTTAGACTCAGGCACTCGATACAAATGATAAATCAAAGTCTGCAAGTTAATGTCAAGCAGTTTTGCGATATCTAGTCGATTTCGTAGTGAAAGAAAATCTGCCTTTAGTTCTTCAGGGCTGGCTGATAATATAAGACTCATAGCAATTCCACATTTTTTCTTACAGGGCACTTGCAGGTAACTCACGCCTATCGCCCCACTAAGCCAGAAACCTAGATGTACTGTATTCTATACAAGAGTACATGAGGGCGCGTACGGATAACCTTGTCAAGAGTACTGTCGCAGGATCAACAACAATCCAATTTATCCTGCAAGTGCCCTGATGGAATAATATAGCAATTCAGTTAACGAAACAAGTTTTATAGGCCGCTACGAATGAGAGTTTTCTGTTGTTTCTTATGAATTCATTCGAGCTTAGATTGCCTAGTGAGTTGCGGTGCGGGTTGTCATTCTTCTTCGGAATTAAAGTTGAGCCATCGAGCAGGGTCTAAAACTCCTGCCTGCCCTCGAGGGCACGGGTCAGGGTAAAGTCATCGGCGTATTCCAGCTCGGTGCCGAAGGGTAGCCCCCTGGCTAGGCGGGTTACCTTGATGCCCAGCGGTGTGATGAGTTTGTTCAGGTACAGGGCGGTCTGTTCCCCCTCAAGATTGGTGTTGGTGGCGAGGATGACCTCCTCCACTGAGCCGCCCTGCAACCGGTTCATAAGCTCGTTGACTCTTATATCGTTAGCTCCCACCCCTTCGGTGGGTGAGATGGCGCCGTGGAGGACATGGTACAGCCCATTGTAAATCCCGGTGTGTTCCAGGGCTAAAATATCCTGTGGTTGCTCCACAATACATATCTTGGTTTGGTCGCGCTGGGCATTGCCGCAGATACGGCATGGGTCGGACTCGGTGACATTAAAACAGACGGAGCATAGCTTAATCCTCTGTTTAACGGAGAGGATGGCATCAGCCAGTTGCCTCGTCTGCTCTTCGGGGGTGCGCAATAGATGATAGGCAAGCCTCTGTGCGCTCTTGGGTCCAATGCCAGGCAATTTATTGAGTTCCTGAATGAGCTTGGTTACGGCATCAGCGGCGGGTGGTGTGGTTTCTTGATTCACTCTTTCCCCTTTCTCCCTACGCCCTTCAGGGGGATGGAGGGGGGGGAAGGGCTTTAACTCTTTAATAAACCGCCAAAAAGCGTTCTCAGCGCGCTAGAATGGATATCAGGTTAGCCCCGGTATCTTAAAACCGCCGGTTAGTCCCTTTAGCTGTTTGGCGGCGACTTTTTGGGATTTGGCGGTGGCTTCCCTCACTGCCTTTAATATTAATTCTTCCAGCTGTTTTGGCTGTTCCGGGTTCATTACTTCGGGTGAAATCTCTATCGACTGTATTTTCTGCTGGCCATCCATGATAACCTTAACCGCGCCTTTGGCCACGCTTGCTTCTACGATGGTGTTGCTCAATTCTTTTTGAGCCTTGTCTAATTTGGATTTAAGTTCTCGGGCTTGATTCAGCATAGATAGATTCATGTCTCCTCCACGTCGATAATCTGGGCGCCCATTTTTAGCGCTGCCTTTAGCAGGTGGTCGTTTGCTGGCTCATAGATGCAGCGTACTTGGCACGGGTGCCCGAGGAAATTACTTATGATTTTTGCCGCTATCTGTTGATTTTCCGGCTTCTCTATATGGTCCTTATGATATGGGTATTTAAAGGCTAAAACTACGATACCATCTTCAATTGACACCGGGTTAACCCCGGCGCTTCTGAGGATGGCAATAGCGGGAGTCCTTTTGGTATCGTCTGGGGCTTGTTCAATAACCTCCCTCCAATTAGCTCTCAGTTGCTCGATTTCACTGCCCGGTTCCGCTGGGGGTGCGCTCACCTCTGGTGTTGGCGGTGGAGCACTGGCTGCTGGCTCGGCTTGGGGTTCGGCTTCGGGCTCAGCTTTGGCTTTTGACTTTTTAGGTTGTGGCGGAGCTGGTGGCGGGGTGGGTGCTTTCGCCGGCTGGCGGGCTGCCTGTTTGGCTTTGCTGACCACACTCTCCTTTTCCTCCCCCGCTGTCAGGGTGCAGTCAGTGAGCGCTAGCTCCAGGGGCAGGGTAGAGTAGTTGTCAAAACTAAACTCGAGCTGGCTGAAGAGCTTTATCGCCTTTAATATTTGAGCCAGTGGAGCTTTATTGGCTAGGACTTTCAGTTCAGCTATGTCCTCGGCGGTGAGGTCTATAGCTTCATCAGAGCCGGTCTTTACGAGTAGCAAGCCTCTGAGATATCCCACCAGTTCTCGATTGAACTGGCGTAAGTCCAGCCCGTCGCTATTGGCGCTGTTTATCGTCCTTATCCCGGCGGCAATGTCATTACTTACCATGTGCTTTACCACCTCTTTGACTCGCTGGTCGCCGCTGATGCCCAGGGTAGCCTGAACCTGCGGCAGCCCTACCTCGGAGCCGTAATAGGTGGTTAGCTGTTCCAGGATATTTTCCGCATCTCGCAGACTACCGGTGGCGCTTCTGGCGATAAGCCGTAGTGCCTCTGGCTCCGTGTGAATGTCTTCCTGTTCGCAAATATGAGTGAGCTTGGAGATGATATCTGTTTGGGAGATGCGGCGGAAATCAAAGTGCTGGCACCGCGACATGATAGTGGACAGGACTTTATGACCTTCGGTAGTGGCTAGAACGAAAATAACGTGGGGTGGTGGTTCCTCCAGTGTCTTCAACAAAGCGTTGGAGGCCTCTTTGGTGAGCATATGGACTTCGTCTATGATATAGACCTTGTAACGGGCCTGGTTAGGAGCATAGTTGACCTTCTCACGGAGGTCGCGGATTTCATCGATACCGCGATTGCTGGCAGCATCAATCTCTATGACATCCAGAGCCCTACCCTCGGTTACTGCCTGGCACATGGGACAGGTATTACAGGGTTCACCCTTGCCATTGGTCAGGCAATTCACTGCTTTAGCCAGGATGCGCCCGGTGGTGGTCTTGCCTGTTCCTCGCGGGCCACAGAAGAGGTAGGCGTGGGATACACGGCCACTGGTGAGGGCATTCAGCAGTGTCTGTGTTACCTGTTCCTGGCCGACTACCTCGGCTAAAGCTTGCGGACGCCACTTACGATAGAAAACTTGAGAAGCCATCTTCTGTTTTATTATACCCTAATATTCTCTGGTTTCCAAAGGCTCTCCAGGGGTAAGCAAGAAAAGAAAAGAGGAGGTTTAATTTATTAAACCTCCTCAAAATAGGCTTAGATTGGACGGTTACAGTAACGATGGTATATCTTTCGCCGCATCGTCCATATCTTTGAGTTTGTCTCTTATCTCTCCCTGCCTCTCTTTAACCGCGGGGATGAGCTCGGTTGATTTATCATAATAATCCTTTATCTTGCCCACAGTGTCGAGTTCGGAGAGGATTACCGTTACATCTATCACCCCTCTCTTACGGGGGTAATCACCGTTTCTTATGATTGCCTTTGGGGCCAGCTCTCTCAGGTGGTCACCGAGTTCCTTAATCAGGTCCATATTTGTGTCTTTAGCCGGTGCGGTGAGCAGGTAGAGAGCTCTGTTGGCATCCTGTGGGTTGCACTGGAGTGATAACTCACTCAGGGCTTCATCCATGGCTTGCATGCCCTTGTGTATTTCCGTGCTTTTGTCCCTGAAGCTGGTTCGCTTAAAGGGGGACGCCACCATTGGTAGTTCTGTTTTGCCATAGCCAATCACTGTCCACCCTGACAGGGTCTGGTTTATGTCTCCGCCGTCGAGTGTCTTTACCCCGATGTGCTTTTGCTTTTTCTCCTCGCCAGCGCAGAGCAGGTTATAGAACGGCTCGGCTATCAGTGAGTTGATTTTGGCTATATTGTTCTTAAGTGAGGCATCTTTTCTAATATACCTCTGATTGTCGATGAGGATGGTGGCATCAGCTACTGTGCTGACCGATTTCAGGCATACTGCCGAGTTATATACCGCCCTTTCCTCGTTTTGTACCTCATGGTCGAAGGGAAGGATAACAACATCATATACCGGTTTATCTCCATAGCGCTCTTTTATCATTTGCGTCAGTATCGGTATTGAGCCGGAGCCGGTACCACCGGCAGCACTGGCGACCAGCAAGAAGGCGTCTGACTCGAAGAGTCGCTTGGTGGTTCTGATAGCCTCTATAACCTTGTCGCTGTCCTCCCTGGCTATCTCAGCTCCCAGTTCGTTAATCTTGCCCACGCCGTGGCCCCCGGTCTTTCGGGAGCCGATGAGGATTCTGTGGTGATAGTCGGGCTTTATCGCGGATAGTCCACTTAAATCTGCAGCATCTGTGTTTACAGCGTAAGCACCGGTAACTATCTCGATCCCTCGGTAATTGCGTGCCCTTTTGTTTAAGCGAGCAAGCTCATCGGCAATCCTGCCGCCGCATTGTCCAAAACCTATGACTACTAATTTCATACTTCACCCCACCATTAATAGTTTCAACATTTTAGCTAAATTCGGATAGTGCTGTCAATCACTATGGCTAAATTCTTTTAATGCTGTGAGATAGCGGGTGGCGGGCAGCGTATTTTCAGAAAACCTGTGCCAATTGCAAAACCGAACGACCTATTATAAAATTAGGCCACATAAGGTAAGATATTAAGCTTTTGCCGGAAACGCTGGGTAATATTGGCTTAAATTCAGAGGATTCTTAGATGATATGGAAACTGGCATTGGAGCGGTTAAAAAGGCGGTAGAACGGGCTGAGACGCTAAGCAGATCAGCCAGAGAGGCAGCCGAGGCTACAATACAGGTATCTCGGGAAGCTATAGCCAAGGCTGAGGAGATAAGTAAATCTGCTAAAGAAGCTGCCGAGGCAGCATCGAGAGCATCTCAGGAAGCGGTAGCTAAGGCCAGGGGAATAAGCAAACAGGCTAGCGAGGATGCTGAAGCATCAATAAGGGATTCCCGGGAAGCAATAGCTAGGGCCGAGGAAGCAATCAGAGTAGCTAAAGAATCGGCAGAGCTGGTAGCAGGGAGTTTTAGAGATGCGGTGGATAGGGCTGAACAGATAGTCGATGATGCCAGGGAAGCTGCTGAGGCTTGCATGAGGGAGTCTCTAGGTGGGATAAAGCGGGCTGAGGAAATAGGTCGGTCAAGCAGGGAGACTGCTAGGGAAGCGACGCAGCTCGCGCGGGAAGCCATGGCTAAGAATAAGGAGATAGAGAAGTCAGCTAAAGAAGCTGCTGCGGCAGCTAGGGCATCTCACAAAGCGGTAGTTCAGACGGAGAAGGTGGGTAAAGCACTCGAGGAGAGTGCTGAGGAGGCAACGAAAGCGTTTGCTCAGGCAATAACTCAAGCGGAGGAAACAAACAGGTGGGCTAAAGAGACCATAGAAACTGCCAGGAGATCCTTTGAGGTGGCGGCGGGTGAAATTAAGGGTTTGCGCAGAGAAGCCGAAGAGACTGCTGAGATGGTGAGAAAGGCTTCTCAAGAGGTGATGGCTAGGATACAGGAGATAAGTGGCGAGGTTCATGAGGTTGCTCGAGGGGCGGTTGGCTTGATAGAGGAAAGGGGGAGGGAGGTTAAGCGGGCTGCTGAAGAAGCAGCGATGGCATCTGGGGGTATGTTGGCTGTGGTGGGAGGAAAGCGTGAAAAGACTGAGAAAGCCGTTGAGGAAGCAGTAGTAAAACAGCCCTCGAAAAGAACCAAGCGACTTGAGGAGGCTATTGAGAAGGCAGTAGGCCAGGCTAAGCAGGCTAAGGTAGAAGTTACTTCTGATAGGAAGAAGAATGTTGAGTCGCGCTTGGAGTTTCTGGCCAAGATGTATGCCGCTAATAAGAGCCAAAAAACCGGAGAGGCCGAAGAGGTTAAAGAGGTTAAAGTTAAAAAGGTTAAGGCAGCCAGGACGAGGAAGACCAGGGATGTAACTGGTACCACTAAGGAGGAGTAATCAGGATTATCCATACTTTTAATTGTCTGGCGGTAAGCATATAATCAGTAAGCATATTATAATATTAACATACTAGAGGAGGTTTTACGCGATGAATCAAGGTGAGCAGGTTCAACAAGCTGGGAAGGCTATGAAACAGGCCGAGAAGGTTATGAAAGCGGCTGAAGAAGCCGGGGAGCGCGCAGCGCCATCCTTAGGTGAGATTCTGGAGCGAGCCGAGAAGGCATATGCCGCCTATATGGATGCTCAGAAAGAGGTGGCTACAGCCTATCGTCAAAATGAGGTGGAAGCTGAGCAAGCTTACAAGGAGACCGAGCAACGAGCCAAGAGCAGTCGTGATGCGGCTATAAGAAATGCCTTGAAGACCCGTGATGATGCTATGGAAAAAGCTGTGCAGGCCCGTGAGGAGGCAATAACACAGGCCGAGCAGGCTTATAGGAGTACTTTAGAGCAGGCTGAGAAGGCTTATAGGCTGAGTGAGCAGCGACTTCAGAGTGCCAGTGATGAGAAGGTAAAGCAAGCCTTAAAAACCTGTGAGGAAACATTAGCCGAGGCCTGGAAGAAGCGTGAGGAAGCTATAGAGCAGGCTTGGGGAATTTATACTAAAGAGACGAAATAAGGGAGGAATCCAGAAGACCGCTATCCTGTTTCTGCCTTGTTTGAGCAGTTAGCTAATAATTATAGCAACATGGGTATGTCTTTAAAGGATTGCTCAAGGTCTCTGTGCTCAACCTCTACCCCTTCCCTCTTCCGTTTGATGGCGGTTATTAGTTCGATTGTTTGGGTAAAGTAATCTACCACTTTCCTCACACCGCTGAGCTCAGACAGAATTATAGTAACGTCTACCGTGCCTTTTTCCCTGGGATAATCGCCAGTCCTTATTATAGCCTCTGGGGCTAGGCGCTTCAGGTGGGCTCCGACATCCTTAACTATGTTCACATCTATGTCCTCTGTTGACCCTGTGATGAGGTATAGTCCTCTTCCAGCATCCTGAGGGGCACACTGAAGCGATAAGTGACTTACCGCATCGTTCATTACCTGAATCCCCTTTTGGCTTTCAGCCGCCTTCTCTCTGAAGTGGAAGGGCCTTCTGCTTCCTCCTACTTGTGACTTGCTGTGTCCTATCACTGTCCATCCGGATAGAGTCTGAATTATATCTCCAGCGTCCAGCACTCCTCACCGGCGCAGAGCAGGTTGTAGAACGGCTCAGCAATTAAGCTGTTAATTTGGGAAAGGTTCGCGCTGACCGAGGAGGCCTTGCTGATATACCTTTGGTTATCGACAAGAAATACTGAATCGGCAACTAAGTAAGCAGATTTAAGGCAGGTGGCTGAATTATATATGCTTCTCTCCTCTATCTCCTCCTCGTGCTGGAAGGGGAGGACAATAAGGTTATATAGCGGTTTTTCTATATAGCGCTCTTTTAGTTTCTGGGTAATTGTTGCTATTGCCCCTGAGCCGGTGCCCCCGGCAGCCCCAGCGATAAGCAGGAAGGCGTCCGTCTCTGCCAGTTGTTCCGTTCCCCTGAGAGCCTCTATAACCTTGTCGCTATCGTCTCTGGCTATCTCAGCGCCCAGCTCGTTAATCTTGCCCACACCGTGACCACCGGTTTTTTGCCCGCCAATGAGTATCCTGTGTTGATAATCAGGCTTAATAGTAGATAGCCCGCTTAAGTCAGCAATGTCGGTATTAACGGCAAATGCGCCGGTAATTATATTCATCCTGCGCTTCATGCGTGCCGTCAGGCCTAACCGTGCAAACTCGTCGGCGATTCTGCCGCCACATTGTCCGAAACCTATAACTAGTAATTTCACTTCAATACTTCCACATTAGTTAATTTTCTTAGAACTCTAAGGAGGGCAGATTCTTGCCTGCCTCCTGGAGTTGCTTCATTCTCTCTTCTGCCTCTTTATTTATCTCCTCTTGCTTTTTAACTAACTCCTCCGCGTGATGGTATAACTTCTCTACTCTGGGCACTGAAGTTAGCTGGGAAGCGATTAAGCTTATAGAAATCTCCCTCGTTCTCCGTGGATAATCTCCCATCCTTACTACTGCTTTAGGCGCCTTGTCTTGTAAGAAGCTATAGACCTCCTCCGCAATGCCTAGGGTGATGACATCTCTGGGAGCGGTAAGCAGAGCTAGAATCTTTCTCGCATCCTCCAGATTAACCTTCAAGCTTAAGTTGTTCTCGGCTTGGCGCAGGGCTCCGGCTACTGAACCGCGTTCCTTGACCTCTTCTCGGAAGTGTTCCCGCCTCCACCGGTAAAAAGCAGAGATGCCAATCTCCCCTCTGCCAATGGCAGTGATACCTTTTAATGATTCCTTGATGTCTCCAGCATCTATTACCTTGCTTCCGACATATTTCTGCCTGTGCTCTTCCCCGGCACAGAAAAGGTCGTAGAAGTTACTGACCATGTCCTTATTTATTTCTCTAAAGTTTTTAGATAAACTCACCGTTGCTCTGCCATATCGTTCGTTATCCAGCAGAAACACTGCGTCAGCATAGCGAGCCACCATTTGCAGGCAGGTGGCGGTATTGATTACGGCGTATGAAGCCTCCCCTTTTTCCTCGTAGCCAAAGGGGAGCACTACTATAGCATAAACCGGTTTATCCATTCTTTCTTTGAGTGACTTTACCATCCAGCCGATACTTCCTGAGCCAGTGCCCCCACCCCCGCTGGCTACTGCTATCACCCCATCACATTCGTGGAATCTTTCGGAGTTCATGATGTTCTCGGTGACAACCGAGTGGCTATCTTTCATAATTTTGCTGGCGTCCATGTTTATCTTGCCTACCCCGTGCCCGAGGGTGGTCATAGACCCGACCACAATCCGGTGATTTCTATCTTGAGGGATGACTTTGAGGCCAACTAGGTCTACCTCATCGGTATTAACGGCGAAGGCGTCGGTTAGGATTTCAATCCTGCGATTAAAAAATGACTTGGCATAACTATTGGTGCTATAAAACTCATCAACGATGTTACATCCGCACTGGCCGATTCCTACAGCTACTATTTTCATTTATTCCCCCCAGTGTAGATAGTGGTGTTATTTTAGCCGTACTTGAAAGGCAATGTCAAATTTTCCCTTCCAGGAGTGCCTGTTGCTGTTTATAGCCCTTTATCGGCAACATAGGCGGTGAGGTCAGCCAGACGGCAGCTGTAGCCCCATTCGTTATCGTACCATGAGAGTACCTTGACCATGTTGCCGCCAATGACCATGGTGCTCAGAGAATCAACAATAGAGCTGGCCGGATTAGCCTTGAAATCTATGCTGACCAGCGGTTCCTGGCAGTACGCCAGGATTCCCTTTAGGGGTCCCTCGGCAGCCGCCTGGAAAGCTTGGTTTACCTGCCCCACATCAACCTCTTTGCCGAGTTCGGCGACGAAGTCGACAACAGAAACAGTAGTTACCGGGACCCTGAAGGCTAGCCCGTGTAGTCTGCCTTCGAGTTCGGGGATGACCTTAGTGACCGCTTTGGCAGCGCCGGTGGTGGTGGGGATAATACTCACGGCAGCAGCGCGAGCACGGCGCGGGTCCTTGTGTGCCTTATCCAGTAGCTGCTGGTCGTTAGTATAGGCATGAATAGTGCTCATTAGCCCCTTGTTTACCCCGAAGCTTTGATGCAATACCTTGACTACCGGGGCGATGCAATTGGTCGTGCATGAGGCGTTGGATATAATCTTGTGCTTCTTGGGGTCATACCGGTCTTCATTGACACCGAGGACGATGGTTACGTCTTCATTTTTAGCGGGTGCTGAGATAAGTACCTTCTTAACACTGCCTTTCAGGTGGGCTGCTGACTTGGTGGCATCGGTGAATTGCCCGGTTGTATCTATTACTATGTCGATATCGTAATCCGGCCATGGGATGTCGCCGGGGGTTGCTGCCTTTAGCACCTTTATCTTATTGCCACCGACAATCATGGAATCACCACTGGCCTCTACTTCGTCGGGATAACGACCATAGGTGCTGTCCCATTTCAATAGGTGAGCATAGGTTTCGGCATCCCTGCGGCCGTTAATGGCTACTACCTCCAGCTTGCCGCCGTAGTGCTGGTCGATTGCCTTGAAGGTTAATCTTCCGGTACGCCCGAAGCCGTTAATTCCAATTCTTGTTGCCATTTCTGCCTCCTCTAACTGACTTTAGTCTCGTCTCAAATTATAGAACGCCCTCATACCAGCAAAGCGAGCGCTTTTGCCCAGCTCCTCTTCTATCCTGAGGAGGCGGTTATACTTGGCCACGCGCTCTGAGCGACAGGGGGCGCCGGCTTTAATCTGACCTGTGTTTAGTCCCACAGCCAGGTCGGCAATGGTGGTATCTTCGGTCTCACCTGAGCGGTGACTTACTACTGCCGTCCATTTTACCTGTTTTGCCCTGTTTATGGCAGCGATGGTTTCGGTAAGGGTGCCGATTTGATTTGGTTTGATAAGAATAGAGTTGGATGCCTTTAACTCTATGCCCTGATTGAGACGGATTACGTTGGTAACATAGAGGTCATCACCAACGAGCTGTATTTTGCTGCCCAGTTTTTGAGTGAGCAGCTGCCAGCCATCCCAATCATCCTCGGCTATTCCGTCCTCAATGCTGATGATAGGGTAGCTTGAGGCCCAGTCAACGTAGTAGTCCACCATTTCCTCGCTGGTGAGCGAAGCCCCCTCGATGCTCAGGATATATTCGCCGTCTTTGTAGAATTCGCTGGCTGCCGGGTCCAGGGCGATAAAACAGTCTTTTCCTGGCTTATAGCCTGCCTTTTCAATGGCTGCTAAAACCGCCTCTATTGCCTGTTTATTCGAGGAAAGGGTGGGGGCAAACCCTCCTTCATCACCGACATTGGTGTTCAGCCCCCTATCTTTAAGCACCTTTTTCAGGCTGTGGTAGACCTCGGCGCTTATTTGAAGGGAGTGAGCGAAACTCCTGGCTCCAGCCGGCATTACCATAAATTCCTGGAAATCCGTTGAATTGGCAGCGTGCTTACCCCCATTCAGGATATTGAGCATCGGCACTGGCAGGGTGTAGTCGGTTGACTCGCCAAGGTGGCGGTATAGGGGCAGGTTAAGCGAGTTAGCGGCACTGTGAGCCACTGCCAGTGAGGCTCCTAAAATAGCGTTAGCCCCCAGGAGTGATTTATTGGCAGTGCCATCAAGCTCTATTAGCTTGTGGTCAATGGCTGCTTGCTCGGTAGCCGGCATACCGATGATAGCCGGGGCGATGCATCCGTTGACATTGGCTACTGCCTTGAGGACACCCAGCCCGTTAAAGCGGCGGCTATCTCCATCTCGGAGCTCTACTGCCTCATGCTTGCCGGTGCTGGCGCCGGAGGGTACCGCAGCCCGGCCCACCACACCATCGGATAATTTCACCTCAACCTCCACGGTGGGATTACCCCTGGAATCCAGGATTTCTCTGGCTTTGACCTTCTCAATTTTTGACATTTTTTCTTTTAACCTTACTTCGGGGTTATTATTCTACCAGTAAGCTAAGGGCTTTGCTAACTGCCTCAGCGGGGTCTTGGACTTCGATAATGGAGTTATCCTGCCGTCCATTTTTGGATAACGACCAGGTTTTCAAGCCGATGACTGGAATGCCGCTTTGCAGGGCGTGGCTTATCTCGGAGAGGGTGCCGTAGTTGCCGCCGATGGCGATGACCGCTTGGGCTGATTTAACCACCGCTACATTTCTGGCGTAGCCCATGCCGGTAACGATTGGAATCTGGACATAGGGGTTAGCCTCTTTACGACTATTCCCGGGGAGGATGCCCACGGTTACCCCGCCCTCAGAGCTGGCGCCTTTGCAGGCTGCCTCCATAGTCCCACCTAAGCCCCCGCAGATTAGGACGGCACCCTGTTTGGCTAACTCACCACCTACTGCTTCGGCTAGGCGGGCTTCTTCTGGAGAAGGTTGGCTGCCGCCAATAACGGCAATAAGTTTGTTACCTGACACGGTTCCTTTACTTTGACCAGCCTATGGATTATATCACCTGCGCCCAGAGCTTGACAACGAGTTAGTTATACTTGTTCATGGCTGCGGTCAGACCTTCGGTCAGAAAGCAGAGGA
>CAZCAS010000007.1:0-28508 GCA_964496725.1 uncultured Dehalococcoidales bacterium
TGCCTCCCCACCGACAGTTGCCAGAGAGGAAGGCTACCCCAGAGACCCACTATTGGAGACAGCCAAGAAACTGGCGGAGGAACACAAGCACATCTCCACCTCTTTTCTGCAACGGAAGCTACGCATCGGCTATCCCAGAGCGGCACGCATCATGGAGCAGCTGGAAGAGGAAGGGTTTCAGAGGGAGGAGTAAGGGGAGGGTTCAGTGTGGTGGATAATTTAAAAGCTAACACCCTGATTAAAAGTTAAAGTTCACACCTCAAAAACGCATTTTCACGTCCATTGGTAATATCCCAATATTTAGGACATTTTGGTTTAATCACACCGTCGACTAACGCGAAAGCAAAAACCTCCGAGTCTATCTTGGAAGGGATTTTGCTTTTTGCTGTGTCCTGTAATTTTACTTTGTCAGCCTTCTTCCGATGGCAAATCCTCTGACTTCTCCGATACTCGTTTTATAATTTCTTTCATCTCTAAAGGTGTAAGGATACAACCTTGTAGGGTAGTGACCTCTGTATTAAACATCCCCCCAATCATCATCAGTCCCAGTTCCAATAGCAATTCCTTGTAAACGCGCAAGAGAGAACCGATGTGAACAATAATAAGCAAGAATTTCAATCGTGGTGAATACTCTTTTTTAGAATCAGCAGGCAGTTGTTTAAGCTTGTCTATTTTTTGAGCAATAGATACATCACTTAAACTCAGAATTTGCAGTACGGAATGAGCAAATTTATTCCGAATCTCCCCCACCAATTTTAAATCATCATAGACAGCTTCTGGAATTAAGCCGGAGAAATAGGCAATACAAACTTTATTGTAAAAAGGCTGAAGAATTTGGTTGTTCTTGAATAGTATTTTGATTCTCGGGTCTTTTCTGTATGCCACTCTTATCAACTTCTCTAGCATATCGTCTAGATAGCAAACCGAAGCAATCGCCAACCCTCTATCAGTTTCTCTGTTGAAAGCCTCAAAGAAAGCCTCTTTTTCTTCCTGTTCTTTGCGTCTAAAATAGTCCTGCTCATATGCACTAGGTGTTTTGCCCATATTCCACCTCTTAGTTCTCAGTTCACCTCCCCTTCCCCCTCAACCGCTTCAAAATCGCGTCACGGTACATTTGAGCCAGGTTCTTGCCATGTTTAGCCATGCGCTCCCGCTTCTTCTTGAGCTTCTCCTCGCGGCGCTCCTGCTTCGTCTCTATGCGGTCATTGTCCACTTTTTATCTCTACGTAATCGAACTCTTTCCGCAACTCGATAATGCGGTCGCGGAGGAGGGCTGCCTTCTCAAACTCCAGATTTCTGGCAGCGGTCTTCATCTGCGACTCCAGCTCTTTAATTAACCGAGCCACATCCTCCCTGTCAACAGGTGCGGCAGTATAGGGGGTATGAGCCTCAGCCACCGCCCGCACCCGCTCGGTGATGTCTTTAATCGCTTTCTTTATGCCCTGAGGGGTGATATTGTGCTCCCGATTATAGGCTTCCTGAATCCGACGTCGGCGCTGTATCTCATCCATAGCCCGCTGCATGGACTTGGTTATCACATCGGCATACATGATAACATGCCCGTCTATGTGGCGAGAGGCACGCCCCATGGTCTGAATCAGGGCTTCCTCCGACCTCAGATAGCCCTCTTTATCAGCGTCGAGGATAGCCACCAGGCTCACCTCGGGCAGGTCAAGCCCCTCTCGAAGCAGGTTTATCCCCACCACCACATCATAAACCCCGAGGCGAAGGTCGCGCAGTATCTCCACCCTCTCCAACGTATCAATCTCGGAGTGAAGGTAATGGGTCTTTACCCCCACCTCGATGAGATACTCGGCCAGCTCTTCCGCCATCCTCTTGGTCAGGGTGGTAACCAGACAGCGTTCCCCCTTCTTAACCCGCCCCTCTATCTGGTCGAGGAGGTCGTCAATCTGCCCCCTGGTCGGCTTGACCTCAACCGTGGGCTCGAGGAGTCCGGTGGGCCTGACCAGCTGCTCCGCCACCTGCTGGCTGTGCTCATACTCATAGGGGCCGGGGGTGGCGGAGGTATAGATGACTTGATTGATACGCTCCTCGAATTCGGGGAAGTTCAAGGGACGGTTGTCCAAAGCCGAGGGGAGACGAAAGCCATACTCCACCAGCGTCTCCTTGCGGGAGCGGTCGCCGTGATACATGCCCCGAATCTGGGGGAGGGTCATATGAGACTCGTCAATAAGGAGGAGGAAGTCGTCGGGGAAATAGCTGAGCAGTGTCCAGGGGGGGCTGCCCGGCGCCCTCCCCGACAGGTGACGGGAGTAGTTCTCCACCCCGGCGCAGTATCCCGCCTCCCTGAGCATCTCCAAATCGTAGTTGGTGCGCGCCTCCAGCCTTGACGCCTCCAGTATCTTCCCCCGACCCCTCAGCTCAGCCAGTCGCTCCGCCAGTTCCTGCTTGATGCTGTCGATAGCCGACACCAGCTTATCGTGGGAGGTGACGAAGTGCTTGGCGGGATAGATATCCACCGAATCCAGCTCCCTGAGCACCTCGCCGGTCAGCGGGTCTACCTCCACCATACGCTCGAGTTCGTCGCCGAAGAACTCGAGCCGCAGCGCCAGCTCCTCGTAGGAAGGCTGAACCTCCAGGGTATCGCCCCTGATGCGGAACCTGCCCCGGGTGAAGTCGATATCGTTGCGCTCGTACTGCATGTCCACCAGCTTGTGAAGAAGCCTCTCCCGATGGTAGCTTTCGCCACGCTTCAGGCCGAGGACAAAACTGCGGTACTCCTCCGGCTCACCCAGGCTGTAGATACAGGACACCGAGGCGACGATAACGACATCGCGGCGCTCGAAGAGGGCACGGGTGGCGGAGTGGCGCATCTTGTCAATCTCCTCATTGATATCGGTCTCCTTCTCGATATAGGTATCGGTGCGGGGGATATACGCCTCCGGCTGGTAGTAATCGTAATAGCTGACAAAGTACTCCACCGCATTGTTGGGGAAGAACTCCTTGAACTCGGTGGCAAGCTGGGCGGCCAGGGTCTTGTTATGGCTGATAACCAGAGTGGGCCGGTTGGCGCGGGCGATGATGTTAGCCATGGTGAAGGTCTTGCCACTCCCGGTCACCCCCAGCAAAGTCTGGCGCTTATAGCCTTTATTTAAGCCCTCCACCAGCTTATCCACCGCCTGGGGCTGGTCACCGGTCATGTTGAAGTCTGCGACTATTTCAAAGGACGGCATGATAATAGTATAGCTTCTGAGGGGGTATTTATCTACCTCACCCCCTTAATCCCCCTCTCCTTCAAAGGAGAGGGGGAGGAAATAAAAAAGAGAGGCTTGCGCCTCTCTTAGACTCTCCTATAAGGGTGGTGGGTGGGAATAGATAGATGGATGGGAGGTGCTAGTTATTTAAAATCCGCGACTATTTCAAAGGGTGGCATATGTGCTTCTGCTGTCAAAAAGATGTTCTAGAAACAGCATATCTCACTATCACAAAAAATCCTAGGATTGAAACACCTACTGACTGTACCGAAACATGTCCAAAACATCGAGATATAATGGCACGTCAGAAATTTTGGTATTCATAGATGGCTTGTATGTTGCAAGGTTTTTCCACATAAGGCTTAAACTATAGTTATTAGGCAACATATCTAGTACAAACAGAATAACAATAAAATATAGGTACTTGATGTTATTTATGTGCCCCGCCGATACTAATCCGCCTCCCCTTTCGAAGAATCCACTGAGTGCCTCATGCACTATATCGGTTCTTAGACTCCATAATTTTTCTATACTACTCGGTTCTAGCTCTTCCGAATTATGTTTGAAATATAACTTACCAAGTCTGTCCTTTAGCTTTTGTCTCTTATGTCCTGTCTTAATACTCTCAATTACCATAGATTCTAAACCAAACCACATGGCAATGAAACGGAATTCTATCTCTTGTTGATTCATTGCTACCGAATACCATTGTAGAGAATGGGCGAGACGCTTGGTTACTTCATCATCACCTTTTTCATAGAGCCATAGTTCGGGTGGCATAAGTTTTTCGATATGCCTAACTACCTTATTATTGAATTCTCTGGCTTTTTCCCTTAATTTGCCCACACTAAATCGTATAAGTCCCTTTGGTATATAGTACCCCACATCTAGCGTTGGAGTGGCTTCATCTAGATTCGCAACCAGAATATTAGGAAGTAAATTGGGACTATTCCTGTAATCCATAGATATAGCGTTTTGTTGTTCGAACTCCACTAGTGAAAGCGCATTCACAATTCTTTTTGCAGGCCCCCAAGCCTTCTTGATAGCAGAATCTTCATCTTCGGCTTGCACGTCTATTTGAATACATGGCAAACCTGAGGAACCCCACAACTTATTAAATGCTTCCCCCATTTCTGTTTTTAAAACATGCCTAGCGTATTCGCCTACATCAGTAATGTATGTTACACCTCTGTCTCCAATTTTTAATGCTGGGGACAAGTCCTCAAAACCATGGACTATGAACACGACCATGTAATTATGAATCATAGATTCCGAAATGCCCTCTTTTTTGAATATTTTAGTTTTTACTCCCCCTAAACACCCCATCCCCAGCTTAATCTTCTTCGGGCTTGACTTCCAGAAGCCTGAGGCCGGTCTCTTTATCTATGGTGTGCCCGGCAGACACGCCGGTGATTTCAAGGAGGACGACCTCCCCCACCAGCCAGGTGGTGACGCCAGGGCGGAGGCAGCCGGTTACAGTTTTATCTTTGCGTCCCATAGCACCGTGGATATGAAGAATGGGCTTGCCGTCTTCATCGGGGGCGAGGACGCCCACCCCTACCACCTCGTGGACGCCGTCGATGGGGAGGAACATGGGCTCGGGGGGGATATCATCGGGGCGGCGGGGGCCGACCACTATCTCACCCTTCCCCAGCCCACCTACCACCAGGGCATATCCGGCAGACACGCCCTTTTCTTCGGCAAAGCTTTCAATACAGTCGGGCAATACATCGCCGTCTTCAAGTCGGATGATGAAAACCCGTCCCGTCCTTCCTTCACTTGCTTTCATCAGAGCCTCCTATTCACTTTTCCGCGAAATACTGCAGCGCCAGCTTAATCTTCTCCTCAAGGCTCAGTTCGGGGTCGGGGAGGAGGGTGGCTACGGCGCGACTGGCCTCGGCGACAGAGTAGCCCAGAGAAGTCAGGGCAGACAACACCTCGGCGTTACCCTCAGCCACCTGAACCCCGGCAGGGGTCATCCAGCTCACGCCTATCTTGTCCCTCAGCTCAAGGATAATCCGCTGAGCCACCTTCTTCCCTATTCCGGGGACTGCCGTCAGCAGGTCGGCATTGCCGCCGGCGATAGCCATCGCCAGCTTATCCGGGCTCATGGCGGAAAGCATCGCCAGCGCCAGCTTTGGGCCCAATCCCGATACGCCGAGCAGGGTCTGAAACAGCCTCAGCTCATCAGCCGAGGTGAATCCATAGAGGGCGGCATTGTCCTCCCTGAGATGAAAGTGGGTATATATCCTGACCTCCTCACCGACCTTGCCCAACGAGCTCAGCCCGGAGGTGGGCATATGCACCCGAAAGGCTATGCCGTTAACATTGATAATAGCCCAGCCATCGCCCAGCAACTCCAGTTTCCCTTGAAGACCTGCTATCATTCTCTCACTGCCTTGCCAACAGATTATTCAGATACGTCTCGCGCAGGTGGCAGATAGCCACCGCCAGGGCATCGGCGGCATCGGAGGGGCGGGGCACCTCATCCAATCCAAGCTGAAGCCTGACCATCTCCTGAATCTGCTCTTTGGAACTGCCCCCGTAATCAGCCACCCTCTGCTTTATCTGGGTAGGGGTATATTCACAGGAGGGGATTCCCCTGCTGGCTGCCGCCAGTATAGCCACCGCCTGCGCCTTCCCTATAGCCAGCGCCGACCTCACATTCTTGGCGACAAAGGGTTGCTCAAT
Organism: uncultured Dehalococcoidales bacterium; assembly: GCA_964496725.1. Lineage (GTDB taxonomy): Bacteria > Chloroflexota > Dehalococcoidia > Dehalococcoidales > E44-bin46 > JAZGHN01. Next base: position 5,907 of record CAZCAS010000007.1, read on the forward strand.
AGCCACCACCTCAGGCTGATAGTGCGAGATAATCTCTCCCAACTTCTCATAGAGAAAATTCAAGCGCTCCCCGATAGGGGAGCGCAGCGGACAATCCAAAACGCCACAGCCAACCAGGGTTGCCTCGTCATCACTACTCTCTATCACCCCGTAACCCATGGCAACTGTGCCGGGGTCAATGCCTAAAATTCTCATACTTTAGCCGCGCTCTGATACTTTTCCAGAACAGAATCAGAAAAGTCCACATTACTGGATACCTGCTGCACCTCATCCAGCTCTTCCAGTTTGTCCAACAGCCTCAGTGTTTGCAAGGCTGACTTCTCCTCAAGGTCAACCAAATTTTTGGGCACCAGGGATAACTCGGCAGAGTCGACGGGTATATTCTTCTCCTCAAGTGCCGCCCTGACCATCTCAAGCTCATCCGGCCTGGTATAAATCTCTACAAAAGCTCTCTCCACCCTGACATCATCGGCACCAGCATCGATAGCCTCCAGAGCCAGTTTCTCGGTATCCAAACCGCTGGTCTTTACCATAATCAACCCCCTGGAAGCGAAGAGCCAGGAGACACAACCACTCGCGCCGAGACTGCCACCGTGACGGGAAAATATGTGGCGAACATCCTGAAGGGTACGATTGCGGTTATCAGTCAATGCCTTGACCAAGATAGCCGCCCCATCAACGCCGTAGCCCTCAAGAACCATCTCCTCAAGGCCAGCCCCTTCTGTAGCACCGCTGCCCCTCTTGACCGCCCGCTCGATATTATCTACGGGCATACTATTATCGCGAGCCTTCTGTATAGCCAGACGCAGTCGAGAATTCATATCCGGGTCGCTGCCTCCCTCACGCACCGCCACTATAATCTCCCTGGTCAACTTGGTAAAAAGCTGACCCCGCCTGGCATCAGTTACCGCTTTCTGATGCTTAATTGAAGACCATTTAGAATGCCCTGACATTTTCTGCTCTCCTCACCCAGTCGCTATCCAGTTTAATTTTATCACCCCACCTACTTACGGTCAAAAGGCTCAACCCAGCTCTGTCTCAGCCAGAGGTGGACGTTCCTTATAGACAGTGGAGACTACTAACAGAGTTATCCCCGCCACCATAAGACCAATGCTATACATCTTCATCGGGGCCATGAGGACACCAAGACTCTGTGATAACCAGGATTGGAGCTGCACCGGCAGACCAAACCGGGCCATAAGTGCCCCGATAGACCCCCCGATAACTAAAGTGCCAATAAAGGCAGGAATCCCACAGCTCAGGCAGGCTGACCCTATGGAACGGGTAGCACCTTTCACCCGCCGCCGATGCAGGAAAATGAGCCCCACGATTATGCCGACCATGGCACCTATTGAAATCCGGTAAGCCAACTGCTCATAGCCGACGTATCGCTTCGCTTGCTCAAGCATATCCATCGCCTCCGGGCTCATCGCACGTATCATGGTTGCGTTGATCTCAACAGTCGCTGGTATTAGCCCGGCAGCCCCCATGCTCTCTCCCAGACTCTCCCTCACCGGTTCCAGATCAATTACCACGCTCAACCTCTCGCTCTTCCCCAGGAGATAATCATAGGTGCCATAGATAACGGTATGCCACTGCTCTCTTATCCAGGGCTCAAGGTCAGCAGGGATTTGCCCCAATGGAAACTGTCCACCCGCTACCTCCTCAATCAGTGAGGATACCTCCACCCTATCTATTTGAGCGATGACAAAGTCTGGATTGAGAATGGTGCGATTCATGGCAAACGTGACACCAAAAACAGACAAGGAACAAAAGAGGAGAAAACTCAAAAAACCTATAGCTGCTTTTCTAACCACCTGTGTTGCCTCCTTTCGGCACCGGTTCAACCCTTTTGAAAACCGGGATTCTTATTGTGCATCCCCAACGACAAAAGCTATGGCATACTCGTCACAATCAGAGAGACTGATAGCGAACGTATTTAAGCCCAGGTCCCCAGCCTGACTCCTGGTGCTGCCATGCAGGTAAACTAAAGGCTTACCCCTGGGATTAGACAATATCTCAATCTCTCTCCAGCTGAAATTGGGGCTTAAGCCACCTAACGCCTTTATCACTGCCTCCTTGCCGGCAAAACGAGCAGCCAGAGACGAGGAGCTATTACCACACAGCCTAAGCTCAGAATCAGTATAAACCCGCTGAAGGAACCGCTCCCCCCAGCAGGCTATAGCCTTTTCAATACGGGCTACCTCTATTATATCAACACCAATATAGCGCATCCCAGTTGTCAGCATTATAGCCTATTTCACCCAGGTACTCAATCCAGAACCGCCCGATTTCAGACTTATCTCTTAACAACATCTTAACAATTCTGTCTCATCATGAGGGATAGACCTGACAACCCATACAGGTTGTGTAAACGCTAAAATATGGGGAAACGTACTTGATTTAGTCCCGAGTTAGGGATATACTATATCCCTAAAGTTGCAAAATCGCCAAATTAGCGAGCGCATCAAAAACGAAGGGGAATACTATCACTAATGAATAGAGCCAGAATAGTTCGTTGCCTCGCTTGTTTTATCTTAATCCTCGCCGTCCTCATTGGTTTATTGGGAAGTCCAATCGCACTCGCAGCAGATGAAGGCGGCACTAGCTCTGCCCCAACACCAAATACAGAGGAGCCCCAGACGGAAGAGGCAGACCAACCTGTCCAGCTTGTCTGCAAATATCCTATTATAGAGGGCGTGGCTGGCGAGACTTTCAATTTTGAACTTTATCTCGCGCCCACCGTCAAGGAGTATGCTGGCAAGTATGACTTTAACGTTGTAGCTCCTCCCGAATGGGTGGCAACGCTCTGGCTCTCCCACCCGGACAGACGGATAAAAGGTATTGACCTAGAGGGTGTGCTCGCCCCCACTGAGACGATCACGGTTAAAGCTGCTCCAGTACCAGGGAAAACACCAGAGCCAGGCGAGTATGTGTTCACCTTTGAAATGATGTCGGATGAATTTCAAGCCAGCATCGACCTGACGGCAGTGGTAACCGACAGGTATGAGCTCGACCTGACCACAGCTACAGGGAGACTCAATACCGAGATAAAAGGAGAGGCAGAGCAAAATATAACCATTCTGCTGGAAAATACAGGCACAGCGCCCATTGAAGACATCGCCCTCTCATCAGACAAGCCTGATGGCTGGGGCATAACCTTCGAACCCGACAAGATAGACTCTTTAGAACCAAACCTTACGCGGGAAGTGAATGTATCAATAAAGCCACCACAGAGAACGATAGCTCATGACTATAACGTTACCCTGAAGGCTGACAGTAAGCGCAGTTCTGACAGTATGAACATGAGGATAACTGTGCAAACACCCAGGATTTGGAGCGGCGGTGGCATCGGCATAGCCGTGAGTGTCATCGCTGGCTTGGTATTTCTATTTAGAAGATTGAGCATGAGATAATGAACCGACCAAACAGCTAGTAGTCGAGATAGCCAAATTGATTCAAACCATAGTTGGCAATATACTATACTACCGAACTTCAAGGAAAGTGGAAGCATGTTAAGAACAAGGAGGAGGAAAAATTTATGAATAGGTCCAGAATAGCTCGCTACCTTGCCTGTTTTGTCTTACTCTTCACAGTTCTCATTGGTCTAATGGGTAGCTCAGTTGCACTCGCAGCTGAGGAAAGCGGCAGCGGCTCTATTTCCTCACCGGAGAACCAAGAGGAACCTGAAGCCGTTAGTGAACCTGTAAAGTTTTTTGCCAAATTTCCTACCCTAGAGGGTGTAGCTGGCGACACCTTTGACTTCGAGGTCATGATCACACCTAATGCCGATGAATATGCTGTGAAGTATGACTTTAACGTTACAACCCCTCCTGGATGGGAGGGATCAGTTTGGGGCGATTACCCACAGAAACAGGTATCATCCATTGATTTCAGGGGAGAACAGCTCCACAGTGAAACAATCAACGTCAAAGCTACCCCATCACCAGGTGAAACGCCGGAGCCAGGAGAATATACGATAACCCTTGAAATGACCTCGGCTGAACCTAAGATTGAAACCAGTCTAGATCTTACGGCGGTAGTGACCTATAGCTATGGGTTTAGTATGTATACCGAGACGGGGCGACTTAATGCCCAAGTGAAGGCTGGAGAGGACAATCATACCGCAATCCTGCTGCTAAACACAGGTACAGGACCTATTGAGGATATAGCCCTCTCAGCAGATAGTCCTGAAGGCTGGGATGTAACCTTCGACCCAGACAAAATAGGCACTCTGGAGACCGGCCTCAGGCAAGAGGCAGACGTGGTAATAAAGCCACCGAAGAAAACAATAGCTGGTGATTACCTCGTCACCCTGAAGGCCGATAGCGAACGCGGCTCTGATAGCATCCAACTGAGAGTAACCGTACTAACATCCACGCTTTGGGGATGGGCTGGCATTGGCATCGCAGCGGGTGTTGTCGCCGGCTTAATAATCCTATTCAGGCGATTAGGGAGGAGGTAATAATTTGGCTAAACAGCTAGTAGTGGAAACAACAGACCTGACCAAAACCTACGATAACACTACGGTTGTTGATAAGTTAAACCTGCGTATAGAAGATGGAGACATCTTTGGCTTCCTTGGCCCCAATGGAGCCGGGAAAACCACAACCATACTGATGTTGCTTGGTCTCACTGAGCCAACCTCCGGTATAGCACGTGTATGCGGGTATAACTCTACCAGAGAACCACTCAAGGTCAAGCGTATAACCGGCTACATTCCAGAGAAGGTAGGGTTCTACGAGGATTTAACCGCAAGCTATAACCTAGCCTACACCGCTAGGCTAAACGGGCTCCCAGAAAACCTTGTTAAGAAAACGGTAAGTGAAGCTCTGGAAATAGTTGGCCTATCAAAGACGGCTGAACAGATAGTGGGAGAGTTCTCCAGAGGGATGAAGCAACGCCTGGCAATCGCTGATGTGCTGGTTAAAATGCCGAAGATAGCCATCCTGGACGAACCCACATCCGGCATAGACCCCGAGGGCATCGTCCGCATGCTTGACCTGATAGCCGAGGTAGCCAAAGAGAAACAGATGACCATTGTCATGTCCTCACATCAACTATATCAAGTCCAGCGGATATGTAACCGCGTGGGGATATTGTCGCAGGGGAAGCTGGTAGCTGAAGGATTATTAGACCAAATGAGCAAGGATGCTCTGGGCAGTGGCCGATTTAGGATTGAGGTTAAGCTAGCTGAAATCACCTCGGCCCTCGTCGATTGTGTCAAGCGAATTAAAGGTGTACTCAATGTGGAAAGGACTGGGGATGCACTGTTTATCAGCTGCTCAGAGGACCTGAGAGCCAAGATAGCTAAAGCAATTGTCGAAGCCAATGGTCTACTTGTAGAGATGAAGATTCAGAGTTTCGATTTAGAAGACATCTACATGAAACACTTTAAAGAGGGCTAATATGCAAGGACTTATGACGGTATTCCACAAAGAATTGGCTGATAATTTCACCAGCTGGAGGGGAATAATTCTGTTTGTCATGGTATTGCTGGTTGGCGTACTGGCCGTCATTGCTCCCTCCGGGGCTTTGGAGGCTATGAAAGCGGAGACAAATGCCTCCAGTCAATTCATCTTTCTTAAGCTTTTTACCTCCTCTGGTGCATCTTCGCCATCTTTCCTCTGGTTTTTTGCTATGATCGTTACGCCCATAGTAGGCATAGTCCTCGGCCTTGATGCTATAAACGGCGAGAGAAGCAGAGGTACGCTGAGCCGACTCCTCTCTCAACCTATTTATCGAGACGCTCTCATCAATGGTAAGTTCCTTTCTGGCATAGTCACCATGGCCATCATGCTAACGACCACACTCCTGGTCGTCTCTGGAATAGGGCTGGCTGAGCTTGGAGTCCCACCAACCTCAGAAGAGGTAGCCAGGCTGCTATTATTCTGGGGGGCAAGCATCCTTTATGGAGCCTTCTGGCTGGGCTTAGCCACGCTGTTCTCCGTCTACTTCGAGCGGGTGGCTACTTCAGCTCTAAGCTCAATAGCAATCTGGGTATTTTTCCTCTTTTCCACCATCACCGGCTTTATTGCCAGCCAAGCCCAAACTACTGAAGCTGCCATCCGAGCTATGCGTGTTTCACCCCTTTTCCTCTTTCAGGAAGCAATAAATGTTATCCTTGTGCCTGGAGCAAGGACAATATCCGAATATCTTCAGCTTTCCACCACTCCTTCCAGTTCCAGATTTATACCCGGGCCTCTTTCGCTGGGTCAGACTGCGCTAACTATATGGCCCCACATGGCAATTATTGGAGGATTAACCGCTGCCCTCTTTGCCATCTCATATGTTAGATTCATGCGTGAAGAAATAAGGTCTACATAAGAAAAGACCTTATCAGGTTCCATATGGGATATAATGGCATTACGCTATCATATTGACACCTCGGGCTGGCATAACTCATCACCAGCCAACTTCACGCTTGCGGTAAAGGTAAGCCGCTTTATCACTCACATTAAGCGACTAAAAAATGCTGAAGATGCAGTGGAGAAGTTTGAGAGAGGGTGCGAAAAGCCACAAAGGCTCCTGGCAATGACATACCAAGAGCCTTTGGTCAAGGCCCTCTATTTAATTGTCCGGTCACTAAGCCCCCTCAAAAACCTCAGTGGGTCAGAGACTTCGGCGCGGGTGCATGTGCCTCAATAGAATTGGCAGACGGAATTACCGCATGACGCCGCTGATTAAACAGTGGACGACGCAGGAAAGAGGGAACGTCCAGTTCCTCTTCGCTCTTCAAGCCTCTAAGGAGTTCTGTAAGTTCATCTTCCCTTTCATCTCCCGGCACTCCTGTCTTAGAAGTGAATCCAGTGGCAACAAGGGTGATCCTTACTTCCTCCTCCATGCTAAGGTCATGCGCAACCCCGAAGATGATATTAGCATTAGGGTCTACCGCTTGCCTGACTACCTCTGCCGCTTCATTAACCTCAAACAGGGTAAGGCTGCTACCACCAACAACATTGAATAGCACTCCGTTTGACCCCTCGATGGAAACGTCTAGCAGCGGACTAGCCAAGGCTTCCTTAGCTGCGTCTACGGCCCGATTCTTACCTGAGCCGATACCGATGGACATCCAAGCTGGACCAGCATCCTTCATCACCGCCTTAACATCAGCAAAGTCAAGGTTAATCATCCCAGGAACAGTGATAACTTCAGAGATAGCTTGAACTCCGTGCCTGAGCACATCATCGGCTAGCTTAAAGGCACTATCCACTGCCGCTTTCTGGTCACAAATATCAAGCAAGCGGTCATTAGGGATAATAATAAGAGTATCAACCTTGCCTAGCAGGCGAGCAATGCCCTCCTGCGCCACTTCACCACGGTGAACACCCTCAAAGGTAAATGGTTTGGTGACTACAGCGATAGTAAGGGCTCCACTTTGCTTGGACAACTCAGCAATAACAGGAGCAGCACCGGTGCCGGTGCCACCACCCATACCGCAGGTGATAAACACCATATCGGATCCAGCGACGAGGCCCTCCACTTTATCGCGGCTTTCCTCAGCTGCTTTCTGGCCCTGATTATGGTCACCGCCTACACCCAACCCTTTGGTAAGTTTCTCTCCAAGCTGAACACGGGTTGGAGCTTCAGTGATGGCTAGGGCTTGAGCATCAGTATTCATGGCGATAAGCTCTACCCCCTGAATTCCCTCTTGAGCCATGCGGGTTACAGCATTACAGCCACCACCACCCAGGCCGATAACCTTAATCTTGGCCGGGTTAGGGACAAAACTTGCTTTTGCCATCGCTTCCTCCTTTCTTTACCATTACTGGTAACTTTTAACGAAACAAGTTTCTAATTCGGGAAACCAACCGTCGTACAATGCCACGAGATTTCCAATTCTGCTTGCTTTCACGCTTTGCACCCCAGAGCAGAAGTCCAACACTGGTAGCATACGCCGGGTCACGAAGGACATCGGTGATGCCATACATCTCAGTAGGAACGCCTACCCTTACCGGAAGTCGTGTTATCTCACGACCCATAATATCTATGCCGGAAAGGTTGGAGCTACCACCGGTAAGCACCACTCCAGCAGGAACCAGTGATTCATGTTCACTGCGTGGCAACTCAAGCAGAATAAGCCGTACTATCTCTTCAATTCGAGCCTTGATGATGTCGCACAGGTCTTTATAGGAAATGCCATGTCCATTTTGGGACAGTGGGTGAGTGTTCTCCGCCTGACCCTCATAAACCGGCATAACACTGCCATACTTTTTCTTCATCTCCTCGGCGACATCAAAGGGCAGCCCTAAACCAATAGCTACATCCCTGGTGACCTGATAGCCAGCCACAGGCAGAATAGAGGTATGCCAGATACTTCCATCCTTAAATATGGCAACATCCGTGGTTCCACCACCGATATCCGCTAGTACTACGCCTACTTGCCTTTCATCCTCGCTCAATACAGCCTCGCTGCTGGCTAAGGGTTCGAGGACGAGGTCATCAACATCTACGCCAATACTGCGAATACACCTTATTAGGTTCTGGATGGAAGCAACCCCAGCAGTAATGATATGCGTTTCCACATCTAGCCTGAAGCCATGCATTCCTACCGGGTTCTGGATTCCCACCTGGCCATCAACGGCATAACCCCGAGAAATGACATGGAGCAACTTTCTATCGCTAGGGACCTTGATATCCTGGGCACAACTAAGTACCCTCTTCAAGTCGTCCGGACGCACCAGTCGGTCATTACGGGTAATAGCAACTACCCCCCGGTTATTCATCGAATTGACATGCCTGCCAGTCACACCCACATAAGCAGATTCCACCTTGTAACCGCTGCTTTGTTCTGCCTTTCTCACTGAGTCCCGTATTGATTCCCTAGCCTCATTCATGCTGACTACCAATCCTTTGTGCAAGCCCTTGGACGGACTAATGCCCACACCGGCAACCTGGATAGCATTCCCATTATAGATCTCGGCTATAATGGTACATACTTTAGTGGTGCCAACATCGATAGCAGATAAAATAGATGGCTTTTTCATCCACATCCTCCTTTCGTTAACATTTTGATTTCCTGCTGCACTATTTTCACATCTGCGAAACCTCCTTATCCATTGTCTCTAAAATTTTATGTAATCTAGGTTGTGGAAAAGTTATCTGGTGCTACCTCCGGCTGTCACCTTGACCCTAGCTGAAGAACCAGTATTCCCAGCCATGTTACGGAGCTTATCCCAAGTAATAATGCGCTCAGCAGCTCTTAATTTAGCGCTACGACTACGTGGGTTAAGTTGAACCTCCCTAAGAGACGGGGTAACAACCCTCTTGGTAATTAACCGGAGGCAAGCGGTGTGCCCACAAATGCAAGTCGGTACACCCGGAGGACAAACACAGTCCCTCGACTCCTGTTGCATAAGCTGCTTAACAACACGGTCTTCAAGGGAGTTATAGCTGATGACCACTAACCTACCCTCAAACCCAAGTAGGTCAATCGCCTGCTTTAGAGCAGCCTCCAGGCGCTCCAATTCATGGTTAACCACTATTCGCAATGCTTGAAAGGTTTTGGTAGCAGGGTGGATTCTACCCCTCCAACCCCTGAGAGCTTGCTCTACCGCCTTAACCAGTTGGAAAGTAGAGCTTATAGGTCGCGCCTCCACTATGCAGTGGGCAATCTGACAGCCATGGGCGTCCTCGCCATATGTTTTGATAATGCGGGCTAGTTCAGTCTCAGATGAAGTGTTAACAATATCAGCAGCGGTGATTTCCTGACGAGGATCAAAGCGCATATCCAAGGGCGCATCGCTCTGGAAACTGAAACCACGCTTACTGCCGTTGAGCTGAAGAGAGGAAAGCCCTAAGTCGAACAAGATACCGTGCACAGGGTAGAAGGCATATCTGACACAAATAGATCGTAGATTGGCGAAGTTATCATTAATTATAAGGACGGAACCACTATAATCCTGGAGCCTTGTCTTGGCTGTTTTTATTGCTGCCGGGTCCGCATCTATGCCCAGTAATTGCCCACCAGGTGAGCTCTTTTCCAAAATGGCGGCAGCATGACCCCCACCCCCCAGGGTGCAATCAATATAACGACCGCCGGGCTGAACACCCAGCGCCTCAACAGCCTCTTTCACCAAAACCGGGACATGAGTTGCCATTTTTAAATCTCCCGATGCCTCTCTATGCTCTCTATAATTTGCCCGGCCTGCTCCTGGCTAATAGCCTTCTCCGCCTCCCACTGTTCCTTGTCCCACAACTCAAGGTAAGTGTTAACTCCAGCGATAACCGCCGAGTCTTTAATCTCGGCATAATCCCGCAACGACATAGGTAAGGCTATCCTGCCCTGCCCATCAACCTCAACGTTAAAAGCAGTGGCAAAAATAGCCCTATTTAGTCGTCTTAATTTGCTGGGGGTGACGGCGCCAGTGGTGAAAGCAGCAGCCATCTTCTTCCACTCAGGAAGCGGAAGGATATTGACACACTTCTCTACCCCCGGCGTCAGTACCACTCCCCCCTTTAGTAGACCTCTGAACTTTGGAGGTACAGGAACCCGCCCCTTCTCATCAATCCGGTATTCGAACTCACCGAAAAACATATTTAGCTCTTCCTCCTGTCAGGCGAAAAGAGCCAGAACCCTAATTTACCACTATTTACCACCATTATCCATTTTAAACCACAACCAGCCCCATTTGTCAACCCCCCCTAGCATAAAATTTCCAGAAAATTTTATGATTTTGGTTATCTTCCCCTATGTGTGGTAGAATAAATGCCTCAAGAAAGGCGGCTTTATGCTTAACATTGGCATACTTACTATCAGTGATAAGGGCTGGCGCGGACAGCGCCGCGATGAAAGCGGTAATGCTATCAAAGATAGTCTGTCTTCACCGGATAGCCGCGTAGTCAAGTACGAGGTTATCCCCGATGAAGCGGATGTAATTGCTGAAAAACTGACTGAGTGGGCCGATGGAGGCAGTGTCGACCTTGTCCTGACCACCGGCGGCACCGGGTTAGGGCCACGCGACACCACCCCCGAGGCAACCCTTTCCATCTTAGACAAGATCGCGCCAGGTTTCACCGAAGCAATGAGAGCCGAGACTTTCAGGATAACGCCGCATGCTATATTGAGTCGAGCTGTGGCCGGGATTAGAGGAAAGTGCCTTATCATCAACCTGCCAGGTAACCCTAAGGCAGTCCGCGAGTGTCTTGAAGTAGTATTGCCCACCCTTCCCCATGCCATAGAAATTATCAGGGGAGAGGTAACCGAACACACCACCGAGTAGCGAGGGTATTGACAAAATGCGAATTGACATCTTAACCCTGTTCCCTCAGATGTTCCAAGACACACTTAACACAGGGATTCTCAAGCGGGCTATCGACCAGAACCTGATTCAGCTTAATATCTACAACATCAGAGACTATACCCACGATAAACACCACACCGTTGATGACTATGCCTACGGCGGTGGGGCCGGCATGGTGCTCAAACCCGAACCTATCTTTGAAGCGGTGGAGTCCATAAAATCAGACACATCCCCGGAAGAAGCCAAAGCGCTGCCCATTATCCTGCTCACCCCACAAGGTCGCCTTTTCCACCAACGAATTGCTCAAGAGCTCTCACAGTATAGTCGCCTAATCCTTATCTGCGGACGCTATGAGGGAATTGATGAGCGGGTGCGTGAACACTTGGTTACCGATGAAGTCAGCATCGGCGATTATGTCCTCGGTGGCGGCGAGCTGGCGGCTATGGTGGTGATAGAGGCTGTGACCAGACTGCTGCCGGGAGTTCTTGGCTCTGAGGTTTCTGCCCTGGACGACTCTCATGTTGCCGGACTGCTGGAATACCCCCAATACACTCGCCCTGATGTATACAGGGACTGGGCAGTGCCTGACGTTTTACTTTCAGGAAACCACGCCCAAATTGATAAGTGGCGCCGCCAGCAATCCATTATACGCACCCTGAAGCGCCGCCCCGAATTACTGGATAAAGCCGAGCTGACCCTGGAGGAAAGACGGTGGATAGAAAAGCTCAAAGAGGAATCGCCTTGATAAATTATTCCTTTCGCAGTATAGTTTATAGGATATCGGGAGGAATTCTATTCAATGAACATGGCATCATTAATTGAAGCAAAACCAAAACATAACATCCCAGCTTTGGCTTCCGGCGACACGGTCAAGGTCAAGGTCAAGGTTGCTGAGGGAGAAAAGGAGCGCACCCAGACATTTAAGGGTGTGGTCATCAGGATTCGAAATAGCGCAGACGGTGGCAGCTTTACCGTGAGACGCGTCGCCTATGGCGTCGGTGTCGAGCGCACCTTCCTGTTCCAGTCACCACTCATCGAAAATGTGGAAGTGGTGCGACACGGAAAGGTACGCCGAGCCAAGCTCTATTATCTCCGCGGCCTCAGTGCCAAGGCAGCTCGCATCAAGGAAAAGAGAGTAGAACAAGAGACTACTCAACAAGAGAATACCGAAGAAGCGAATAGCCAGGAAGAGAATAGCCAAGCGGATTAAATCAGAGCTACCTCGCTGGAGCATGGGATGAGGTATGCTGAAGTTAGCGTTAACTCACCAATAGCACAACGTAACACATTTAGCTACGCTATACCCTCTGACCTGAGTATTGAGGCAGGGCAGGCCGTACGGGTTCCCTTCGGAGACAAGACACTCCAAGGCGTTGTCTTAGAATTAACCGACCACTCCTCCGTAGAAGAAACCAGAGAAATAGTCGGAGTTATTGAACCTCGCCCTGTGCTATCACCACCCCAGATATTGCTGGCGCGCTGGATAAGCGAGCACTATCTATCGCCCCTTTTCAACGCAGTAGCCTTAATGCTGCCACCAGGATTTGAGCGAAAGGTTGTTACCTTTATTTATAGTCCCGTATCTCCTCATGAGCAGGACACATCCTCTCTCACCCGGGAACAGAGGCATGTTGTGGAGTCGGTCTGGCAACAAGGCAAAATCAAGCTCAGAGAGATGGAGAAGGCACTGGGAGCCAGAGAAGCCAGGCTTATCACCACCCAATTGATGAGCCAAGGATTGCTAGCCAAGAGCTACGAGTTGGAGAAGGTCAAGGTAAAACCGAGGAGGGTGCCCTACCTGCGTCTGGCGGTGAATGCCGGTGAAGCCCGACAGGAGGCAACCAAGCTACGCCAAAAAAGAGCTCTCAAACAGGCTGCCCTCCTTGACTTCCTCACCGGGCAGGCTGAACCAGTATCCTGGGCAGAAGCCAGAAAGAGAGCAAACTGTGATAAAACGGTGGCTGACGCCCTGGTCAGTAAAGGCCTAGTTGAGTTTCAACAGATTGAGGTAAAACGCGAGCCGATTTCCTACGAGGGCATCACTCCATCAGCACCACTAAAACTCACCACCACACAAAAGTCGGCTCTAGAAGCCATTAAATCAAGCCTGCCTCAAGAGGCCAAAAGACAAGCTCAGCCAACCGTCTTTTTGCTCCACGGCGTTACTGGAAGCGGTAAGACAGAGCTCTACCTACAGGCTCTGGCTGAGACGGTAAAGCAGGGCAAGCGAGGCATCGTCCTGGTCCCAGAGATTGCCCTCACTCCCCAGACCATAGAGCGATTTGCCTCGCGCTTTCCCCATAAAGTGGCCGTCCTTCACAGCAAACTATCCCTGGGTGAGCAATTCGATGAGTGGCAGCGAATAAGAAACGGAGAAGCTGATGTGGTCATTGGCCCCAGAAGCGCTATCTTTGCCCCCCAACCCGAGCTGGGTCTTATTGTTATTGATGAGGAGCATGAATGGACCTATAAGCAGCAGGACAAATCACCCCGCTACCACGCCCGCGATGCTGCTATAAAGCTGGCTGAGATGACCGGGGCACTGGTTATACTCGGCAGCGCCACCCCTGATGTAGAGACCTTCTACCATGCCCAAAAAGGAGATTACCGTCTGCTTCAGCTTCCGGAACGGGTTGTCCCCAAGGAAGGCTCTCCCCTACCCCAAGTCGAGGTAATAGACTTAAGAGACGAGCTTAAGGCAGGGAACACAAGCATTTTCAGTCGCTCCCTGTCACAAGCTACAGATAAAGCGGTGGACAATAAGGAACAGGTGATTCTATTTCTTAATCGGAGGGGAGGAGCCACCTTCATTCAATGCCGCAACTGTGGCTTTGTCCTCCGCTGCAGGCGCTGTGATGTCCCCCTTACCTCCCACTTCGCCGAGGATGCTCTACTCTGCCACCAGTGCAATTACAAAATGCCAGTACCCCAAACCTGCCCCCAATGCTCGAGCCAGCGGATAAAGTTTCTGGGCATTGGCACCGAGAAACTGGAAAGGGAAACCGCCCACGCCTTCCCCAGAGCCAAGCTACTACGGTGGGACAGCGATGTTACCAAAGGGAGATATTCTCATCAGGAGATTTTAAACAAGTTTCGTACCCACAATGCCGATATCCTCATCGGCACACAGATGGTCGCCAAGGGACTGGACTTGCCCCTGGTCACCCTGGTGGGGGTAGTCAGCGCTGATACCAGTTTAAATTTCCCTGACTTCCGGGCTGGCGAGAGAACCTTTCAACTACTATCCCAGGTGCTGGGAAGGGCAGGACGGGGCGGTCCCAAGGGAGAGGTAATTATTCAAACCTATTCCCCAGAGCACTACGCCATTCAAACAGCAGCCAAACATGATTATGACTCCTTTTATGAGAAGGAAATAGATTACCGCCGCCAGCTTCACAATCCCCCCTTCAGCCAGCTAGCCCGCCTGGTCTATGCTCACACCAACGATGCTCGTTGCCAACAAGAAGCAGAAAGAATGAAGCGCCTGCTCAGGGAGGAAATAGATTCGAAAGGAATAGATGACCTTACTGTAATTGGACCAGCGCCAGCGTTTATTCACCGACTACGAGGAAGGTTCCGCTGGCAGCTCATACTCCGCGGCTCAGAGCCCTCTGCCTTACTATCACAGACACCCTTCCCCCAAGGGTGGATAGTAGACATTGACCCCGTAGGTCTAGTTTGAGCTTTTCCTATTTCTGCGCTCCATTCGCCGATCGCCCCTCCCCTAAACCGGGGACAAGATAAAAGAGCTCCTCCAGGCTATGCTCAGGGAAGGCTTTCATCGCCCCAACAATGAATTTTTGGTTGATGTTGCGCTTGCCTTCACGCACCCGATAAATTTGGCTCACCGATATCCCCATAGACTTGGCCAGCTCAGACAGGTTCCGGTAGCGCTCAGTACACAGCTCAAAAATCGTTGTCTTTACTACCATACTACCCATTGTGCCAACTGTCCATATTATAGCCAAAAATATGCCAGTTGTCAAGTATGTTTAATGGAAATGACATCCCGGCCCTTTTTGCCTGATAAACTTTTCGATTTCTTGCTTGATATATGGATGCCCTTGGTAGTATAGTTTAACTCTAGGTGATATGAGAGCCTCACTGTTATTAACCAAGGCAAATAAATTCTTAACTAAACAAGACATTCAATCGTATGTCGTTGGTGGGTTTGTCCGCGATGTGCTCCTGGGGAGAGACACGGCTGACATCGACATCGCTATAGAGGCAGACGCGGTGAACACCGCCCCCAAGGTAGCCGCCGCCCTAAACGGCAAACCTGTCCTGCTGGATGAGGAAAATAAGATAAGCAGAGTGGTTTTAGCTAACAGCGGAGCTCCGTCAACCAAGGGGCAATGGGAACTCGATTTGTCCACAATGCAGGGCAGCATCGAACAGGACCTAGCACGACGTGATTTCACTATTGATGCCATGGCAGTTGAGCTTGGCAAGATGGTGAACAAACCCCACCTCCCTACCCTTTCCCCCTCGGGCGAGGAAGCTCCTCCCAAGCCCCCCATACTTATAGACCCGTTTAATGGTTGGAATGACCTGCACCAGCAGGTCATTCGAGCTGTAACTGATACGGCTTTCAGTTCAGACGCAGCACGTCTGCTTCGAGCGGTGCGCTTAGCCGCCGAGCTTGGATTCACTATTGATGATAAGACTGAAACTCTAATTCAGCGCTACTCTCACCTCATCGCCGATGTCGCTGGTGAACGAGTAAGGGAAGAACTACTCCGACTCCTGTCCATCCCTCAAACCGGACAGCTCTGGTTTTACCTTGACCAGCTGGGCTTATTAACCGCCATCATCCCGGAGTTAACCCAGATGAAGGGAGTCGAACAGCCCAAAGAACATGCCTGGGATGTTTTCGACCATTCCCTTAAGACAATTGCCGCCGTCGACTTCGTACTTAGGCAGGGAACCTGGGAATATGGCAATGAGGAAATCCTGGCTGTTGTTCCCTGGTCAGAGAGGCTAAGCCAGCACTTTGAGATGGAGGTCAGTAGCGGGAGTACCAGGAGGTCTTTACTCAAGCTAGCAGCACTCCTGCATGATATCGCCAAACCCCAAACTAAAGCCATAGATGCTAACGGCCGAACGCGCTTTTTGGGGCACGGCAAAGACGGAGCAGCTACAGCAGCAGATATCCTGAAAAGATTGAGGTTCACTACTAAAGAGACAAAGTTAGTGGAAATTATGGTAAGATATCACCTTAGACCAGGGCAAATGAGCCATGATGAGCTTCCGTCCCGTCGGGCTATTTACCGCTACTTCCGTGACACTGGAAAAGCGGGCATTGATATACTATTCTTAAGTCTGGCGGATCATTTAGCCACCAGAGGCCCAGACTTAAATCTGGCTCAATGGCGGGAGCATGCTAAAAGAACAAGTTATGTGTTGACGCAGCACTTCGAGCAGGATAGCTTGGTTGCTGCGCCCAAGTTGATTGATGGATGTGATATAATTAATATCTTTGGTCTAAGCCCAGGACCCAAAATTGGGGAACTGCTGGAGGCAGTACGTGAGGCACAGGCCTCGGCAGAACTAACTACCAGAGAGGAGGCGATATCCTACATAGAAAGCTTATTGACTTCACACCCGGACACCCATTCCTAAAAAGGGAAGACGAAGCCAATAAATACTATCGGTTAAACAAAAGATGAGTAAAGGAAATAGAATAACCCTTATCATAATAAGCATTATTTTTACCATTGCCTTGCTCGTGGTCTTTCCCCTCAATAAGGGCATTTTGGGCAAGAAGGCGATACGGCTGGGGCTTGACCTTGTTGGTGGTACCCACTTAGTATATCAAGCTCAATTCCCCGAGGGAGCAACTCAAGAGGAAAAAACAAAAGATATAGATAGGGCACTGGAGACTATCAGGCACCGCATTGATAAATACGGCGTCGCCGAGCCTATCATCCAGAAGCAAGAGGGCGGACGCATCCTGGTACAGCTCCCTGGCTTTACTGATATTGAAGAGGCCAAGAGGCTGGTAGAACAAACCGGCTTTCTTGAGTTCAGAGAGGTAGAGCTGGATAAAGATGGCGCACTCGTTTATCTCAAGGATTATCTTGACAATGAGCGCACTGAGTTTTTCGATGAGGATGAGAATGGCTCCCGCATATTTGTCGACAACGCGGGCGACCCTGTGGCCATTCTAGCCAAGGATGCAGAGGGCAAGCTACAGTATATAGATAGTGAAGGCAATCCCGTTGACATAGAGGAATTGAAACAGACTGAGGAACAGATAACAGGGGAGGCGACCCCAGGGTCACCAGCACTGCTATCCTGGATTCCAACTCGAGGTGATGATGGAACTCAGCTCACCGGCAATTTTCTAGAATCAGCCACACCCTATGCCAATGCCGGAGTTACAGGGACCAGCAGCGGGGTCAACATCCAATGGAATAAGGAAGGGGGTAAAATCTTCGACCAGATTGCCAAGCGTCTCTATGGAGGACCGACTTACCTCTCCCCCAAGCAGGAACTGGGCATCTTCCTAGACGATGCTCTTATCTCACACCCCTGGCTTAAACAGGCAGCATATGGTGGCGCAGGGGCTATCACCGGCAACTTCACCCCCGAAGAAGTGAAAAACTTAGCCATTCTGCTTGAATCCGGTGCCCTGCCTATGCCCTTAGAGAAGCCGCCCCTTTTTCAAGAGAAGGTGTCAGCTACCCTGGGGGCAAACTTCATCAATATGAGTCTTATGGCAGGGCTAATCGGCATAGCACTGGTTATGATATTTATGAGCGTTTATTATCGCCTGCCCGGAGGTCTAGCCAGTATCGCTTTGGTCTTCTACGTGGCGTTTGTCCTGGCTATATTCAAATGGGTACCGGTGACTCTAACCCTAGCCGGGATCGGCGGTTTTGTCCTATCTATAGGCATGGCAGTAGACGCCAATGTCCTTATCTTCGAGCGAATGAAGGAGGAATTGCAGCTGGGTCGGACATTAGGAGCAGCCGTTGAGACTGGCTTTGGCCGAGCATGGCCAGCCATCAGAGATAGCAATATAACCACCTTCATTATCTGCGGGATACTATATATATTAGGAAGCAGGATTGTGGAGAGTGCGCCGGTTATGGGCTTCGCCCTAACCCTAGCCATCGGCGTGGGCATGAGCATGTTTACCGCCATTGTGGTTACTCGCACCTTCCTCCGTATATTTGCCGGCAGCTGCTGGGCAAAAAGAGCCTCACTATTTATAACTTATTCAGGGAAGGGACAATGACTGATAATGACTGATATTGTAGGCAAAAGGTTTCGGCTCCTCATTATCTCGGGAACAATAATCCTAGTTAGTATTATTGCGCTGGCAAACTTTGGGCTTAAACCCGGCATCGAGTTCAGTAGCGGTTCTATGATGACCGTTCAATTCGAGCAGGGGATAGCGGAGGCTGACCTGCAACAGGAACTGACTGGATTAGGCTATCCCAACGCCATCATTCAACAAACCGGGGAGGGCAACTTCCTTATCCGCACTGGCGAGCTAACCGATGAAGAGAAGGCAGAGATAACGAACACGCTAACGGCTAAGTTTGGGCCCACCTCTGAATCAGAATTCTATTCAGTATCACCAATGGTAGCCACCGAAACAGTACGCAACGCTGGCATTGCCATAGGCATAGCCGCCGTTGGCATACTGCTTTATATCACCTGGGCCTTTCGTAAGATGCCCAAGCCCCTCCGCTATGGCACCTGTGCCTTAATAGCCCTGGGCCATGATTCCCTAGTAGCAATGGGCATTTTCGCCATTCTCGGCAGGGTACTAGGCTGGGAAATCAATCTAATGTTTATCACCGGCATCCTGGCCGTGGTGGGTTATAGTGTGAATAACACCGTTGTTGTTTTTGATAGAATACGAGAGAATTTGAAAAAGGGGATAAGCCCCGACTTTGGGGTCATAGTTAACAATAGCTTGGTCGAGACCCTCAGCCGTTCCCTGAATACCAGCCTAACCACTCTGTTTGTGGCATTGGCGCTGTTACTCTTTGTTGGGGCATCAATTCAGAATTTTGCTGTGGTGCTGTTAATCGGCATCGTTGCCGGAACCTTCAGTTCTATCTGTATTGCCCCCAACCTGCTGATAGTCTGGGAGAGGAGGGAATGGGGTAGTCTCTTCAAGAGAGCTTTCGCCAGAGCAGGCGGTGAGTGATGTTCCATGGCACAAGAGGTGCGATTAAACTTTCCCTCATAGTTATCATCGGGTTAGTTACGGCCAAGCTAGTGGTGGCATGGATAACGGGGGGCATCAGCATCCTCGCCCAGGGAATAGACAGCCTTCTGGACATACTCGCCGTCACCATCACCTTCTATGCAATTAAAATAGCCGCCAAACCAGCCGATAAGGAACATCCCTTCGGCCACGGCAAGGTGGAGAACATCGCAGCAGTAGGGCAAGCAACGCTTATTTTCACTGCGGGTGGCCTTATAATCTATGCGGCAATACACAGGATTATAGTAGGGGCAACAGTAGAGCTCGCCGGAGCCGGCATAGTGGTGATGGCAGCCTCAATAGTAGCCAGTATCTTCCTTTCACGCCATCTGCATAAGGCAGCTCAAGCCACCGATTCCATAGCACTGGAGGCGAACGCTCACAACATTGCCGCCGATGTCTACTCCGCTGCTGCGGTACTGGGGGGGCTGATAGCCATACGCTTCACCGGACTCAACATCCTTGACCCTGTTATCGCTCTGGCTATATCCGCCCTCATCATAAAATCGGCTTATGGCGTCCTGAAGAAGTCATTCGGCCCGTTAATTGATACCAGATTACCCAAAGTAGAGGAGGATACCATAAGGTCTTGCATTATGGAGCAAGGCTACCAGCTAATCGATTTCCACGACCTGCGTACCCGCAAAGCAGGAGCGCAACGTTATGTCGAGCTACATTTGACCGTGCCCAAAGGTGTCAGTGTGGAAGAAGCACACCAAGTGTGCGACCACGTAGAGCAATGTATCAAAGATAGGCTGCCTAACACCACCGTAACCACTCATGTTGAACCATGTAGCGGGGACTGTGAAGAGTGCACTGCTTCCTGCACTCTGCGAGACAGAAAAGGCTAAGACAGACCGTGTAATTCTTTTACTGACTGAATCAGAGGGGCAATATCGGGAGCTTCGGCATCAGTCGATGGACCCAGCGGGTCTTCAATATCAGCATCGCCCAGAAGGACATCAAAGGTCGCTTTCACTGAATAAGCAAGCGCCTTGAGATGGTAACCCCCTTCCAGACAAAAAGCCGTTCGACCGTCACATAGTTCCTCAGCCAGCCCCTTAATGATCTTAACCATCTCAGCAAAACCGGTAGTGGTTACCCGCATCGCGCCTAACTGGTCAGCCCAGTGGGAGTCATAGCCAATCGGGACTAAAATGAGGTCGGGTTTAAACCGCTTAGTCGCCGGAACGATAACCTGTCTGAAGACATCCAGATATTCAACATCGCCACAGCCAGGCGGCAATGGCACATTCACTGTGGTCCCCCTACCTAATCTGTCTCCAATCTCCACCACACCACCACTCCCCGGGAAAAGCGGAGACTGGTGGACTGATATGTAAAGCACCTGAGGGTCGTTATAGAAGGCTTCCTGTGTGCCATTGCCATGATGTATATCAAAATCGATAATAGCAATGTGCCCCAGTTTATATTTATTCCGAGCATATTTAGCGGCAATTGCTACATTATTAAATAGACAGAAGCCCATAGCCTGGGTAGCAGTGGCATGATGTCCCGGTGGTCGAACCAAAGCGAAGGCACTGCTCACCTCCCCATCCATAACTGCCTCAGTCGCCCTAATCGTACCGCCAGCGGCATAGCAGGCTGCCTCGTAGGAATGGCGAGACATCACCGTATCGGCATCCAGCCAGCCCCCACCCTTCTCCGCCACCTCTCTAATATGGTCTATATACTGTTTCTGGTGCACCAGCGCTATCTCTTCAACAGTAGCCGCCCGGGGCTGGATGAGTGTAAGACGCTGGGTAAGCCCGGTCTCCTCCATGTAGGAAATAGTTGCCTCCAACCTTGCCACCCTCTCTACATGTTGCCCGGTGTCGTGTTTAAGATATACAGGGTCATAAACGTAGCCTACTTTCACAGCAAATTCCCTTTCTACCTCATTATAACAAAGGAATTAGACTATTACCTGAAACCCTGAACTGAGGAACCAGCCCCCGAACCCGAGTAGCATTGCGCCGGAGGCAATGAATAACCCCTGCCGAAACCGCCCACCCCACATTGATTTAGTCCGATGACCAAGAGCAGAGACAAAGGACAGCCAACCGAAATCGCACAGCAGATGAATCACAGCAAACAAAACAAATCCAGTTAAGCCGAAGCTCAGCGACTTCATAATAAGCATGCTACCTATGGTCGCCCACCATAGAACAAAAAACGGGTTGAGAGCGCTGGTAATCGCCCCAGCAATGACCGACTTATGAGTCACCTCCCTACCCTCCTCCACCACCTTACCCCTGGCTCTGAATGTCCCAATGCCCAACCACACCAAGACAGCCCCACCCACCAGATACAGAATCTTTTGAACCAGCGGCTCCTGAAGGAACGAGCCAAAGCCGAAGCGTATCAGCAGCATTAGCGGGATCTCTACCAAGGCATGCCCCAGGGCTATCCGCATGCCGGCGAACTGAGACTTATAACTTCTGGCCAGGGTAACAGCAAAAACAGGGCCAGGCACCATCACCCCTGACAACGAAATTACTGCCACAGAGACTAAAAATAGGGACATAAAAACAACCTTGGTCATTTTAACACATCTGACCTCGCTATCTCTAACCCAACCAAGGTTGTTTAGCAACCAGAACACCGCTTGAGTTAATTGGTTTCGATTAATTATAATGAAACAACTTCCGAGGAGGTATGATAAAGTAAGGGTATGTCATTAAATTTAACCAGGGTTGCGGCACAGGTAGGGAATATGATAGCCAGGCTGAAGGCTGGCACCGAGGATAGGCAGAGGCGACTTCAGACTGCCCTGGATGTCATTCATAGTCAGGCTTCCAATTTCAAGGAACTCCAAAAGAAGATTGCCGCCAGCAAGACCACCTGGATGGTGGCTGGTTTGGTAGACGGGCTTGACCAGCACTATAAATCAGCGCCTGCCCCATCGGAGTTCACCATCGTGGCCAGTGACGGCTCTCATATCGACGTCGACCGCCATCGGTCGACAAGATGCTATCTAGTAAATATAGGCTCGGTCGTTCTGAACTACGGCGACAATCCCAGCGCTACCCTAGACAGTGTCCCCCGCCTCTATTCTGAAGATGAAGAGCTGGTCATTGCCCCCCCCGAGCTTAAAGGCCGCGAGCAACCCATAGAGAGCACCCTTCTGGG
>CAZCAS010000008.1:0-26787 GCA_964496725.1 uncultured Dehalococcoidales bacterium
ATCAGTCCGCCGCCCTTCCTGCCGACGATGTTTGCCAGCTCCCTCGACGGGTCCTCGGTGGGGTTTCCCTCCTCGTCCGTAGCCCAGGTAATGGGTATCTTTTTCCCCTGGCGCTCGTAGACCTCAAGCTTGCCCCTGGGCACGGTGGAGGTTGCCATGTCCAGGACGAAGGGTCGCTCTTTGCCGGCGGGGACAGCGATGGAGATGGGGTTTGTCCCCAGCACCGCGTCCTTGCCGTGGGTGGGCACTACCAGCACCTCGCTGTTGGTCAGCGAAATCCCGATGAGGTCGTGCTCCAGCGCCATCATGGAGTAATAGCCGGCGATTCCGAAGTGGTTGGAATCGCGTACGGCGGCGAAGGCGACATTATTTTCGACTGCTTTGTCTATAACCAGCTTCATAGCCTTATAGCCTACCACCTGCCCCATGCCGTCCCCGCCCGATATGAGGAGTGTGTTCGGGGTTTCTTTGAGGACTTTGATATCGGCTGTCGGCTTCATCGTCCCTGCCTGCAAGCCGCTGGTGTATCTTTTCAGCCTCTGGAGGCCGTGGGAGCTTACCCCTCGCTGGTCGGCGGTGATAAGCACATCAGCCACTATTCCGGCATCGCCAAGGGGGACGCCGAATTTATTGAATACCCTGCCGGCGAACTCCCGCAGAGTGCCAACCTTGATTTTGATATATTCTTCCATTTTCGTGGCTATCTCTCCTCTTACAGTATGTCACAATTTGTGCCGATATGGGAGGGCAGGCATTACCTGCGAGAGCGCACGCGTCTCTTTCTCCTGAACATGGGCATAATCCATAGCAGCATCATTATACCGAAGAAGGGGAAGGGTTGGGCGGAGGAGGTCTTGCCTGTTTTGGCGATGGCGACTGAGGGTTTGGCGGGTGGTTCTACCAGTGCTATTTCCTCGTCGCCGATTTCATAGACGGCCGTTCTGGTATTCAGGAATTCCTTGGGCACCCAGCCTAAAGGATTGTTTTCCCCGGTAGCCTCAGCCCAGAGCCAGCCCTTCTCACCCTCTAGCTCAAAAACTGCGGCTGCTTTGTCGTATTCGGGCAGATAGACCAGGGCTGCGGTGTGTCCTGAGCCGAGGGCTATAGCTGAGCGGAATCCAGCCCCTTTGTACATAACAGCCAGGAGCACCGCGCTGTCTTCACAGTCGCCGTAACCGAGCCCGTTTTCCTCGATATCGCCGGCCAGTTCATCGGCATTCTGGGCAAACTCCTCGTAGCCGAACTGGTCGATGTCAGAGGTATACCTTACCCTGTCTCGGACGAAGCTGAATACCGCCTCCGCCCGCTGTATTTTGTCCGGGTATTTGGCGGCGATTTGCTCGCCCAGGCTGTAGGCTAGGGCGGCTTCCTTGCCCAGGCTCTCGTAGGCGATGACCGGGCGGAAGCTCGTCTCGGTTAACTGGTAGAAGCCGGCTTCACCGAGGGCGGTGGTTCGACATATCTCCCAGCTATCGAAAACCTCGCCATCCACCTCATGGAAATCGGCTGATGGGGTGGCTTGGACATAGTGGGTGGTGGCTAAGCCTGCGATTAATACCGAGGCTAAGATTATCAAAATTTTAGTCCTGTTCATGCTGTCAGAACGGCGTGGTCAGTGCGCCATGGAGGATTAAGCCAAAGAAAACGAGATACCCGAAGACGTAGATACCCACTGCCACCGGGTTTTTGTTGATGTTGACAAATGGTATTTTTGGTGTTGCCTTGTCGAGAATGCGCAGCAGGGCTATCCCGACGAGCAGGCTTATCACGAAGCTTATTGCCACCAGTCCCCACGTCCTGAAGTCAAAGATGTGGTTGGCTATCGGGCCACCGATTGCTGTGTATGAGGTGGCTGCTCCGTGAATGACCAGCCCGACCATGATGAAGAATCCCCCAATGAATAAGCCGGTGGCGATGGGGTTTTCTCCTATACGCTGGCGCTCATGAATATGTGGGGTAAGGGCATCCATTGCCCTGAGCCCCAGCCAGGCAAGGACTGAGCAGATGAAAACCAGCACTACGATTCTGGCTACCCATATTAAAACGAGCAACCAGAAAGGGAGAGCTAAACCCAGCTCAGGCATAATTTAACTTCCTTTCAGCTCTTGAATTTATCGTAGAAAAAGGTCTCGGAAAGTTCCCGCCTTGGCGTGGTTTTCGGTGTCAGGTCAGGATAACCGAGGGGAGTCAGTGCCACCACGGTAAAACCCTCTGGCACCCCCAGGATACTGGCTGCCTTTATGGGGTCAAACCAGCCAGTATATACTGTACCCAGTCCCAGAGAGTGGGCGGCTAATACCAGGTTTTGCATAGCCAGCGCCACGTCGAACATATACCACCACTCGTTCTTATCCGGGATGAATTTTCCACTGAGGGAACCCGATTTCCCAATCTCGGCGCAGGCTACAACTGTAAGCGGCGCAGTTTCAATACACTCGCGGACGCGATTAGCCTTGGGAAGGGTGGTGGCTAGCTCTTTTTTGACCTTGTCATCGCGCACGAGGATAAATCTCCAGCACTGGGTGTTATTCCAGGATGGCGCCCAGCGGGCAGCTTCCAGAATAAGCTCTAAGGCCTTGTCATCTATCGGCGTAGTCTTGTACCGGCGAACGCTCCGTCTTGTTCTAATTGCTTCCAGGACTTCCATACTTGTTCCTTTCCGTATTTGTTTAATGAAACTTAGTATATGATTTTCCCCTGTTTGGGGCAAGGTTTCAGGGGGGGTCTAATCTTCCCAGGCGTCTTTGCCGATGAGAGAGACGAAGCGGCAACCGCCCAAATTTTGAACCACGTTCTTATTTTTGTGCTTGATAACTTTGTATAACTCTTGCAAATACCGCGAGCCTACAGGGATTATCAGTCGCCCGCCGGTTGCCAGCTGCTTCAGAAGGGCATCGGGGATATGTGGTGCGCCAGCGGTAACTATGATAGCGTTATAAGGTGCCTCGCGTTCCCAGCCCAGGGTTTGCTCAGCCAGGTGGACTTCAATATTGGTGTAGCCCAGCCTATCCAGTACCTCCCTTGCTCTTTTAGCCAGCGGTGCGAGGCGCTCCGTGGTAACCACCTGGCGGGCTAATTCAGCCAGGATGGCTGCCTGATATCCGCTGCCTGTCCCTACCTCTAGCACCTTATCATCGCCAGTAAGCTCTAATGCCTCGGTCATAATGGCGATAATGAGTGGCTGTGAGATTGTTTGGTCGAAGCCGATGGGCAGTGGCCTATCTTCATAGGCTAGGGCTTGCTCTCCCGGTGGCACAAAGCACTCTCGGGGAATACGGGCCATAGCACCTAATACCCGCTTGTCTCTGATTTCGGTGCTCAGGTGCTTAATTAATTCGGCTCTCATTGCGGCAAAGTCCATGGTGAGCACCCATTCTCAGGAGGGAATTAAGATAGCACGAAAGATAGCACACCCAGGGCAGCCAGCAATATCCCTGCCAGAATACCGATTCTTCGCAGGTCAGCGGCTACGTGAGGGTAGCGAGCTATAGCTGGTGCTGGTTCCTGTACCGGGGGAACAGCAGGCTTATAGGTTTGGGTAACAGGCTGCTGTTCAATGGTGGTGATAGTAGGGATAACCCTCCTCTTTATTTTTTTGCTTTGGAGTGAATGCTTTTTCTTGCGTCGCGATTTGCTAGCCATCTAGAGCCTCCAATTACTTAGCCCTGGGGTGAGATTTCTCGTAGGTGCGGCGGACATGTTCCGAGGTAAGGTGGGTATAAACTTGTGTGGTAGAGATGTTGGCGTGACCCAAAAATTCCTGGACTGTCCTCAGGTCAGCCCCGCCACCCAGCATTTGAGTGGCGAAGCTATGCCGCAGGGTATGAGGGGTTATCTCTATATCCAGTCCAGCCGATTTAGCGTAACCTTTTAATATTTGCCACAGTCCCTGTCTGGTCAGTCTCTCGCCACGGCGATTGAGAAATAGAGCTGTCTCAGCATCGCTGTGGGCGAGGTGGGGGCGGTATTCCTTTGCGTATTCTGCTACAGCCAGGGCAGCCCGCTGGTAAATGGGAATAACCCGCTCTTTGTGCCCCTTGCCGAAGCAGCGCACATAGCCGCCCTCCGTATCTACATCACCTACATTCAAAGCTATCAGCTCGCTCACCCTCATGCCACTGGCATATAATAACTCCAGCATTGCCTTATCCCTTTTGGCCTCTGGGGTGGATAGCTTAGCCGGTTGCTCTAGCAATTTGAGAGCCTGACCATGTGAGATAGGTTTAGGTAGCGGTCTCCCCAACTTGGGCGAATCAATATTCTGTGAAGGCTTATCTTTTATTTTACCTTCAGCTACCATGAAGTCAAAGAACGACCTGGCAGCGGCTACCTTGCGGGCTATGGTGGGGGGAGCATAGTTCCTTTCCTTCAGGTTAAGCATGTAGCTTAGCATACCCTGTCGGCCAAAGCTGGCCCACGAGGCAGTGGCGCCGTGCTTGGTAGCTTCTTCCGCAGCGAAGTCAGCCAGCTGGAAGAGGTCATTGCGATAAGCAGATAACGTGTTTTCTGAGTAGCCTTTCTCCACGGAAAGATAGGTTATAAAGCTATTGACATCCTCTTTCACCGTGCCTCCTTCACCCTTTTATACATTTTAACATAATCATTTTAACATAATCAAAGGGGAAAAATTAGCCACTTAGGGATTTCTCGGTAAATAAAGTGGCACCTGGTTTTTATCAGGCGGCCGACTTTGTGTTATACTTAGCTGGAAGCTGATGAGCAAGTTTATTGCTAAGCTGAAGCAGGTTTCACAGGGGGGGCCTCCGCCTATGGGGTTTCGGGCGGGGCAGTCGGTCTCGGCACCGTCCAAAATGCTAATCGTTGCCAGTTTGGCGCAGGTTGATGTGGATAATCTGGCTGATTCTGTGGCGGGGGCTGATGCTGGGCTGATATCTATTTCTAAGTTGAGTTCAGGGGCTGAAAACCTGGAGAAAGCATCTCGAGCTGTGTCCGATATTCCCTGGGGTGGGTGGTTAAGAGGTACCAGCGGGAAAGAGATAAACCAGATGAAGAAGGGGGATTGTGATTTTGTGGTTTTCCCTGCTGCCGATACCTCGTTGACAATGCCTAAAAATGATGAAATGGGCAGGATTTTAGAGGTAGAGGCGTCGCTCGCTGAGGGTTTATTGAGGACGATTGATGAGTTGCCTGTGGATGCCGTGCTTATCGCTGGCGAACAGAAAGAAGGCTATTTTCTTACCTGGCAGCATCTGATGCTCTTTTGGCGCTTTGCCAATGTGGTGGCTAAGCCCTTGTTAGTATCAGTACCATCAGGGGTAACGGCCGATGAGCTTCAGCTACTGTGGGAAGCGGGGGTGAGTGGGGTGGTGATGAAGACGGGGGTTAGAGGATTGAGGAAGGTGCGTCAGGCTATTGATAAATTAACCTCCTCAGGGGGTGGCAGACGGAGGGAGGTGGGGGCTTTACTCCCTTACATTAGTGCCGAGACAGAAGCAGTTGATGAAGAAGAGTAGCCCCTTTCTGTAAACATCGGTTGACTTTCTGTATTATTCTTGGTAAACTATCCATCGGAGGTCGTATGAGTAGGCTTATTGTTTACAGTTTTAAGGTTGAGAGAGAGAAACTCGACTCTGCCAAGAAGTTTTTTGCTCGTCGGGGAGCAGCACTTCAGGACAGTTTGCGCGACCTTATTGATGTTGCTGCTGAGTGTGAGGAATGTCTGGTATTGCAGGAGGAAGGGGCTTCAACCAGCGAGTTGCAAAGTGCTTTTGCTACCCTTCTAGCCGCTGCTAAGAATGCGTGGCATCTAAATGGCCTCCTGCAGGAGTCAGTGCTGAAGATCGCAAGGATATGTGAAGTGCCTGCTGACTTCATTATGAATGTGCTGGGCGAGGCGCGGCGCATTAAACCGGCATTTGTGCGCAGGATCAGGACATAGACAATCCGGCGAAGCGGCGAGCAACTAGCCCATTGATTGGCACACAAGAGGTTTGGTGTGCGAAAAGTAATCATTACCAGTGATTCTGGTTCTATCCTTCCAGAAAAAGCAGGGGAACATGGTTTTACCATGATTCCCTGTCCTGTTATTATGGACGGTAAAGCCTATCTGGACACAGAGATAGACATGGATAAGCTCTATGCCCGCTTAGAGACTAGGGAGAACGTGCCCACCACCTCGACGGCTAATATGGGGGAATTTGCCCAGTTCTTCGTTGAAGCTGGTGAGCAAGCGGAGGCTATCCTGCATATCTGTATGTCCTCAGTTTTTAGCGGTCACTATAATATTGCTTTGCAGGGCAAGAAACTGGCTGGCGAGGAGATGCCAGGAAAAAGAATTGAGGTGGTTGATACCCTTTGTATGGGGACGGGGGTTGCTCTGGTCGCTATGGAGGCAGCCAAGATGGCAGCACGGGGCAAGGGCATAGACGAGGTTCTGGAGCTGGTTAATGGCCTCGTCCCACAAGTGAGCGTGCTTCTGGCTCGAGATACCCTTTTCTATCAGGCGAGAGGGGGGCGGATATTTGAGGCTCGTACCTGGGCTGAGGCCGAATCAGCCACCAGCTTCAGGTCTATTACCGAAGTAGATGTCTCCACTGGGGGGGCGCTGAAACCTGTAGCCAGGGCTAAGACTGTAGCCCAGATAATGGGTAAGCTGGTGGAGATAACCAAAGAGAGAGCTGGAGGCAAAAGGCTGGTTGGCATTATTGGGCATGCCCGAGTCCCTGACCGGGCTGAGAAGCTGAAGCAGATGCTTATCTCTGAGGTTCCGTTCGATGAAATTGTTGTTTCCGAGGCTTCGGCAAGCGTGGCAGTTCATGGTGGCATCGGGATTATTGACTACTCCTTCTGCCCTAAGTTTGATTAGCTAATTGATAAAAATATTCTAGGGGGGTTAATAATTATGGGGAAAGTAGTCATCAGTGCCGATTCTGTTTCCTTAACTCATGAAAAGGCAAGGGAGTACGGTTTCACCTTGGTTCCCTGCCCTATTGTGATGGACGGCAAGCCCTATCTGGACACAGAGATAGATATGGATAAGCTCTACGCCCGATTAGAGACCAAGGAGAACCTGCCAAAGACTTCGACGGTTACTGTGGCGGAATGTTTGCGGTTTTTCACTGAACTCGGTGAGCAAGCAGAGTCTATCTTGCATGTCTGCATGTCCTCACTTTTTAGCCCCCAATATCAAAACGCTGTGAAGGCTAAGGAACTGGCTGGGGAGAAGCTGCCCGGGAAACGGATTGAAGTGGTTGATTCACGCACCATAGGGACGGGGGTTCACTTCGTTGCTATAGCGGCAGCAAAAGCGGCAGCGGAAGGCAAGAACATGGATGAGGTTATGGAGCTGGTCGACAGTCTCATACCGCGGGTGACGGTGCTCGCTGCCCGCGATACCCTTTTCTATTACGACAAAGGGGGGAGGATATTTGAGGCTCGTACCTGGGCAGAAGCAGAGTCAGCTACCAGCTTCAGGTCTGTTGTTGAGGTCGACGCTTCCACGGGGGGGACGGTGAAGCCTGTAGCCAGGGCTAAGACCGTAGCTCAGATAATGGACAGGCTGGTGGAGACAACCAGAGAAAGGACTGACCAGAGCAAGCTAAATGGTCTTATCGGTCATACTCGGGTCCCTGAGCGGGCTGAGAAGTTGAAGGAGATGCTCCTGTCTGAATTTGAATTTGCCTGGCTTGATGTTTCCGAGGAGGGGGTGAGTGTGGCCGTTCACAATGGCAAAGGGCTTATTGACTATACTTTTTGCCAGGGAGCTTAATTGGGCTAGTTGTTGGTGATGGTCGAATTCTGTTTATCAATAGGGGGTATTCCATGGTGAAGGCTAAAAAGAAGGTAAGGGTGGTGGTGGATGCTATGGGTGGTGACTATGCCCCCGGCGAGATAGTCAAGGGCGTGGTCTCGGCTGCGGAGGTGGCGGACGATTTAGAGATTCTCTTAGTTGGGCCTACGGCTATTGTGGAGGCGGAGCTGGCTAAATATGATGCCTCTAATCTACCCATTCGCCATGTCAGTGCCGAGGAGTTTATCGAAGAGGGTGAAAATCCGGCTCTAGCTGTGCGCCGCAAGCGTAATTCCTCCATAGCGGTAGCAACGAGGATGTTGAAAGAAGGGGAGGCGGATGGTTTAGTTAGTGCCGGTCCTACCGGGGCAGTGGCCTCCAGCGCTATTCAGCATCTGGGTATGATAGAGGGGATAGAGCGCCCTGTAATCGGTGGGGCTATCTTTGATTCCGCCCCCAATACGGTGGTGTTTGATTGCGGGGTTAACATGGATTGCCGGCCATATCACCTGTTGACATTTGCCGTTCTCGGTTCTGTTTATTGTAAAAAGCTGCTGGGTGTGGCCAATCCTACCATAGCTTTATTGAACATTGGTGCTGAGGGGAGCAAGGGTAATCAACTAACCAAGGAAACCTACCCTCTTCTCGAGAAAAGCGGCTTGAACTTTATTGGCAATATAGAGGGGTTCGAGCTTCTGAGTAAAAAAGCCAATGTTATCGTCTGTGACGCTTTCGTCGGCAATGTGCTGTTTAAATTTGTGGAATCTATAGGCTTATTTAAGGATGATGCTGGAGCTGATGAGAAGCGCGACCTTGGTGGCGGTCTCATCTGGGGGATTAATGGCATTGTTCGTAAGATACACGGGCATAGCCGGGCTCCCCATGTAGCGGTTAAGATACAGCACGTCAAGCTGGCGGTGGAAGTTGACCTGATAGGTGCTATCAAGGCGGAGCTTGCTACCGTAGCCAAGGGAGTCAATTTATAAAAGAGGGCTCAAAATGAGCAAAGTGGCCGTTGTTACTGATAGCACGGCTTCTATCCCTCGGGAATTGATTGGGCAATACGGCATTGAGGTTGTTCCTCTGCTTCTTCACGCGGATGACAAAACCTATCGGGATACCATAGATATCAAGACTCCTGCTGAGCTATTTCAACTGGTTGAAAAATCGGGTAGGTTCCCCACCACCTCCACGCCACCCCCCGGTGAGTTTGCTGAGGTCTATCGTCGCTTGAGCCGGAAGGCTGATAATATCTTCACCCTAACCATATCATCAGCGTTGAGCCTGACTTTCGGTTCAGCTACACAAGCTAAGGGAATAGTCGAAAGCGAGCTTCCCGGTATCAATATAGAGGTGTTTGACTCAAGAACAACCACATGCGGTCAGGGATTAATGGTGCTCGCCGCGGCTCGGGCGGCAGCTTCGGGTCAGGGTATAGCGGCGGTAGCTAAGGTGGCCGAAGAGGTAAAGTCAAAGATAAATCATTTATATGTCTTTGATACCCTCTCCTATCTGGCGAGGAGCGGGCGTATCAGTAAGGCGGCTGCCATGGTGGGCAATATGCTCAGCATGAAACCCGTTACCGAGATGCCTGTCTCCCTGGGGAGGGCAGTAGTAGTGGCCAGGCCGAGGACCAAAAAGAAGGCGCTTCGAGTGTTGTTGGATATGGTGGGGGAAAGGGTGAAAACGGATGCCCCCCTTCATGTTCTGATTGACCATACATGTGCTCCGGAGGAAGCGGAGAGGCTTAAAGAAATAGTCCAAGGCCAGTTCGATTGTGCTGAAGTCCTTTTATGCGGGTACAGCCCGCTCTCTTCACTGATTGTCGGTCCCGGGGTGGTGGGGTTGGGCTACTATCAGGGATAGCCTTTCGTCGAAGAGATAATCAAGGCACATTTGGGGGCTATTGATAGCAGTCTGCTTGGCGTCAGTGGTTACGACTGTGACAACTGCCAAGATTTTCCTTCCGTGGTAATAGCCGGGGCAATCACCATCTCAACTTTGTGCATTTCCTGAATGTTGAAGACGCCGCAGGTACCCATTGCCGTGCGAATAGCCCCGACCAGATTTTGGCTACCATCAGTGACTGACGTGGGGCCGAAGAGGATCTGCTTTAGTGTTCCGGTAGTACCCACTGCTATCCGAGTTCCCCTGGGGAGTGCTGGGTGTGGGTGAGACATACCCCAGTGGTAGCCCTGTCCTGGTGCCTCTTTAGCTTGAGCCAGAATAGAGCCTATCATTACCCCATCAGCGCCGGCAACCAAGGCCTTGCATACGTCTCCGCCATTACGGAAACCGCCGTCGGTGATTATGGGCACGTATTTGCCTGACTCACGCTGATATTCCTCTCTGGCGGCAGCACAATCCATGGTAGCGGTTATCTGGGGGACACCGACGCCGAGAACC
Organism: uncultured Dehalococcoidales bacterium; assembly: GCA_964496725.1. Classification (GTDB taxonomy): domain Bacteria; phylum Chloroflexota; class Dehalococcoidia; order Dehalococcoidales; family E44-bin46; genus JAZGHN01. The sequence goes on from CAZCAS010000008.1 coordinate 10,157, forward strand.
TGTCTGGTGGTGCAGGCAGCGCCCGGCCCTACACCTACCAAGACCCCAGCGATTCCAGTTCTCATCAGCTCTAGACATGAGCTATAGCTAACGCAGTTGCCCACGACAATAGGTATAGGGGTAGATTTACATAGCTCGGGGAAGATTAGCCCGCGATAGCTTTTTGATATATGCCGGGCAGTGGTAACTGTGGATTGAACTACGAGGATATCGGCTTGGGCTTCAGCAGCTATGGGAGCAAAGCGTTTGGTATTGGCTGGTGCCACAGAAACGGCGCACGCTACCCCTGCTTTTTTGATTGCTTGTATTCTTTCGCCGATGAGGTTCTCTTTAATTGGTTGGGAGTATATCTTTTGCAGCAGGGAGGTGACCTTGGCTTGGGGGGCTTGGGCGATCTGGGTCAATATTTCTTTAGGATTATCATACCGCGTTTGCACGCCATCCAGGTTGAGAACGGCGAGTCCACCCAGCTTGCCCATCAGGATGGCGGAGTCGACATCGGTTACGGCATCCATTGCGGCTGCTACAATGGGGATTGAGAAGGTAAGGCCCTCTATTTTTAAGTCAACGTTTGTCTGGTCTGGGTTGATGGTTGTGTCTCCAGGCACGAGAGCCACTTCATCAAATCCATAAGCACGTCGTAACTCTTTAAACTTAGGGGCAGCCATTTTATGTTATCCTTTCTTAAAAGTGGACTATAGCAGAGGCAGTGGCTTAAAGTCAAGAAGTTTTGGTTTAATCACCGGTGTTTGGTGAAGCTGGGCTGCCTTTTTAATCCTCGGCGTAGAACCCCAGTGATAAACAGCGTGGTCCATATACCACAGAGGCTACTACTGAGCATGGCGTGATATGGATTTCGCTGATTTCAAACTGGGAGAGGAGCCTTTCCTTTAGTGCCTCGGCTTCATCTGGATTGTCGGTATAGTTGATGGTTGCGTGTATCTTCTTGTTCCCACATTTTTCCCTCACCATCTCCAGCAGCGCTTCTATTGCCTTAGCCTTGCTTCTATGCTTGGCTATGATTTTCCCCGTTCCACCAGAGGAGGCATCCATTGCCATAAGAGCGTATATCGGGATGGGAGATATGGCTATTTTGTGGTCTACACCCCCCCTCCCCGACCTTTCAAGGAAGAATAGGGTCTCAGGCACAAATATAGAGATTACCTGCTGTACTATCCGGCGAGCAATCTCAGCCACCTCTGACAGGCTCTTGCCTTCGTTGGCTGCTCTGGCAGCCGCCAGGACAACAAGCAGCTCCCCGCAGACAACGGTGCGGGAATCGACTACTTCAATGGAGATATCAGGCAATACTTTTTTTGCCTGCTCTTTGGCTTGTAGGGCTGCATTATAGTGTGCCGACATGACTGAGGACAATGAAATAGATAGGATGCCCTTTGCCCTTTGACTAGCTTTCCTGTAAGCTTCCATTATCTCGCCTGTAGTGCAAGCTGAGTGAGTAGGCAGGTTCTGGTAGGACTCGAGTCGTTTAAACAGCTCTCCTCTATCGAAGGCATTATCAAGGTAATCCTTGCCGTCAAAGATGAGATGGTAAGGTAGCACCATAACGTCATGCTCCTCGGCTAGTTCTGGGGTTATGGAAGACAGGGTGTCTGTAATAACCATTACTTCTTTCATTGATTCCTACTTACCCCCCTTATGCGTGTGCGGGTGGAAGTATATTAAAGCATTAGAGTAGACGATTACAAGGATTGTGTCAACCGGTGTGGATGAGTGATAAATTATAGGTTATAATAGCTAGGCTGGGGAGAATCAGGGCGATGCCGACTCTTTATGTGGTGGCTACTCCAATTGGTAATTTAGAGGATGTCTCGTTGCGTGCTCTGCGTACTCTGCGAGAGGTGCAACTTATCGCTGCCGAGGATACACGCAGGACGAAGCAGCTTCTCGTTACTTATAACATTAAGACACCGGTGACGAGTTATCATGAGCACAATAAGTGGACTAAGCTGGATTATATTATCGATTGTCTTAACAGTGGGGATGTAGCCCTTGTTTCTGATGCGGGGATGCCGGGGATGTCTGACCCCGGGTATGAGTTGATTGTGGCTGCCACTCACCGGGGTATCCCGGTGGTTCCTATCCCTGGAGCTTCTGTGGTTATCACGGCGCTGGTTGTCTCCGGGTTACCAGTGGAGAGATTTATCTACGTGGGCTTTCTACCTCATAAAACTAGCGGGCGGCGGCAGCTACTACAATCGCTGACTGGTGAGCAGGGCACGATTGTGGTCTTGGAATCTCCACATCGGTTGCGGGCTGCCCTGAATGATATTTTGCGCGTTCTTGGGGATAGAAAAGTAGCCGTCTGTCGCGAGCTTACCAAGATTCATGAGGAGGTTTTTCGGGGGAGGGTGAGCCAAGCCATAGAGCACTTTACCGAGCCTAGGGGAGAGTTTACCCTGGTTATTGAAGGCAAGGGGGAGGATAAGCCCCAGCTGATAGAGGATATTGAGGGACAATTGCATAGTCTGCACCGGGCTGGGGCGACAGCTAAAGAGGCTATAGCCAAGGTGTCTGGAGAAACAGGGTTGTCGAGGAGAGAGCTGTATCGCGTCTGGCTCAAGTTACTTTGAGATTCTGGAGAGGAGTAATCGGATGCGCCGAGGATGTATGTCTTTAGGGGATGTTTGGTGTGACGAGTGTCATAAAATCATCCCCCAAGCAGAACATTATTTGGTTATGGAGGAAAAAGATGCTACACTGCGCCTGTGCGTAGCTTGTAGTCTGAAGAAGGGCTATGCTCGTTATAAAGAGGATAAAGGCGAGCGGACGCTAACCTTTTTCCCTGAAGAGTACTAGTTAGAGAGGGGATTATGGGAGAGAGAATTTTTATCGGGGTGGCTTGGCCTTATGCTGATGGCCCGTTACACCTGGGTCATGTTGCTGGGGCATATCTGCCAGCTGATATATTCGCCCGCTACCACCGTGCTAAGGGTGATGAGGTATTGATGGTATCTGGTTCAGACCAGCACGGCACGCCGATAACTATTAAGGCTGAGCAGGAGGGGAAGAGGCCGGAAGAAATAGCCGATGAATATCATCAGCACTTTCTTGATTCCTGGGAGAGATTGGGCATCTCTTTTGATTTATTTACCAGGACTGGCACCGCCAATCATACTGAGGTGTCACAGGACATTTTTCTCACCCTTCTGGATAAGGGCTATATTTATAAAGCTGCTGTGTCACAGCCTTATTGCCCTCAGTGTCAGCGCTTTTTACCCGACCGTTATGTAGAGGGTACCTGCCCCTTTTGTTCCTCTGCCGGGGCGCGAGGTGACCAGTGCGATGACTGCGGCAAACCGCTAACTCCTGCTGAGCTGAATGCCCCACGCTGTCGATTATGTGCTGCTACTCCCCAGTTTAAGGATTCAGAGCATTTCTTTCTGAAACTGAGCGCTTTTCAGGACAGGATTTCAACCTGGGCGAGTGAGCAGGGCCAGTGGAGGCCGAATGTTTATAACCTTACCCAGCGCTATCTGAAGGAAGGGCTGAAGGATAGGGCTATAACCCGCGATATAGATTGGGGAGTACCGTTGCCTCTGGGCGGCTTTGACGGCAAGCGCCTGTATGTGTGGTTTGGGGCGGTCATCGGCTACCTCTCGGCGACAAAGGAGTGGGCCAAGTTGAGTGGGGATGGAGAGGGGTGGCGTCCTTTCTGGGAAGGCGATGAGGCAAGGAGTTATTATTTTATCGGCAAGGATAATATTCCTTTTCATACCCTTATCTGGCCAGCGATGTTGATGGGGTACGGTGGTCTTAATCTCCCTTATGATATACCGGCTAATGAGTTTCTGACTATTGAAGGCAAGAAGCTTTCTACCAGTCGTAGCTGGGCGGTGTGGGTACCTGATTACCTCGCCCGCTATGAGCCTGACCCATTGCGTTACCTGCTGTCCATCAATATGCCGGAGACCGGTGATACCGATTTCTCCTGGCGCGAGTTTGTGCGGCGTAACAATGATGAACTGGTAGCTACCTATGGAAATCTGGTTAATCGGGTGCTTACCTTTGTCTACAGAAATTTTGATGGCTGTGTGCCAGCGCCGGGGGAGCTTGACGACCGAAGTCAGGCAGTTCTTGGTATGGCTGAGGAGGCTCTTAATAATGTGGGTGGGCTTATCGAGCGTTGCCGCTTTAAAGAGGCAGCTAAGTCGGCTATGTCCTTGGCCCAAGAGGCTAATCGATATCTAGATGAGAAATCACCGTGGAAGGTGATTAAAGAGGATAAGCAGGCTGCTGCTACCGCCTTAAATGTAGCCATTTGTATTATCTCCTGTCTCAGGATAGCGCTTTATCCCTTTTTACCCTTTAGTTCTCAGAAGCTTCATGAGTATCTTGGCTTTGGTGGCAGGGTTGAGGATGATGGCTGGCAGCCCCGCTTCCCACTGCCGGGGCAGAAATTACTTCCTCCTAAGCCCCTGTTCTCTAAATTGGACGAGGGGGTGATAGAGGGGGAGGTCGGTCGGTTGTTGGGCTCATGCTAACCGCAATCTATGAACCCATCCAAGAGGATTTAGACCAGGTAGAGGATAGGCTGAGGTCTGTCTGCGAAGTTGATTTTCCTCAGCTTGCCGAGCTATTGGATTACAGCCTGCGTGGCGGTGGCAAGAAGATTCGCCCTGCTCTTGTTCTTTTATCGGGCAAGTTTTATAATTACGACCTCGCTCGCCTGCTGCCCATGGCTGTTGCCATTGAGGTTCTGCATACTGCCACCCTGGTTCATGATGATGCTATTGATAACTCCCTGGTGCGCCATGGCTGTCCTACTGTTAATAAGGTGTGGGGTGAAGACAAAGCGATACTCCTTGGTGACTACCTGCTGGCTAAGTCGGAAGAGCTGGTAGCTGATACTCAGAATCTGCAAGTGATAAAGCTCTTTGCCCGGGCTATTATGACCATTGCTAGCGGGGAGTTAAATCAAGCCTTCGATGCTTTTAATCTGGAGCAGGGTCGGCAACAGTATTTGCAGAGAATCGCTGGCAAGACCGCTGCGCTAATTTCCCTGGCTACTGAGTCGGGTGCTATGTTGAGTCAGGCTCCGGAGAGGGTGGTCGAGGCGCTAAAAGGATATGGCTATAACCTTGGCATCGCCTTTCAGATTGTGGATGATATCCTGGATTTCAGTGGTACCGAGGAGGAGATGGGTAAGCCCGTGGGCTCGGATCTGACTCAGGGCACCCTTACCCTGCCGGCAATGCTTCTTCTGGAGAGCCGTCCTGAGGATAATCCAGTGAGACGGTGGTTTCAAAACAGGGATAAACAGGAGGATGTAAAGGCGGCGATAGAGTTAGTGCGTAGCTCGTCCATTATTGAGGATTGCTATAAGTTAGCCTCAGATTATTGTGACCGGGCTTGTCGGAGTCTTAATCTCCTCGCCGATAATGCCAGCCGCCGCGCATTAATGAAATTAGCCGACTACGTGGTAGCGCGGAAGAAGTAATTGGAGCCTGCCCCGCTCTTAGCTGGAGGTGGCTGGGGCTTGTTTGGGGAGGGGCTTGTGTTCAGGTATGAGTGGCGCTTTCTTAGCCTTGCTCCTGGTTTTAGCCGTAGTTACTTCCGGGGTGGGAACAGGTATTGCTATAGCCTTAACTTTGGCTTTGGGTGGGGATGATGGTATCGGTTTGGCGAGCAGGGAGTTCAGTTCTTCACCCTCCAGGGTCTCTTGAGCAATAAGCTTCTCAGCAAGATATATTAATCGCTTCTTGTTTTTGGTGAGGACCTTTTTGGCTACTTCATAAGCATTCTTGATAATATTGTGGACCTCCTCGTCAATCTCCTTGGCTATCTTCTCGCTATAGTTTCTCTGCTCGACGATTTCGCGGCCGAGGAAGATTGGCTCCTCCCTGTGCCCGAAGGTTCGCGGTCCTAGCTTATCACTCATGCCATACTCAGTCACCATCTTGCGGGCAAGTGTGGTTGCCCGTTCAATGTCATCGTAGGCCCCTGTAGTCATTTCATTGAAGATTAGCGTCTCCGCAGTATGACCGGCTAACAATGTGGCTAACACATCCTTGAATTGAGAGCGTGTCATCAGATATCGGTCTTCGGTGGGCAGTTGTCGGGTGTGACCAAGAGATAGCCCGCGAGCCACTATGGAGATTTTATGTACCCGATCAGCATGGGGCAGCATTTTGGCGACTAGGGCATGTCCTGCCTCATGGTATGCGGTTATCTCCTTTTCCTTGGGGCTTATCCTCCGACTCTTCCTCTCTGGGCCAGCAATCACACGGTCTATGGACTCTTCAAAGTCCTGCATTGCAATGGCTTTCCTGTCCTGCCTAGCAGCCAGGATAGCTGCCTCATTGACCAGATTGGCCAGGTCAGCACCGCTGAAGCCGGCTGTCTGTTTGGCGAGTATCTCTAGATTGACTGCACTCGCCAACGGCTTACCGTTGGTGTGGACTTTAAGGATTGCTAATCGACCATTTATGTCCGGTCGGTCCAGGATTACCCGACGGTCAAAGCGCCCAGGGCGCAGTAAAGCCGGGTCGAGGATATCGGGTCGGTTGGTCGCAGCGAGGACGATCACATTGGTATTGGTGTCGAAGCCATCCATCTCGGTCAGGATCTGGTTAAGGGTTTGTTCCCTCTCGTCATGACCGCCGCCCAGCCCGGCACCGCGATGGCGACCTACAGCATCAATCTCGTCTATGAAGACGATGCAGGGCGCATTACGCTTGGCTTGGTCAAAGAGGTCGCGTACTCTTGAGGCGCCGACACCAACGAACATCTCGACAAATTCGCTGCCGCTGATAGAGAAGAATGGTACCCCAGCCTCACCAGCCACTGCCCGAGCCAGCAGGGTCTTTCCTGTTCCGGGAGGACCCATCAGCAGTAACCCCTTTGGGATACGGGCTCCTAACTTCTGAAACTTCTCGCGTGACTTGAGGAATTCTACCACCTCAGATAACTCTTGCTTGGCTTCCTCTACGCCGGCGACATCATCGAAGGTTACCGTTGGTGCGTGGTGGGGGAATAATCGGGCTCGGCTACGGCCAAAGCTCATGGCTTGGCTATTAGCCCCCTGTGCCCTACGGAAGAGGAAGAACAGTAAACCGCCGAAGAGAATAAGAGGAAGGAAGTTAAGCGCCAGGTTGCCCCAGTCAAACGCTGATGCCTTTACCGTTGGCCCTCCTTCCTCGAAGACATACCCTAGTTCTTTGAGTTCGACTACATTTAGGTTACCGATGATTGTTTTTAGCTCTACATTGTCGGTAGTGGTTAGTAGTAGCTCTTCGCCATCGATGACACTCTCTGCTATCTCGCCTCTCTGGGACATGGCGATAGCTTCACCAAGCTTGATTTCCGCGGGTTTTTTAGTCATGGGTGTGAAGTAGGCAAAAAGAGCCATCGCGGAGATGGCGATAACTATAAATATTATCAGATTACGATTCCAGCCCATTTTCACCCTTTACCCTAAGCGGTAATAAACCACTTAAGCACTTAATAGCGCTTCTATTATATCAAAAATAATATAAACTGGGAAATTCCGTTGAATGTAGTCACCTATTTCAGGAGATTATTATATTCCTGCAGCAAAAGCAGGGCATCCTCTTCCAAGTTTGGGCTTTCGCAGATGACGATACCCTTAGCTTGGTGGTCCCTTAATGCTTGGAGGAGCTCGACATATTTCAGGTCTGACTCTTTCAGTTCGAGATGTTTTATTTCTCCCTTTGCCCCGTAGTGAATGCCGGAGACATGGATGTGCATGTCATCCAGGGCAGCTCGACCCAATCGCTGTTCGATTTGTGACAGGATGGAGGCAAACTCGGAGTAGGAGTTGAACTTCCCTGTCCGAGCGTGCCAGTGAGCAAAGTCCATGCAAATGGCTAATCCCTCAAGCTCGGTACACAGGGCGAATACTTCCTTCATAGTGCCAAACTCAGAGTGCTTACCCAGAATCTCTGGTCTAATCGTTATCTGATTATTTTCCCTTTTAAGCTGCTCTAGTGTTTCCGCTAGATATTTTTTTACGGTATCATAAACCTTTCCTGCGGGGTCGCCGAGATAATAACCAATGTGGAAAACCACGCTGTCCGCCCCGCATAGAGAGGCAATGCGGGCTGTCTGTAATAGTCGCTCCTGGCTAGCTTGTATCTTTTCCGGCTCGCGGGCGTTAAAGTTGATGTAGTAGGGGGCGTGGGCTGATAGCTTAATCCCTCTTCTACTTGCTGTTTCTGCCACCAGGGAAGCTCCGGCCTCCCCCATCTTCACCCCACGGACGAATTCTATCTCCATGCAACCCAGCCCCAGTTCGGCAATGCGTTCGATTCCTGAGGCGGTGGTTGGGGGGGGTTGGGTGCTGAGGGGGACGCCGGCAGTTCCAAAAAGTAGCTCTGCCATCTATTGCCACTCCACTCCCTTATTCTGGGGGCAAGTATATCACAATTCAAATCAAGTTGATAAAACAGGGCAAATGGGCTAGACTAGAAGTGAAATGATATATCTTGGCACTTCAGGATTTAGCTATAATGATTGGGTGGGTAACTTCTATCCGGCGGGTATGCCTAAGCGGGAGTGGCTCAGCTATTATGCTTGTGAGTTCGATACCTGCGAGGTTAACTCCTCCTTTTATGCCTTGCCTAACTCCTCCAGCTTAAAGGCAATGGCGGAGAAAACAGGCGAAGGTTTCCTGTTTTGTTTTAAGGCGAATCAAGAAATGACTCATCAGCAGGATGACAATGCCCCCATTTTTAAGGCTTTTTGTCAGGTGTTGGAGCCAATCATCGCCACTGGGAAGCTGGGTTGTGTTCTAGCTCAGTTCCCCTATAGTTTCGGTTTTAACCGTCGTAATTGGGACTACCTTCAGGTGCTTAAGGAGAGGTTAGGCGAGCTACCGGTGGTGATTGAATTCCGTAATGCCCAGTGGGTGAGGGCTGAGGTGTTTGACTGGCTCCGTCACCATGAGTTAGGCTTTTGTTGTGTTGATGAACCACCGTTACCCAATCTTTTGCCGCCAGTAGCTGAGGCGACGGCTAAGATAGGCTATGTTCGCTTTCACGGACGTAATAGTGCCAAGTGGTGGCAGCATGAGCAGGCTTATGAGAGGTATGATTACAGCTATAAACCCGAGGAACTCAGCGAGTGGTTGCCTAAGATTCATAAGCTGGACAGTGTGGCAGAAAAGACCTTTATCTTTGCTAATAATCACTGGCGAGGGCAGGCGGTCAGCACTATCCGGCAATTGCGGCTGATGCTGGATTAATTTTCCCCGTTGACATTGCTTTCTCAGAAAACACTATATATAATAGCTTACTTGATAGCACTAAACACGAAAATTAGGAGTCTGTTCTGTAAAGCTTGACAGGTGAGCAGGAGGAGGTAGGAGTGACTGCCAATTTCAAGTTACTGCGCTCTCATTTGGAGGGCGAACAAAAGCGCTTAGTTGGTGAATTAGAGCAAATAGAGGCTAGTGCCCGTTCTACCACGGATGAGGGACGGGAGGGTAGCCCTTTTGGTAAAAGGGAGGAGGAAGCTACAGAGGCCCTTGAGCTAGAGAAGCGGCTAGCTTTAGAGAAACGTGTCAGGGACCAACTGGTTGAGGTTGAGCATGCTTTATCTAAATTTGAACAGGGAACCTATGGCTTGTGTGACGTTTGTGGTCAGCATATAGAACCAGCCCGATTAGAAGCTCTTCCCCAAGCAAACCTGTGTATGAGTTGTAAGGCTAGTCAGGCAAAGAATGCGAAAGGCAAGTAATCTTCAAGGTAAGTGGTGGCAACAGATAGCAGTCTTTTTCCTGGTTGCGGTGGTGGTGGTGGTAGGAGATCAGCTTAGCAAGGGGTGGGTAAGGGCTAATTTAGCTTTAGGAGAGGTGTCACCCCCCGGGGGGTTCTTTCACTTAACCCATATCCGTAATACGGGGGCCAGTTTCGGCTTATTTCGTGGGCATTCCTTCCAACTGACCATAGTTGCCTTTGTTGGCATTGCCCTTGTTTTTGTCTATGCTTTTTTTGTTTCTCGCCGCTACCCATTGTTAAATAACATGATAAGCAAGGCGGCTCTGGGTTCGATGCTCGGCGGCATAGTGGGTAACCTTATTGACCGATTACAGCTTGGCTATATTACTGATTTTATTGGCGTTGGTGTCTGGCCGCCATTTAACGTGGCTGATTCAGCGATAGTTACCGGTGTTGTGATTTTCGCTGGCTTTTTGATTTATCTAATCTATAGGCAGAGCGTAGAGGAGAAGAGGGACAAAGCAATCTCTTAAAGTGGTTAGGTTTTTTCCTCTATTGACAGAGTGTGGGTGGGTAATTATACTGCGGTTGCTTCGATTAGTAGTTCCTGAAGATGACTGCTAAAGGAGGTAAAGATGTATAGAGAAGTACTGGTTCCGCTGGATGGCTCACGACTTGCCGAGTGTGCTCTGGAACATGTCAGGTCAATCGCTAAGGGTTGTCAAGTTAGTAAAGTAGTTTTGTTAATGGTGTTAGAGCCTCTTCTATCTTTGTCAACACCGCATGATGACACGGCTGTGAAGCGTGTCCGCGAGGCTGAGGAACGATTTGAAGCCGAGTCCAGGGAGTATCTTAGCAAGGTAGCAGGTAACCTGAAGAAAGATGGTATAGCTGTTGGGACTAGGCTGGTGGTTGGTGGTGAGGCGGCGGCAAAGATTCTGGAGGCTGCCAGGGAGGAAAAGGTGGACCTCATTATTATGAGCACGCATGGGAGGTCGGGGATTTCCAGCTGGGTCTTTGGGAGCGTTGCCGAGAGAGTAGTGCGTCACTCTACCGTTCCCGTGCTTATAGTGTCTCCCTGTGGTTTCAGAAAGTAGATAGTGGGATGACAGGCGTCCCACATTATTTTAGTTTTAATCCTCTTTTCCTGAAGCTCTCCATAGTGATTTAGGGGGATATTTTATGCCTGCTCCAAAGATATCTGGCTTTGTGGTTGATGAACCTGAGGTGCGCCTTGATAAGTATGTGGCTGGGAAGTGTCCAGACCTCTCCCGAACCCAGGTGCAAAAGCTGATTGCCGAGGGCCACATCAGGGTTAATGGCCAGACCAGCAAGCCGGGGCTGAAGCTTGATGTCGGCGATAGAGTGGATATCGCTATACCCCCGCCCCAACCCCTATCCTCCGAGGCTATTCCGTTAAATATTATCTACGAGGACGATGACCTTCTGGTCGTGGATAAGCCGGCGGGACTGCCTGTTCACCCCGCCCCGGGACACCCCGCTCATACCCTGGTGAATGCTATCCTGTCTCATTTGCCTCACCTTGCTGATGCCGGGGACTCGCTGCGACCGGGAATCGTGCACCGTCTGGATAAGGATGCCTCGGGGGTGATGGTGGTGGCTAAAAACAGCGAAGCTCAACTTAATCTTATCGGCCAGTTTAAAGCCCGCTCTGTGACCAAAGCCTATCTGGTGCTGGTCAAGGGGCATCTCACCCCGGAAGATGGGGTTATTGAGGCACCTATCGGGCGTGACCCCCGTAATCGAAAGCGCATGGCGGTGGTGGCTGAGGGCGAGGGCAAAGAGGCGCGAACCAACTATCATGTGGTCGAGTATATGGGCGACTATACCCTGCTTGAGGTCAGGCCGGAGACCGGGCGCACCCACCAGATTCGGGTTCACCTCTCCGCCATCGGCTACCCGGTGGTGGGAGACACAACGTATGGGGTGAAGTCCCCCCACCTCCCCCGCCAGTTTCTCCACGCCTGCCGGCTGGGCTTCAAGCTCCCCTCCACCGGCGAGTACAAGGAGTTCACCTCTGATTTGCCTCCGGATTTAGCCCGGGCGCTGGAGAAGATAGCCTAGAATCTTGGTGGGTGGGGTGGTAGAATGGGTGAAAGAACAGAAATGGCTACATAGTTCATTTATAGGAACGTTAACCGTAACGTTTGCTTTAATGCATAGATGGAATTAAACACACAAACATATCAGGAATTGGTAGAGAAATACTTAAAGTATCAGTTTGCGCTCTACCCCATGAAATTCAATAGCGCACCAGAGTTGCAATTAGCAATGATGCAATCTCATCAATCCAATACTGATACAATGTTTTCGCTCAGACAGATAGTCGCCTTAAAAAATGTGAATGATGTTTATTGCCTTTCTCGGTCTATGTTCGAATCGGTTGTAAATATGGGGGTACTTCTCACAGACAAGATAGAGAATGCAGCGCAGCGTTTCTTGGGATTTCAGTATGTCGAAGCCTATAGAATATTGGATCACCTAAGACAAGTTGACCCAGATTTCGTCAACAAGGTTTATGACCCCGAGGAAGTTAAAATCATTACAGCGAAACGAAACAATTTTGTTTCAGAATATGGCAATGTTTGTGATTGGTGTGGCCTTAACTTAATCGAGAGGATTAGACTGATTGATGAAAGTTTTCCACCCACTTGTTCAGCCACAAAATTCTTTGAATACCTCTATTGTCAGGTGTATAGGAAAGGCTCAGGTGCAACACATCGAACTTCTGCTGGATTGGGGCGGTCTACCGTTTGGACAAAATCAATGGTTAAGGATTTGGTTTTTATTGAACCCACTCCAAATATGAACCACCTAGTTTTTGCTAGTAGTCACTCTTTAATAGTTTATTTAGCTAGCATCAGATTTATAGGTCACATTTTAGAAGGTAATGAAACGGAATCTTATTATCAAAAGGAAACTACTCGCTTAATTGCAGGAAAGGAATGAGGGGAAAACTTAAATGACTAAACCGGTTAGAGTGCGCTACGCCCCCAGCCCCACCGGCTATCCCCACGTGGGCAATATCAGGACGGCTCTGTTTAACTGGCTCTTTGCCCGCCATGAGGGGGGCAAGTTTATCGTCCGTGTTGAGGACACCGATGTTGCCCGCAGGGTGGAGGGGGCGGAGAAGGCTATCCTTGACAGCCTGCGCTGGCTGGGGATGGACTGGGACGAAGGCCCCTATTATCAGTCGAAGAGGTTGCGGTTTTACCATGAAGCAGCCGAGCGTCTGGTGGCGCAGGGGAATGCTTATTACTGCTATTGCTCCTCCGAGCGCCTCAAGGAGATGCGAGCCGAGCAGCAGCGGTGTAAACAGCCCCCCGGCTATGACCGACGCTGCCGCAATCTGACTGAGGAGGAGCGGGCGGAGAAGGAGGCTGAGGGCGGCCCCCCGGTAGTCCGTTTCAAGACCCCGACCGAGGGGGAGACCAGGTTCAACGATTTAATCTGGGGGGAGGTGACGTTTGACTACAGCACCATTGACGACTTCGTCCTGCTTAAGTCGGATGGCTACCCCACCTATCACCTGGCTAATGTGGTTGATGACCACCTGATGGAGATAAGCCATGTTCTCAGGGCTGAGGAGTGGATTTCCAGCACCCCCCGCCACCTCCTCCTGTATCAGGCTCTGGGATTTGAGCCGCCGCAGTTCGCTCACCTGCCCATGATACTGGGGTCTGACCGGGCTAAATTGAGCAAGAGGCACGGGGCGGTCTCCATAACCGAGTACCGGGAGCAGGGCTACCTGCCCGAGACTATGGTCAACTTTCTCGCCCTGCTGGGCTGGTCGCTGGACGATAAGACCGAGCTTTTATCCCCCGAGGAGCTGGTGCGAAACTTCTCGCTGGAGCGGATTAGCCGCACTGCGGCTGTGTTCAATCAGGATAAGCTCAACTGGATGAACGGGGTATATATCCGCAGCCTGACCGCTGACAGGTTTTATCAGGCAGCGGAGCCATACTTGATGAGGGATGAAGCGGCGGCGAAGGCGGTGATATCGAATGAAGGATATGTGAGAGAGATTCTACCTCTGGTTCAGGAGCGGGCTCGAACTCTGGCCAAGGTGGTTGACCTGACCCGGTTTTTCTTCGTTGAGGAGCTTGACTATGACCCTCCCCTGTTGATAGCGAAGAAGATGGACCGTCAGTCAACCCTTCAGGCATTGGAGGTAGCCAAACAGAGGCTGGAGCAGTTGGAAGCGTTTGGCGAGGAGTCTCTGGAGGGGCTGCTCAGACCCCTGGCTGAGGAGTTGGGGCTGAAGGCGGGGCAGCTTTTTGGCGTGCTCAGGGTAGCGGTCACCGGCCAGACGGCGGCGCCGCCCCTGTTTCAAACGATGTCAGTCCTGGGTAAGGAGCGTTGCCTTAAGCGAATCGAAGTGGCGCTGGGTATATTGTCTGAAATGTCCGACTAGCAATCAAAAACTTATTGTTTTAATCTTAAGAAGGTTTTCTATGGAAGCAGGATATATTGCTCTATACCGGTCTGGTGAACTGGGGTATCGGGTTAAGATGTTAGAGGCGCGGCTGGCTTCATGTGATATTTGCCCCAGGGAGTGCGGAGTCAATCGATTGGAAGGGGAAGAAGGGTTTTGCCACTCAGCTTATCTACCTATCGTCTCGGCAGTCTGTGCTCACCATGGGGAGGAGCCTGTCATTTCCGGAAGTAAAGGGTCAGGAGCAATATTCTTTGGCAACTGTAATATGAGGTGCGTCTATTGCCAGAATTATCAGATTAGCCAGGATTGGGTAAGCCAGCAATCTAGGGAGATGGATTTCGGCACCTTGGCTGAAAGAATGCTTTATCTTCAGGATGAGCTGGGATGCCATAATATCAACCTTGTTTCCCCTTCTCACTTTATCCCTCAGCTGGTTCGGGTGGTGCTGGAGGCGGTGCCTATGGGTCTACGGTTGCCGCTGGTCTACAATAGCAATGGCTACGATGGCACTAAATCCTTGAGAGAGCTTGATGGCATAATAAGTATTTATCTGCCCGACCTTCGCTATGCATCCGATAAACGGGCGAGGAAGTTTTCACAGGCTCCGGACTATGTGTCTCATGCGCGGGCGGCTATTCGGGAGATGTACCGTCAGGTTGGAGATTTGGTGCTGGATGAGGCTGGACTGGCTCAGAGAGGGTTGATTGTGCGTCACCTTATACTGCCCAACGGCTTGGCAGGTAGCGGGGACTCGCTATCCTGGCTGCTTGGCGAGCTTTCGCCGGCAGTGGCGGTGAGTATTATGTCTCAATACTTTCCCGCACACCGGGCATCGCGAATTCCGTCTCTTTCTAGGACGATAACATCAGCGGAGTATTCAGAGGTCGTCGAAGTAGCAGATAGGCTGGGGCTGGAAAATGGCTGGTTACAGGAACTGGGGGCAGCAGAGACTTACCTGCCCGATTTTACGCGCCAGAGCCATCCCTTCGACTCGACTGTGGGCAGCCTGAGATAAGGCTTATAATTTTCGGTTCTATTTCCTTTTACGTTTGACAAAGTGAAAGCGGATTTTCTTACCGCTGCGTTTGTCCTTCTTGTTTACATTTTCGATGAAGGTCTTTAAATCGGGGAGTGGTTTATCACTCATGGTCTTATCCTTTTCTGGTGGCCTGAATAATTTATGGTTAATCTTATCACATACTTGAGTATAAAGCCAAACCGGGTCCCTACCTCACCCCCTTTATCCCCCTCTCCTTTGAAGGAGAGGGGGAAGTAATTAAAAAGAGGGGCGCCAGCCCCTCTTAAACACCCTGAGAATGAAGTATAATAATCAGTGGGTACAAGTATTTCTCGGGAGGTGGTAGACTTTGAATGTGACTGATATTTTTTACACTTATGCTACCTCAATAGTTCCTATAGGCTGGGCGTATTTTGGGGAAGCGGGTGAGGTACCTGTGCACCGAGATATGTTGATGGAGGGTAGATGCAAAGGGCAGCCTGTGAATGTATTTCCATGTGCCACGGCGTTCTTGCTTTCCATTGATGAGAACAAAGCATGCTTTGTCACTGCTAACCATGCATTCCCTGACTCACAGCGAGATAACGCGGAGGCTTGTGTTATAGTCCCCCCTTTTTCAAAGTGTCCTTATGAGGTCTCCCCAGAGGATATTAAAGCATATCCAGGTGTAACTGATTTTGTGTGCCTTGAAAAGCAGGACATTTGTGTTTTTGAGGTTGATACCCCTGAAGCACTCTATAATCAGCACCCTACCCCGATTCCGCTTAGTTTTGGTTTTCAGGTTGGGGATGAAGTTTGCACTATCGGCTATCCCTTCATAGGCTATGAAGGAAGCGTTACAGCGGGTAGGCGCGATTTTCGTTTTGTTGCAAGGTTAACCTGTGCTCATCTGAGCGCTATTTGGCCTGATAGGGGGGTCTTACTTTAGAGTTTGATAACTATGTTGGCCCCGGTAACTCTGGCGGGCCATTAATAAATGTTAGAACTGGTGCTGCTATCGGGGTGGTCACTTGGAGTCGTCTGGAAAATCAAAGCATAACCACTTTTTCTCATGCTACTTGCATCGTAGAGCTTGAAGAAGCCAGATACAAATTCCCTGACCTGCCAGATGTAGAACATGTACCACATTTCTAATTTCACTTGGCTGCCGGCTGGCAACAGGGGCAAAAGTAGCTGCCGCGGTTGCGGATGGGGATGCGTTGAATAGGGGAGCCACAGTGGTGGCAAATCTCTCCACCCCGATGGGCAACATGGAACTGAAAATGGGCTGTTCCCGCTTCGCCTCCCGGGCGGAGGTAGGTGGATACGCTGGCTCCCTTGTTGCCAATGGCTGATATTAGCACCTGCCGAATAGCCTGGTGAAGTCGCTCCACCTCGCTCTTAGTCAAACTTCCCCCTGCTCTCAGGGGGTGGATTCCTGCGGCGAACAGGGCTTCATCGGCATACATATTGCCTA
>CAZCAS010000009.1:0-25971 GCA_964496725.1 uncultured Dehalococcoidales bacterium
TTTAAGCCCCTCAGCTACTAGGCGGGGTGAGTAGCTATCCATACGACCGCTGGTGGTGGGGCCAGCTGAGCCAGTGGGTCGCCCCGGCCTGGCGGGACTGGGACCAGTGAAATATATCGTTTGTCCCCTGATGTCAAATGGCAGGCGCTTTCCCTGGTCTAGAGCCTCTACCATTCTCTTGTGGGCGGCATCTCGAGCGGCGTAGATAACGCCGTTGAGCAGGACCTCGTCTCCTGCCCTGAGATCTTTCACGATTTCGCCGGTGAGAGGGAGCATAATCTTCTTAGTCATTGCCTTCCCTGATTTAAATGATCGCTTCTTTATGTCGTGCGCACCAGCACTGGAGGTTGACTGCTACCGGCAGACTGGTGATGTGAGCAGGGTAAACCTCGGCATGAACCGCTAAAGCGGTGATTCTGCCGCCATATCCCATTGGCCCGATGCCCAGTTTATTGACTTGTTTGATAATAGCACTTTCCAGCTCGGCAATCTCGCCATCGGGGTTGGGTTTGCCCACTTTGCGTAATAGTGCCTTTTTAGCCAGCATCAGGGCTTTTTCTGATGTTCCTCCTATCCCAACACCGATGATAATTGGGGGACAAGGATTGCTGCCTGCCTCATCAGCCGCATTGACAACAAAATCTATAATCCCCTGACGCCCCTCTGCTGGAGGTAACATAGCCAGGCGAGACATATTCTCGGCACCGCCGCCTTTAGGCATGACGCTGATTTTAATCCTGTCACCGGGGACGATATCTGTGTGAATGATAGCCGGTGTATTATCCTCTGTATTGGTTCTGGCGGAGAAGGGCTGGCGTACCATGGACTTACGGAGGTAACCCTTGCTGTATCCTTGGCGTACCCCCTCATTTACTGCGGTATTCAGGTCGCCGCCAGTGATATGGACTTCCTGCCCTATTTCTAAGAAAACTACCGCTGCCCCTGTATCCTGGCATAAAGGGAATTCCCCCTCCGCTGAGATATCGGTGCTTTCTATGATTTTATCCAGCGCCTTGCACCCCACAGGCGATTCCTCAGCCTCTCGTCCCTGCTTGAGAGCGGTTAACACATCCTCAGGGAGGTGGTAGCAGGCTTCCTGGAAAAGGCGGGATATTGTTTGGGCGATATCCTTAGCATCAATGGCTCTCATATGTTTGTGATTCCTCCCCTTATTCTGGAGGGGGTGGTATCAACCCCGACTTCATCAACAGGGTGGTGGCCTCTCTTGATTGTTTAATCATCTTTTCTGCTCGTTTGGTCAGCTCTTCGCGACTTGGTGTTTCTCGAGCCACCCCTTGCTCTATAGCCTTCGTTCCTACGGCTACTGCTTCCCGGATAAAGACTTCCCATTCTCCCATGGTAGGAATGATATTATCCTCGTTTATCCCTCGGTCCTCAGCGCATTTAGCCAGCTCGTGAGCAGCGGCAATACACATTTCATCAGTGATGGTTTTGGCTTTGACATCCAGGGTGCCACGGAAGATGGCAGGGAAGCCAATAGAGTTGTTTACCTGATTGGGGAAGTCTGACCTTCCCGTAGCCACAACCCTGGCACCAGCCTCTTTAGCCTCCCATGGCCAGATTTCGGGGATGGGGTTAGCACAGGCAAAGACTATAGCATCCTTTGCCATAGCTTTTATCCATTCTGGCTTGAGGACACCCGGGCCCGGCTTGGATAATGAGATACAGACATCGGCTCCTCTCAACGCCTCGGCAATTCCACCATTCCTTTTCTCTGGGTTGGTTTTCTGACACAGCTCCCATTTGTAAGGATTATCTACCTGTTTTTCCTTAAGGTCGGTTCTGTCGGTGTGCAGGATACCCTGAGTATCAATGCAGAGGGTATTTTCCGGCTTGAAACCATCGGCGAAAAGCACCCTGGTTATGGCTACATTGGCTCCCCCCACCCCAATCAGGCAGATGTTCACTCGTTCCTTCTTCTTGCCCACGATCTTAAGGGCATTGACCAGTCCAGCCAAGGTAACTGCTGCGGTTCCTTGCTGGTCGTCATGCCAAACCGGGATAGTCATCTCGTTGCGTAGTCTATCAAGAATATAGAAGCACTTGGGGCTGGATATGTCTTCCAGATTAATGCCGCCGAAGGAGGGCTGGAGCCACTTTACTGCCTGGATTATCTCATCGGGGTCTTTGGTGTCGAGGCAAATAGGCACAGCATCCACCCCCCCAAGGTATTTGAACAGCAGCGCTTTACCTTCCATTACCGGCATACTGGCCTCAGGGCCAATATCACCCAGCCCGAGAACCCTGCTGCCATCGGAGACCACGGCTACGGTGTTCCATTTGTTGGTATATTCAAAGACTTTGTCTTTATTCCTCTTTATTGCTCGGCAGGGCTCGGCTACACCGGGGGTGTACCAGATAGCAAAATCATTGAAATCGCGAACCACACATTTAGCCATGGCCTGCATCTTGCCCCGGTAGAACGGGTGCAATTTCATTGCGTCTTTCGCTGGCTTTCGTGCTTTAGCCAGCAGTTCCTCTTTGGTTACCTTCTGGGACACTATCATCTCCTTAAAAAGTATTCTCCGCTGGCGTAATTATACCGTATCCTATCTCCTCGGTAAACAATTTGGCTTTGTTTGGCTGTCTCATGTTCTTGACAAAACCATGTTGGCTACTCCATGCTAGATATGCTCAATCATTAATGTTAATCACGGAGGATTTAGATGAAACTGACCACTCTGGATAAGGTTGCCAAGGTACAGGTAGACATGGAGGGAGCAAAGAACGTCTACAAACAGGTTCCCCTGTCGAAAAGTGACGGTTCACCGCTGTTTTCCTTTCGGGTATTTACCATTGAATCGAACGGTCATACTCCCCTTCATGAGCACCCCTTCGAGCATATGAATTATGTGATAAAGGGTCGTGGCGCAGTTGTCGCCGGAGGTGGCGAGAGGCGTGAGATAAAGGAAGGCGACTTTATCCTGGTCCTTCCCAATGAGAGACACCAGTACAGAAATACATCGCAGGATGAATCACTAATCCTGATTTGCGCAGTTCCCAAGGAGTTTGAATAAGAAGTCTTTACGGGTTGGCGGTGTTTGACAACTGGTGGTCGGGGTTCTATTATTTTTGGTGGCTATGTGGGAAGTCACGGCTTAAGAACTTCCAGCAAGGGCTTTATTAAAATACTATTTACAGGGAGGATAAGTTGAACCCCAAAGTTTTTGTGACCAGAGATATCAGGAAGATCGCGGGAGGGGAGATCTTGAATTCTGCGGCTGCGGAGTGTGATTTGGAGATATTCCCCCACGATAGGAAAGCTAGCAAAAGTGAAATTCTGGCAGGAGTGAAAGGCAAGGATGGGCTTCTTTGCCTTATTGGTGACCCCGTTGATAAGGAGGTCATTGAGGCTAGTAAGAACTTAAGGGTCATCGCCAATTACGGGGTGGGATTTGACCATATCGATATTAAGACCGCTACTTCAAGGGGGATATTTGTTACCAATACCCCCTCTGAGGACATCGGCGTTGCCGTGGCAGAGTCGGCGTGGGCATTGCTGATGACGCTGACCCAGCAGGTTATTATAGGTGATAGAGATGTAAGGGCTGGCAAATACGAGGGATGGGACCCAGCCAAATGGATAGGGTCTGACATTTTTGGCAAGACACTGGGCATCGTTGGGTTAGGTAGAATAGGCCAGGAGGTAGCTAAGCGGGGTCAGGGATGGAATTTGCGTATGCTGTATTATGATGCCATTGTAATAGACCCTAAGATAGAGCAGGAACTAGGTGTAGAAAGAGTTTCTCTGGAAACACTGGTTAAGGAATCAGATTTTATCACCCTGCATTGTCCGTTAATCCCGGGAAAGACCTTCCACCTCATCGGAGAGAAAGAGTTATCTTTAATGAAACCCACCACTTATATTGTTAATACTGCTCGGGGAGCGGTCATTGATGAAAAGGCATTGGTTAAGGCTCTTAAAGAAGGACGTATCGCCGGAGCTGCCCTGGATGTTTTTGAGAATGAACCCCGCTTAACTGAGGGGCTGACTGACCTTGATAATGTGATTCTTACCCCTCATCTAGGCAGCGCGAGTGCCAGGTCCAGGACGGCATATGCTACTTTGTCTGTGAAAAATCTGTTAGCTGGACTTCGGGGAGAGGTTCCGCCCAACTTGGTAAATGTGGAGCTGGCCAAGGGGCGGGCTTAATTCAGCATATCTGCGATAGCAGACTGCCTTTAGAATAAACAAATGGCGCCGGTTTATGGCCGGCGCCATTGCTTTTCAGCTATCCTTTTACTGCTAGGATACAGGTTTATTATCCTTTGTACTCTTGGCACTTAAAGGTACGGTCTCTCTTAGCCTCCAGACCATCGAGGCCTAACTCTGCAAGCTTCTTCTTTGTGGGAATGCCTTTGACCCAGTCCTTCGTCTTCCAGTACTCCTTCAGGATGTCCTGCCACGGTGGTACCTGTCCAGCAGCCCCGCCCTTTTTATGGGGGCGAGTAAAACGCTCTGGCATCACGTTCTCTATCTCGGGGACAAGCCCATTGGCTAGGTTAAACATTTGATGCAGACATACTATGCGCTCTCCCATCTTATGAGCCTCTTCTGGGGTTACATCCCAGCCGGTTATTGCGTTCAGCAGGTTAAGCTGGTCAGTTAACGGTACATCGGAGAAGAAGTAGAAGAAGCACCAGGTAAGGCTGTTCCAGAATTCCTGTATATCTTGGTAGACGGCACCAACGTATCCCTTCTTGGTCCCATCATGCGGATCCATTGTTTTGTTGATGCCCAGTTCAGGGAGAAGAACTCCCAGCTCTGCGGCCTCAGCAAACCCGTGCAGGTGACATGCTCCTCTTGGTGAGGCGATGGTAGTTATCGTTTGGCCAAAGAAAGCCCTTGGGTCATGTGCTGCTGCCACCATGCCCATTACTTCCAAAGCATATGGCTTGGATTCGGGTATTCTGTCAACACAGGCCCTTATTCCTTCAGCTATCAGGTCTCCGATGCCTTCCCTCTTGGATACCATCTCCGTCATTTTAACCAGGGCTTTTCCATTGCCCCATTTCAGTTCCACTCCGTCGGTATCCTCTTTGGTTATCAGACCCTTTTCATAGCATTCGAATGCCCAACCCAAGAGACCGCCAAGCTCAATGGTATCCATTCCATAGCGGCTACAGAGGGCATTGGCTTGAGTAACCGCGGCCAAGTCGTCTATCAGTAGATTTGAGCCAATCATACCCAAGGTTTCATACTCCGGGCCGCTTGTCTCGGTATCATACTTCGTATTGGTGACCCTTCTGTGACATCCCATGACACAATAGGGGCAAGCCCAGGGCTTAATCTGGAGCTCCTCGGTCATCCTCGGCGTTCCTATCTTAGCTGCTCCTTCAGTCCAGTTGTCCTGTCCGAAGTTCTTCATGGGCAGGAGCCCATTTTCTTCCCTGGGGACAACTGCCATAGCCTGACCATCCTGGCGGTTGGCTTGGGTGAAAGGTGCTGCCTTAATCTTGACCATGACACCATCATAGATCTCCTTGAGCTTGTCAGGATTGGCGATGGGTGGTTTAAGCGTTCCTCTTATCACCAGTGCCTTGAGGTTCTTTGACCCCATCACTGCCCCCAGTCCGCACCTGCCGAAAAAGCCATGTTTATCGTTGACTATGTTGGCAAGTCGCACCAGGTTCTCCCCAGCGGGACCGATAGAAACCACTGTAGCCTTGGCGTCGTCAATCGTTTCCTTTAACGCATCTACTACTTCTAAGGTCTCCATCCCCCAAAACTTGCTGCCATCCCTTATCTCTGCTTTACCATCCTTGATCCACAGATAAACCGGCCTCTTAGCCTTTCCGGTGATAGCCACGGCATCAAAGCCAGCTCGTTTGAGCTCAGGGCCCACATGACCCCCCGCCAGACTCATTCCCCAATAGCCAGTGAGCGGTGACTTTGCGGCAACGACGCATCTTCCGGAGCTAGCGATAGCTGCTGCCTGATACGGTCCGGTGGCAAAGACAAGGACATTACCTGGCCCGAGTGGGTTGGTGTTTTTAGCCACAGTTGGGTAGACTATTCTGGCGGCCAGTCCTACTCCTCCCAGATACTTTCTAGCGAAGCCTTCATCGAATGTGGCTACGCTAGTTTCTTCGCGAGAAAGGTCTATGCATAAGATCTTTCCCCAATATCCTCCTTTTATTGCCATACTCGTCCTCCTTTCTTTGTTAGAGTACCTAAGGATGTGGATTAAATGAAGGTCCTGAAGTTGTAATTTGCCATCAGCAATGTAATGTTAATAGACTCTCCCGGTAGATTGTGCTGCCAGCGACAGCTCTATTATACCAGTTCCGGAGGCTAATGGGTAAGTCCAAGACTTACTCCGGCAAACATTTTAGAGGGCAGCCACATGGCTATCTCCGGGTGAAAGATTAATAATGCCAGAAGAATACCGTTCATGGCTACAAAAGGTATAATTGACTTGTAGATATCCACCATCGTTATCTCTGAGTCCTTGGGAATCAGCCCCTTCATGATAAACAAGGCGAAGCCAAAGGGGGGTGTCATAAGAGCTACCAGCACGGTAATGCAGTAGAGGACGCCAAACCAGACCATGTTTATCTCCAAGCTTTGTAGCACCGGGATGAACAGGGGAGCGGTGACGATAAGCATAGCGAAGTCATCCATAACCATGCCGAGCAGTAGATAGATACCCACCATCATGGACACTATCAGCGCCGGGTTTTGCCCTACTACTCCTAGAACCATCACATCAAAAGCCTTCCCTGCGCCAAGACCATCATAGATGGCGCCGAAGAGAATGGCGGCGACAAAAATCCACATGATGATGCTGGTGAGCCGCCATGTCTGGTCAATTACCGCTACAAAATCTTTCCAGTGTAATCTGCGGTAGGCAGCAGCAACTCCTATAGAGCCTAGAGCCCCAATGGCGGAGCTTTCTGTTATCGTAGTCACCCCTATCAGCAGCAGACCCATGACCATGAAAAGAAGGATGAGTGGGGCTACCCCGGCCCTCATGGTCTTGATTTTCTCTTTTAGACCAACCCGCTCTTCGGGTGGCAGAGGGGGGCCGATGTGTGGCTGAATGTGACACCGGACACCAATATAGGCAATATACATACCGGCTAATATGAGGCCGGGTATTGCCCCAGCCATCCATAGCTGTCCGATTGGAACTCTAGCTAGCATCCCATAGAGAACGAAAACCAGACTGGGGGGGATGAGATAGCCGAGACCGCCACCGGCCTGGACCATTCCGGTTACTATTGACTTATCGTACCCCCGCTTGAGCATGGAGGGTAAGGCGATAAGCCCCATAGCTACTTGTCCCGATACACAGGTTCCTTGTATCGCCCCTATTAAGGCGCTGATACCAATGGTTCCCATCCCTAGCCCACCCTTAAGACCACCTGCCCACTTATATATCATATTATAAAGGTCATCAGCCATCCCTGACTTAGCCAGCATATACCCCATAAAGATAAATGCAGGGAAGGATAGCATGACATCCCAATATATCATGCCCACAGTGACATAGGTCACCATATTTCCACCGCCAGATCCCCACAGGGCTAGGGCGCTGAAACTGGCGACAGCACCTACGAGGAGGAAGACCTGACGCCCGGTGGTAAGTAGTGCCATCATACTGGCAAACATCATGATGGTGATGGCGGTTACAGTCATGACAGGGTCTTCCCCCTGATAGTAGCGATGTCCCGGATGAGATTAGCTATGGCTTGAAGAAGTAATATGAAAGCTCCTGTAGTGATAACAGCTTTAAGAGGCCAGAGGGGAGGCCCCCATACACTTTTGGTATGCAGCCCATTCACATAAGCGCCATAGGTACCGGCAATGCCGGTGGTTATCATGAGAACGATGTAACCGAAGAGGACGAAGGTAGCTATGTCGGTGAGGGCTCTTCTCTTGGGAGACCAGCGGGTGTAAAGGGCATCCATTCTCACATGCTCATCTTGAAGAAGAAGGGGACCTCCGGCAAGGATAAATCCACCTGTCATCATGAATAGGCACAGTTCGTAGGCTACAACGCTGGGTGTGTGTAGAAAATGCCTCACCACCACGGCATAAGCAAGGACGCAGATGATACCCATGGTAATCCATCTTAGCACTGTCCACAGTCGCGCTACAAATGAGTCAATAAACCTTACGTAAGTACCTAGTACTTTGGGCATTCAGAGACCCTCAAAAATTACTATATTACTTCCTTCCCCTCGGATAGTCGAAGCCTGCTAAAGGTTGACACAAAACTCTTTATTTGCTCCCAGCCCAAACGGGCTGGGAGCAAATATTACTGGACGACTTGTATACTTACTTGGTAACTTCTGCCAGATTTTGCCAGAACTCACTGCTAGCGGGTTCTGTATCCACGCTTGTCGTCTCCATCTTAGACTGAACCAGCGTATCGAAATCGGGCATCAAACCAGGCTTGCCTGCCCCACCGGGAGCTGAGGGATGCCAGCCAGCATAGCCTACTTCAGCGTTATAGTCGTCGATTATGCGAACTGCTCTAGCACACCTCTCGTTCCTTAGAGCCACATCGTTGTGCAGATAATCGTAGGCGTAGCTTCGCAGCGTGGCAACCGACTCATCATCAAGGGTGCAGACTTCCTTAAAAGAGCCATTGACACGGTTCAGGGTTTCACCCGAGTTCCTTATCGACTGATTCCACAGGTCGAGGTGGTCGAGCCCATATCTGAGAATCGCCTGTATGTCTGGTGGCATGCTGTCCCATGTATCCTTATTTATGAGGTAGGCAACATTGCATACATCAACAAAAGGCGGGCCGATAAGGTAGGGGGCAACCTCATTCATGCCGAACTGGATGATCTCATCGGCGCCAGACCAGCCAAATCCGTCAAGAGTGCCGGTCTGAATGGCGAGGTAGACATCTGCCGGTGGGGTGGGCATGGTGACAACACCGGCCGTGACAAAGGGATAAGCGTGCTCTTTCAAAAGCTGAATCCTCTTCCCTTTCAGGTCGTCGAGGCTATAAGCCGGGCTCGACATAGCAATCTCCAGTGGGTCGTGTAGTGATGGTCCGAGATAGACAAGTCCCTGTTCCTCGTAGGACTCGGCGAAGAGCTCCTTCAGCCCTCGGTGATAAATCAGCGTCCTGAATGCCGAAGCATTGTCGGTGGCGAAGGGAGCACCACATTCGATGACGTTTAACTGGGTGACCGTACCCATAAGGGGATACCATTGGTCCATATCAATGGTGCCGGCCTTGAGGGCGGGTATCTCTTCCTCGGAGGGCATAAGCTCACCACCGGCATACCAATCAAAGGTAACTCGCCCGCCGGTCATCTCGGTTACGATGTCGCAGTACTGTGCGATTGAGTCTCTTTCTACGATGGACCGAGCTTGGGGTGATATACCCCTTAGGTGCCATGTTTGTACTTCCTCTGCTGGTGGAGCCACTTCTGGCGGTGCTCCTTCCGGTGGTGCCACTGCTGGTGGTGCCTCTGATGGTGCTGCTGCTTTAGGCAGACAACCAGTGGCTAGCGGCACTGCTACTGCTGTTACTGCTATCAGGCTAATAACAGCAATCTGTTTAAATGTTAGTTTTCTTTTCACCTGACTCCTCCCTTAGGATTTTAAATTTTTACTCTTGTATTTTTTAAGAGAACACCTCCTCTCCACTCGTCTTATGAGCGCTTTATTTATTTGTGCTTTTAGTTATAAACACGCTTTATGGTTATGCTGGCTTAATTTGCTTCAGTATGCTTTCGGTTATATCGAGTACCTTGTCTAATTCTGCCTCAGTGATGATGAAAGGCGGAACTATAGGCTGTCGTCTGGGATAACCGTCACAGGTACCCAGCAAGACGCCTTGCTCAAGGCCCTTCGCTGCTAGGAAGTCCCTGGCTGCTGCTGTTGCTGCCATGTCGTAGGGCTTTCCAGTAGTCTTATTGAGGGCGATGGCAAAGGACTGGTATAGACCCTTACCCGAAATGGCGTCTACCACGGGGAGGGCTTCGAGTTCCTTGAAACGCTTGCTAAGCTGCGCTCCCAGTTTGGCTACCCGGTCTGCCATATTCTGCTCTCTATATATCTTTAGCGCTGCTCTAGCGCTGGCGACAACGATGGCATTGGCGTCAGCAGTGGTGTAGCCCTTAAAAGGCTGACCCTCGGGGAAGGCCTTAACCATCTTGTCACTGACTCCTACAGCACCGAATGGCAAGAATCCGCAGTTAATCCCCTTAGCCATGTTCAGCATATCGGGGACGACATTAAAGTGGTCCACACCCCAGAACTTGCCTGAGCGGCAGAAGCCGGTCTGTACCTCATCGGCAATAAGCAGTACGTCGTACTTCTTGGTTATCTCTCTCACCATCGGCCACCACTCATCTGGGGGCCAGAGTACGCCGCCATTGCCCAGTGCCACCTCGGCTATCAGACAAGATACAGTCTCTGGGCCTTCGTGAATGATGACGCTCTCAATGTACTTAGCACAGGCCATATTACATTCAGGATATTTGAGTCCAAAGGCACACTCTTGGCAGTAATAGTTGGGTGCCTTAACTACTTCAGGAACCCTGCGTCCGAAGGAACCCATGCCGATGTGACTTCCGGTGAGACTTCTGCTGAGAAGGGTGCCACCATGATAAGCACGGTGCAGGGCTATGACCTTATACTTGCCCGGCTGGTCGACAGAGTCCCAGTAATGCCTGGCCATCTGTATGGAGACCTCGGTCGCTTCCGAACCGCAGCAGGTGGTATAGACATGGTTAATATCGCCGGGTAGGACCTCAGCCAGCTCGGTGCAGTAATTGATATATATTTCTGTGGCGGCATTGGGTGCCCCTGCTGAGAAGTAGGGCAGCTTTTGTGCCTGCTCATGGACAGCATCGATTAGCTCTTTCCGGGCGTGACCTAAATTGACTAGGTGCACGCCGCCAGAGGTGGTATCAATATACCTGTTACCATCTATATCTTGTATATAGATGCCATCTCCTTTTTCCCAAAGGATAGGCTTTGCTCCCTTTACCCCGAACGGGTGAAGGACATGCGCTAAATCTTTCTTGATAAGTTCATCTTTTTTGGACATTTTGTTGTTCCTCCCTTTTTCTTTTCTGTCCTTGTAGTATCTTTAATAATATAAACAAAAGAGGAGGGCTAATTCCCCTCCCCAAGAATAAATTTTGCTAGTTATCTCAGTGCTGAGATGTTCCTTTGTCTTGAGTTCATGACAGACTCTGGATTTACCCACTAATATGCCTTCCTTTGAGAACGGGAGAGTTATTCCCCCCCCGCCTGTATTCTTACTCCTTCAGATATCTAACTCTCCAGTGGGCAAGTATAACTTGCAAAATGTTGGATGTCAATACTTAATTTCAATTAAGGGGTTGTACAGGTTGTTTGCCCTCATATGGCGAGAGGGCATTTTGACTATTTATGGAGTGTTTTTAATGCCTGATGTTACAGGCACTGGGAAGTTGCGAAAGGGTTTGGCTGGAGCTTCAATCCTTATCTTTATCCGCCGAATATAGCTGGGAAAATCGCAACCGTATCCCCTTCTTTGAGTTTGGTTTGAATTCCATCAAAAGACTTGATGGGCTTGCCATTTTTGAATATCTGTATGTACGTTTTGGGCTCGCTGGAATCCCCAAATATCGTCTCACGACGGTGGGGGGAATCACATAACATATTGAGCAGGTTCAGTATATTAGACCCACTCTTCAATTCCACTTCCTCTTCTTCAGCATCAAATGCCTCTCTTAAGATAGAAAAGAATTTCACCTTTATCTTCATGATTCCACCCCTTTACCTGACATAATGTAGCTAGCGGTTGCCACAATCTTCGCACTCTGGGTTCTTTTCCAGCAGGAGTTCATCCGTTTTAGCATTCAGCCCGTCCCATATCAATAACCTGTTTTCTAAGAGGTTCCCCATTCCAATAATATATCGGATGACCTCGCCGGCTTGGATACAGCCGATGAGGCCAGGGGTTACCCCCACCACGGGAGGGGGAGTGGGTGGGGGTGCCTCAGGAAACATGCACCTTAGGCAAGCCGTTTTGCCGGGGATTATGGTCGTCGCTTGTCCGTAAAATCCATGAATAGCACCATGGAAGAACGGAATCTTCTTTTTTATTGCGGCTTTATTCAGTACATATCTCGTCGGGAAGTTATCCATCGCATCTACAATCAACTCCGAGTCCCCAACAAGCTCGTCAACCGTAGCTTCGTTTATCGTTTCCGGGATGATTTCTACTTCAATATGGGGGTTCATCTTGCCTAGTTTTTCCTTAGCCGAATCCAACTTCTTCCTGCCGATATCCTTGTCCCAGTGTAGTATCTGTCTATTCAGGTTTTCCAGGGCAACGACATCCTTATCCACCATTCTCAGCTTTCCAATGCCGGCGACCGTGAGATATATTGATATTGCAGAGCCAAGGCCCCCCGCGCCGGCAATGAAGACATTAGCCTTCTTCAATTTTAGCTGACCTTCTTCCCCGAATACAGTTGTCTGTCTCGAATATCTCCTCAGTTCGTCTTTGGTCAACATATCGAATGTCCTTTAAGGCTGTATCGCCGCATTACATTGTACCAGCATAATCAACTTGTTCGTGTTAGTCAATAATAGCGGTTGCTGGAGCTGGCTTCAGAAATGAGAATAAAAATTACTAGGCTGCGGAAACCTTGGTTAAGAGTTCCGCAGCCTAGTTCCTTACTTTGTGTTAAGTAATGGAAGTCCCTTCTGCTCAGGGTTTGAAGGGGGTATATTCTAAACCGAGTGAATCAGCAACAAACTTGTTGGTGAGCTTGCCATTCCACACATTTAGTCCCTTGCTCAATGGCTCATCAGCCTTCATGGCTTCTCTCCAGCCCTTGTTAGCCAGCTTCAGAGCGTAGGGCAGGGTAGCATTGGATAAGGCCATGGTGGAAGTTCGAGGGACCATTCCCGGCATGTTGGTAACGGCATAGTGGATGACATCATGAACAATATAGATTGGGTCCTTATGTGTAGTACCACGGGAGGTCTCGACGCATCCGCCTTGGTCTATGGCAACATCGACTATGACTGAGCCCGGTTTCATGGTCTTGACCATCTCTTCGGTGACCATGATGGGGGCCCTGGCGCCTTTGACCAGAACACCGCCGATTAATACATCAGCCTCTTTAACCGCTTGAGCAATGTTATAGGGGTTTGAAGCTACTGTCTCAAAACGGCCATGGAAGATCTCTTCCAGATAGCGCAGGCGGAGCAGATTTCTGGTGAGCAAGATAACGCGAGCCCCGAGTCCTAAAGCCATCTCTGCAGCATTGGTGCCAACAACACCGCCGCCAAGAACGACCACAGTGGCTGGAGGCACTCCGGGGACACCACCGAGCAATTTGCCCATGCCCTTGTACATTCTGCCGATAAATTGAGCTGCTACCTGGGTGGCTAGCCTTCCAGCAACGGCACTCATCGGGTCCAGACAGGGTGTTTTGCCGTCCTCTGTCTCAATGGTTTCAAAGGCAACAGCGGTTACTCCTTTTTCCATAAGGACTTGAGTTAGTTGCTTTTCAGCAGCGAGATGAAGATAGCGAAAGTGGACTTGGTCTTTCTTGAGTAACGGGTACTCACTGGGAATAGGTTCCTTGACCTGATAAATCATCTCTGCTTTGTTGTAGAGTTCCTCGGCCGTCTTAATTATAGTAGCCCCGACCTTGATATACTCCTCGTCAGTAAAACCGCTGCCCTCTCCGGCTGTGCTCTGAACTAGCACCTTGTGCCCAGCGCTAACGAGTACTCCTGCTGCTGTAGGCGGAGCACCAACCCTATACTCTTCAATCTTTACCTCTTTAGGAATACCGATTATCATCCTATAAACCTCCTTGATAAGTTTAAGATAAGTTTAATATATCCCCACTCGGTTTTAGACCAACGGACATTATATACTAACTCAAGCTGTTTTGCAATATGGCAGCTGGTTAGGCTATTGGCTTGAGTAAGTAGCCGCTTATCGTTTATAATTCTGTTATCACCAATAATCTGTAGCTTTCTGTCATTTGTACTCTGTATCGAATATACTTGAAAATGACGATAAAAGGCTGAAAACTAATAAAAATTAAGGAGGTGCTACAAAAATGGGAAGATTGGACGGCAAGGTTGCCTTGATAACCGGGGGTGCTTGTGGCATTGGAAGGGGGCATTCGGAGTTGTTTGCTAAGGAGGGGGCTAAAGTTGTAGTTACTACTAGGAAGAAGGTAGATGTGGGAACGGAACTGGCTGAAAGTATCAAAAAAGCAGGTGGAGAAGCTACCTTCCTTAGGTTGGATACAACCATCGAGGATGACTGGAAAAAAGTGCTTGATGAGGTTATCAAAAAATATGGTAAGCTGAACATCCTGGTGAATAATGCCGGAGTCTCCTTGGCTAAAAATGTTGAAGAGACCTCGCTTGATGAATGGAATTGGATAATGAATATAAACGCCACCGGTGTCTTCTTGGGTTGTAAATATGGCATCGGGGCTATGAAGAAGAATGGTGAGCCATGTTCCATAGTAAATATATCGTCTATTGATGCTATGGTGGGTGAAGCCGGGTTGCCTGCTTATTGTGCCTCTAAAGGTGCGGTAAGGGCTTTTACTAAATCGGTAGCGCTATCCTGTTCCGAAGCTGGATATAATATTCGAGTCAATTCTGTGCACCCCGGTTACATTCATACCCAGCTAACAGAAGAGGAGGCCCAGGGTTATGGACTTGAACCTGAGAAGTATTTTGAAAAGGTAGGCAAGATGCACCCCCGCGGCCGCATCGGTAAACCGATTGATATCGCTTATGTCAGTCTGTATCTTGCCTCTGATGAATCCGACTGGGTTACCGGCGGAGAGTTTGTCGTCGATGGCGGTTATATATCCCAGTAAAGAATAGCAAAGAAGGTTAAGAATACATTGAAGGGATGTGGGATAGCTAGTTCCACATCCCTTTGTTACTTGAATACATCGACGCTGGTATGGCTATTTGCCAATGCTGAAGAGGGTTATCATTAGACGCCGAAGTAAGTCTTTTTGACATATTCTTCTCTTGCCAGCTCTTCGGCGGTGCCTGCCATGGTCAACTGACCTCTCTCTATGAGATGGAGCCTGTCAGCGTGGGCTGCGGTGAAGGTCACGTTCTGCTCAGCGATGATAATAGTGGCTCCCCTTTTCTTTAGGGCCTCCACAGTGGTCGCTATTCTGGCGATGACAATGGGGGCAAGACCCAGGGTTGGCTCATCCAGTAATAATAGCCTGGGGCTTGACATCCAGGCTCGCCCTAGGGCGAGCATCTGGCGCTCTCCCCCGCTCAGTGTGCCCGCTGCTTGCTTTTGGCGTTCTTGAAGGAGAGGGAGCATTTCATATACCGCTTTAAAGCTCTTATCTATCCTATCCCGGGCCACGTAAGCGCCGACTAGGAGGTTCTCCCTCACATTCATATAAGGGAAGAGATTCCCCCGCTCTGGGGCATAGCCAATCCCCAGCTTGATTATGTCTCTGGGACGTAGCCCCTTCAGGCTAGCCCCATCAAAGATAATTTGTCCTTCCCAATATGTGAGTCCGAGGATGGAATCCAGCAGAGTTGACTTACCCGCACCATTGGGACCGACTATTCCTATGCATTCCCCTTTCTCCACGCTGAAGGAAACGCCCTTCAGGGCTTGCGCCTTACCATAATGAACATCAAGGTCTTTGACTTCCAAAAAAGCCATGCTGCACCTCCGCCATTACCTTATTATCCGAAATATGCCTCTTTGACCTTTTCGTCGTTAACAATCTGGTCCCAGGTACCTTGGGCAATGAGGTGGCCGAACTGAATGACCACCACCCTGTCCACCAGTGGGGCTAGAGCCTTTAGGTCGTGGCTGACGACTATGAAGTCTAGACCTTCCTCCTCCCTCTTCTGCCTGAGTAACTTGTCGATTTCTTCAATCTCTGCCACGGTCAGCCCGGCGAAGATCTCGTCAAGCAAAACGATTCTGGGGTTGGTGGCTAATGCCTTGGCCAGTTCCACCCGGCGAAGGTCTCCCATTGTCAGCTCACGGGGATACCGATTGAACTTCCCCCCCAGCCCGACACCTTCCAGGGTCTCCTTGACATACTCATCATGTGCTCCTGCTCGTCCAGTCAGGGCTTTAATGATGCTATTCTCATAGGTGCTTACTTTTACGTCCTCAAAGATGGTCATCTCTGTGAAGGGTCTCGGCACCTGATAGGTGCGGGCAATGCCCATTATCACCCTCTGGTGAGTAGGCAGCTTGGTGATATCTTTTCCCTTATAGAAGACTTGCCCTGAATCAGGTAAGTAGTCTCCCATGATAAGGTTAAAGCACGTGGTCTTGCCCGAGCCATTGGGTCCCATCAGGCCAAGGACTTCACCCTCCTTCAAGTGAAAACTGAGGTCGCTAACAGCGACAATCCCTCCGAACCTTTTGGTA
Organism: uncultured Dehalococcoidales bacterium; assembly: GCA_964496725.1. Lineage (GTDB taxonomy): Bacteria > Chloroflexota > Dehalococcoidia > Dehalococcoidales > E44-bin46 > JAZGHN01. The sequence continues at coordinate 16,404 of CAZCAS010000009.1, forward strand.
ATACTCTGCACCTCGAGCAACTTAGCCATACTGCTCCCCCCTTCTCACTCTCCTTACCCGGAACCAGTTTCCTATATCCTGGACTATGCCGTAAAATCCCCTTGGTCTATAGATAACGATAAATATTGCCACCAGGGCGTAAGCAAATAGCCTCCACTGCCCGAAGAGGTAGGGGCGCAGGTACTCCAGGATAAAGGTCAGGAAGTAACCACCAAATATCGGTCCGGTAATGGTGCCCATGCCGCCAATTACTGCTGAAATTATTATATCGAGGAGAAAGGTGGTGCTGAAAGCCCGTCGTGGGCTTATCGATTGCAGATAGTGAGTGTAGAAGACTCCTCCGAGTCCTGCCGTCAATGCGCTGAGAATAAAGGCAAACCTCTTGAACTTATAGGTGCTGATGCCACTTGCTTCCACTACATCCTCGTCCATATGTATGGCCTTCAGAGTCTTGCCCACGTCAGACCTTGACACATACCACAAGCCGATGGCAGTGGCAAACATGAGACCAAGGGAAAGATAATAGTTGGGGACTGCTCCCAGAACCACTGCTGGTATGCGAGGTAGCCCTCTATCTCCACCGGTATACTCCGGATGTATGGCTATTATCAAGCGATACAATATCTCCATAAAGGCGAGGCTAATCAGGCTGAAGTAGGGACCTCTTACCCTCATGCTGGGGAGGAAGAAGAGCATTCCCCCTCCCACCGCGGCGGTTACACCCAGAGGTATAGTTACATAAAGTGGCAGGACGATATGTGGCGGCTGGAAGCCTCCCTGGTGAGATAAGAACGCACTAACATAGGCGGCCAAGCCAATTAGGAAGGGATGCCCGAAGCTGACATAGCCGGTATACCCAGACATCATGTCCCAGCTCATGGCAAAAATCGCCAGGTAGGCCGCCATGATAAGAAGCCTGGTGACGCTAGCAGGGATGAAGAGCGGTAGCACACACATCACCGCTATACCAATCAGCCACCAGCGTAATCTTCTAACCAAGGTCATATCCTCACTTTAGATTTTTTCATAATTAATTACCTGCCAAGCAGACCCTTCGGACGGAGAACCAGCACAATAATCATAATCACTAGGCCAGGCACACTCCTCAATTTGTCGTTAATCGCCAGGACGGTGGCAGTTTCCATAAAGCCGACTATGTGAGCCCCGACAAGGGTGCCCTCAATGCTGCCCAGCCCTCCTATTACCACTATGGCGAAGGACATTATCAGTGGCAACACCCACATGTGGGGTACGAGAAAGGTATAGCTACCATAGAATATACCAGCGACTCCAGCCAGTGCCCCGGATAAAGCCCAGGTGGTCAGATTAACCATATGGGGGTTTATCCCCGAGATTATCGCCCCCTTCCTGTCCATAGCTAGGGCGCGCATAGCCCGTCCCATGTGAGTCCTTCTCACAAAGAATAATACCGCTGCTATGCATATCCAGCTTACAATCAGGGCGGCAATGAGGTTGTTGGAAAAAGAATGCCCCAGAATCTGGGTCATTCCTGCCACAACGGGCGGCACATTTATGTTCTCCCTGAAGAAGGCAAGGGTCATGATATGCTCCATTAGTAAAGCCGCGATCAGGGTGGAGACGAAAACCACGACAGGGTCGTTCAGGAACCGTCTCACCCAGCCCATAAAGGTGGCGACGGCGAGTCCAGTGCTAACACCGATGGCGATGGCGAAACCAGCAGCTAGGGGAAGTCCCAAGTCATATGTCGCCATATAGTACATGTAGGCGGCAACCATAACATATCCGGCATGAGCTAGGTTAAGCACCCCTCCCACACCATATATCATGGTGAAGCCCAGTGCTATTAGGGCGTACAATCCACTGAGGAGAGCGCCCTGAATCAGTATCTGCTCCATGCTGTTGGCTTATCCTTACTTAGAGAATTTACTTTCCTGTTAAGGGGGGTGGAAACTTCCTCCACCCCCCTTATAACCTCCCCCTTGGGAGGGGGTTGTCTCAGGCTTTTCCGACTAAACAGGGAATCCTAGCGTTACTGGCCCCTCTTCGCCTCTGGTATCCAGGGTACGAAGATAAACTCTGAGTTGGCCCATCTCGGTGGATGAATGATGCGGACCGTATCCTCTAGCGGTGTCTTCTTCTCCAAGCCCCACTGCATAACCATAGCGCCGGGGCGTCCATGCTCACCGGTGATGTCTAGTACGCAGGAGTGGCAATGATCTTGGTCCTCGTGTCCGTAGAACAGGTAGTCCTGCCACTTTATATCCTGCTCTGCTCCGGCAGCCTGTGCCGCTGCATCATCGCGCTCGAGTCCACCATAACGCCAGAGAACCAGCTCCTGTTTCTCCATCTCTTCGACCCAAGCATCCAGGTACTCGCCCTTGAATCCGCCGGCCTTCTCGGCTGCGGCCTTCGCCATCCATAGGCAGTTGTAGGCGTTAAACCCGTTAAAGTGGGGGAAGATAGGGCGGTCAGTGTACCTTGCCTTGTACTCGTTGATGAAGGCTTGGTTGAACGGATCAAATTCCAGACCGATAGTTGGTGGTGGCATCATGGCAGAGAAGCCTCCTGCCGCGCCTCCCATGTCATCCCAGAACTCGGCACTGCAGGCGGCTACGTTTACTCCTAGGATGGGTATGGGAACCTGCAGTTCTACATAGGCGGCGCTGGGTGGCACGCAGTTAACCGAGCAGATGTGGTAGATAAAATCGGGGTTATAGCTTTCTATCTCGGAGTACACCGGGGTGAAGTCGAAGGTATCTATATCGTAGCAAACCTCTCCGACCACCTCTATGCCAGCGCCAGGGCCTATCTCGTCTCTGATGTATTCAGCTACCCCGTTACCATAGGCGGTATCCTCATAATAGAGGACGCAGGTTTTCCAGCCCATCTCCTTGGCCAAGAAGTCGTTGGCAAAGGAGACATACTCGGCACCCTGGTCGTAATCGTTCATGTGGGGCATGAAGTAGCATTTGGCACCTGCTTCGTACTCATCATAAACGATATTGATAGCCCTGATGGCTGAGGTCCAGGTATCTATCATGGGGATCTTGTATTCTATCATGCGAGAAATCCAGCCTAGGGTGACATCATCTATGCATCCAGAGACCATGAAGTCGGGGTCCTGCTCAGCAAGGTATTCGTATGCCTTTACCCCCTCTGTAGGGTCTTCTGTGGAATCAGCCTTTATCAGCGTTACGGGGCGTCCTAAAATTCCGCCTGCTGCATTTACCTCATCTACCCAGATTTCGCACGCCCTTTCGCCGCTCCTGCCAACATCGGTAGCAAGGGCTCCGATATATCCTAATACCCATGGCTCTTCCGCTGCTGGCGCTGCTGGTTTGCCTGCACAGCCACTCGTTAGAGGCAAACCTATTGCTAGCATTACTGTCAGCGCAATAGGGAGAACTATTTTCAGTAACCCTTTACTCATTTAGCACCTCCTTTCTAAATAGCTTGGGTACATCTAATCTTAAAGTACATAATTACATTTCCCACCTCCTTTATAGTATAAGCCTGCAATAAATTAAACCACCTATAGTCTACTATAGGTGGTTTTAGTTCTACGTTTTATTTAAGTTACTTTTAGTTAGCATCCCTACACCTTCTGGTGAGAATATGCCACGCGATTTATAAACATCATATCACCCGAATACAGTATAACCATAGATAATCTATGTATGTCAAGTCCCAAAAAGTAGTATATCATAAGATATCTTGGTGTCAACCCTAACTTATCAGGCTGTCGGTTGGCTGGAAGGATACATAGTATAATAGTATATAGTATTAGGCATAGTTGTTGAGGCTGGACTTGCAGTTGACTGCCGAAGGGAGAGCGCTTGGTGGAGCTGGGGTTAAAAGTTTACACACCGTCCCTTTGAATCCCAGCTCTTTCAGGGTTGTTTTTGTAAACAGTTACGACTTTGCCAGCGAGTGCCCCCATATCTATCTAGAGATGGGGGCATATAGAAACACGTGCCCCCCAAGATATCGCCCCTTGCAGCTCTGGCTACAGAGATGATGCTTATATCTTATGGGAGACACCCTCGTAGTCTAATATTATTGGTTACTTCGCTAACCTCGCCTGAAGCCGGGCGGTATCGCCATAAGAACAGGGACAGAAGAATGTGATAGCACTCTTTCGGCAACACTGCCGAGGACCCAGCGCGAGAACCCGGACCTTCCGTGTGTGCTCATAATAATCAGGTCTACCTTTTCCTCCTTGGCGACTCCCAGAATCTTCGCCGCCGGCTCACCATTAACCACCAGTTTGGTCTCAGCAGATATGCCGTCTTTCCTCAGCTTAGTTGCTATCTTACCAAGGTATTTCCTAGCACCGGCTTCAAGTTTGTCCTCAGCCTCACGGATGTGCTCTGCGCCAACGTAATCTTTCACATCCATTATAAGAGGTACTAATACCCTTGCCAAAATTGCTTTACTAACCTGACACCCTTGGGCGATTGCCCTGACATGCTCTAGGGCACTCTCAGCAAACCTTGAACCATCTAGGGGAACTAGTATTTTTTTATACATCCTTTGTCTCCCTCAGCTTTTAATAAGCTTTCACATCTTATATTGCCCAATCTGTGTGCGCAATTAGAGCCCTATAGATTCTCTTCCTTCAAATGCCTTTTCAAAGAATTCTGTCAGGTTCTCTAAAGTAGCCTTTTTGGGATTGTATTTAGACATTGAATACATCTCTTCAGCCCGCTGCAATATGTACTCTGAAATCATAGGGATGTCTTTCTTGGAAATGCCGTAATCTTTTAAGTTTGTGGGCAAGCCTACGTCCTCTAGTAAGTCAAAGGTGGCTGTGACGGCTTCCTCGGCGGCTGCTTTGGTGGGCAAACCAACCACATCTTCTCCCATTGCCTCCGCGATGTCAGCAATCTTTTTTCTCCCATAAGCGTCTGGCAGATTGTACCAATAAACGAAGGGGAGCAACACACCACAAGCCTCGCCGTGAGGAATATTATATTTTGCTGATATCCCTTCAGATGCAACGTGGGCCAATGTTGCCGGCCCGGCTACCCAGGAATAGCTTATAACTATTCCGCCTATGCTCGCAGCCAGTGCCATGTTCCATCTGGCTTCTATGTTATGCCCCTGGTGATACGCAGTCCTCAAATTCTGAGATACCAGTTCGACTGCTTTTAGCGCTATGGCATCAGAAAAGGGATTTGCCTGTAAAGATAAAACGGCTTCAGCAGTGTGGCTCATGGCATCCATTCCGCTTCCGGCAGTCATTCTGGGTGGCAACCCTACTATCAGACTTGGGTCTATTACCGTAGCATCAGCCAGCACCGGGGTTCCGGTGATCCAGCTCTTCGTTGACCCTATCTTCTTCTCAGACACAATCACCACCGCCGTATTGGAGCACTCGCTACCCGTCCCAGAGGTTGTAGGTATGAGGAGTTTCGGCCTTGCTCCCGCTAAAGGTTTATCCTTTGGGCAAACATACTCTTCTAGTTCACCGGGAGTGTCTAACATAACAGCAACCATTTTTGCCTGGTCCATAGCCGCACCACCACCAATGCCAACGACAAGCCCATAATCCTTTCCTTTGGCAGCATTGATAGCCTTCTTAACCTCTTCTATTACAGGTTCCTTTACCTCTAACCCATACACGTCAGTGGTGAACCCTGCTTCTTCTAGAGACTTCTTTGGCCCCTCAATCACGCCAATTTTCTGGAGAGTCTTATCAGTGATTATTATGGCGCTTGTGTTTTTGGCAACCTCCTTAGCTATTGTCCCTACTTTGTTTACTGCCCCGATACCAAAAAGTATCCTCGGAGGATGCCTGTATTCATCAACCCTGCTCAACCAATGGCTTCCAAATACTTCATTAAGCCCTGTCATTTAACTCACCTCCTTTGTTAAGTCTTATTTTCTTGTCGCTATCGCCATGAGGGAAACCCACCTCCCTTGGGAGCCTGAGCAATCACCATCTTATTGGTTACGGGCATTATCGCCATTTACCAGCTTCATTTAGCAAAGTATAGATTAGGTAACCACATGGCAATCTGGGGAAACAGCAGTACCACGGCTAAAGCAATACCCATAACCCCGACAAAGGGTACAATAGAGCGGTAGATATCCGCTAGAGTTATCTCTTTAGGGGCCATCGCCTTCATAAGAAACAGGTTATAGCCGAAGGGAGGCGTCATGTAAGCCATCTGGCAGGTTATAGTATAGAGGACACCATACCATATTGGGTTGAAGCCCAGCGAGATTATTAGGGGGACATAAAGAGGAGCAACAATGATGAGCATGGCGGTATCGTCCAGAAACATGCCCATCAGGATATAGGAAAGCTGCATCATGACCAGTACCATAAACGGGCTGAGGTGCCACCTTTCGATAAATAGACTCTTTACCGCATGCACCGCACCAAGACCATCAAAGACGGCACCAAAGCAAAGTGCCGCCAGAATAACCCACATAAACATGCAACTGACGCTCAAAGTATTAGTTAGTGTCCGGTCTAGTACCCGCCGGTTTAACCGGCGGTTGACGATAGCGGCGATGGTAGTTGCCAATGCCCCTACTGCTGAAGACTCGACTAGACTGGTTACCCCCATCAGGAACAGTCCCGTCATGGAAAAAATGATGACCAGAGGAACTATCCCAGCCCGGAGCAGCCGAAACCTCTCTCTCAAGCTAATCATCCGCCGCTCTTCCAGGGGTAACGGTGGTCCCAGGTGTGGCTGAAGCCGGCATCTAATAAAGATGTATCCGACGAACATGCCTGCCATCATGATGCCGGGGAGAACACCGGCCATCCATAGCTGACCGACCGGTTGCCTAGCTATCACTCCATAGAGAACAAGGACTACGCTGGGCGGAATCAGGATGCCCAGGGAACTGCCAGCCTGGATTACTCCGGTTATCATTATCTTGTCATACTTTCGCTTGAGCATTTCTGGTAAGGCGAGGCTGGCTCCAATCGCCATGCCGGCTACGCTTAACCCATTCATAGCCGCTATTGCTGCCATTAGACCAATGGTTCCTATGGCTAAGCCACCCCTGACTGGACCCGACCAGACATGGAACATGCGGTAAAGGTCATCCGCTATCCCTGACTCGGCAAACATATACCCCATATAGATGAACAAGGGCAGTGTTAGCAGCGGATACCAATTCAGCAGGATAAAGGCTGCGTGGAAGGGCATCCCCTCAGCACCCGTCCCCCACAGGGCCAGAGCGAAAACAGTGGAGACAAAACCGATGGCAGCGAAGACGCGTTGCCCGGTGAGAAGCATGGACATCATCGCGGCAAACATCAGCATAGCGATAAGCTCATAACTCATGTTATCTCCTTCCCTCTAACTTTTGCTAGGTCCTTGAAGAATGTGGCTATAACCTGCAACAGCATCAATACGATGCCGACTATCATAATAATCTTGATGGGGGCCAGAGGTGGCATCCACGGGGTATAGTTTTTTTGATGGTATGTCAAAGCATATACAATGCCGTCAATGTTGCCGATGATGAGAAATACCACGTAGAAGATAAGAAAGAAGGCTGTAATAGCGTCAATAAGAGCCTGTCTCTTCGCATCCCACCGGCTATAGAGAAGGTCCATCCTGACATGCGAATCCAGAATCATGGAGTAGCCACCGCCAAGCAGGTAATAGGAAGCCATAAGGAACATGGCCACCTCCACTGTCCATATCTTGGGGTCATTAAAAAGGGTCCTGGCGAAAGCCTCCCTTAGCAGAACCCCCATCATACCGAAGAAGATGGCATACATTGAGAACTTGCCTACCGCCCGGCTGGCTGCATCAATACATCGCACGTAGACTTTTACTGCTTTAGGCACTTTACTTCCTTTGCTTTAAGTTGATATTTTCGAAGTTAGCCTCCCCTCCCCCTTCCACTCTGCTGAGAGGGAAGGCTAACCTTTATGCTAGACTAAACTCTTGTTGTCCAGGTCATCATCGGTACGGAAAGCCGGCTTTTTCCATGGCTGCGTCGTATTCTTTGAGTATCTCTACCACTCTGGCACGTCTGGGGCCGGTGGCGGCAGTCTCATCCCAGAACTCCTTCGCGTCCTTTATCACCTGCTGCCACTCATCGTCGGGGATGGTGGTCAGCTCCAGCTTTGTTCCTGTCACACGGTAGTCAGCTTCACCGTGCCAGTACCAGAGTAGTCGGAAGTAGTCCGACTCACGTATTGTTAGCATGAACAACTCTTTCAGGTCGTCAGGCACCTTCGCCCATGAGTCGTCGTTAACAAACCAGGAACCCAGCCACCCCCCGCAGAAGTTGTTAGTCAGAAAGTAGTCGCAAACATCAGCCCAGCCCACAGTATAATCCTCGGTGATGCCTGACCAAGCAACTCCGTCTAGCTCACCGGTTTGAACCGCCATCTGCACGTCCTCATAGGGGAGGGACATGGGGATAACGCCGTAGTATTTTCCCGTGAACTGGCCTCCAGTGGGGAACATATACATTCGCAGTCCCTTGAGGTCGCTAAGGTGTTCGATTTTCTTCCCTTTGGTAGCGAAGTTAACCGGGTCCCAGCTTGACGCATCTAGCCAGGTAACGCCTGGTATCTCGTCGTAGGATTCCCTCCAGATTTTGTCCAGCCCGTAGTACTCAAACAGCACATTAACATCTATTCCGTAGCGTACGGAAAGGGGGTAGTAAGCGGCAAATATAGCCACATCTGCCGGGGACGCTATCGAGTCATCGTCACTCTGGACGGCGTCAACTGTCCCCTCCTGTAATGCTCGGAACAACTCGCCTTGGGGCACCAGCTCATCAGCAGTATATACGTCTATCCTCATCCGTCCATTGGCCGCCTTATTAAACCGGTCTATGCTGTTTTTGATGACAAACTGAGACAGGGTAGCACCGGCATAGGTTTGAAGCCTCCACACGATGGGTTCCGTCACTTGTGCTGGTGCTGCTGGTGCTGGTGCTGGTGCTGCTCCTTCTTCTGGTGCTGCTGAAGGGGCTGCGGCTGGTTTGCCTATACAGCCGCTCATCATCGGTACCACTACTGCCAGCGCCGTTACCAAGCTAACGACGATGATTAGTTTTCGTAAATCCTTTCTCTTCAATGTAAGACCTCCCTTAAGCTTTCTGCCTTTAGAGCATCTCCCAGTTATCGTTTACTTCATACGCATCATCCCTCCTCTTTTTATTTTATCTCTCAAAACTCTATATGCTGTTTCGCATCCTCAGTGACAAAGTTCCCTTTGCCGCTGCTAGGGGGCACCACACCCCCCAGCGGCAAAGAGTAGGAAGGAGGCATTAAGTGAAAAGAAGAAGGGCTCAGAGAAACACCCTGCCTCTGAGCCCCTCGGGGCATCTGCTTGGCTTATCTTCGGAATTGATCTACAGTAAAAATGCCTGTATGACATGATACCGTTTTCACTTCCTAAAAGACCTGTTGCCACAGGCCTTTTCTATTTAACCTTCTTTTCTTCTCGCTTAATCCTTTCCTAATAACTCTCATAAAAACTCACAGAGGCATTCGGCCTTAAGCTGACTGCCTCTGTCCTTTTTACCTGAGAGATTATCTGCATACTCTGCAGACTCACCCCTTCGGTGCCCCACCTATCAGGGGTCTCTCCAGAGA